>CAUJED010000164.1:0-11263 GCA_963169535.1 Bacteroidota bacterium | reverse complement strand
CATTGTCAAAAGTTTATTTGTTCGGACTGGTCGGTCTTTACAATGCCCGCTAACGATTGGCTTACGCATTGCGTCAATTTCCAGACTTGGGCGAGGATGTCCGTTTCGTAAAGCCAGCCAAATTGGCTTGCAAAGCGAAATGGTTCTCAACCCAGCTCCAAGTCAGCGAGAGGACTGCGGATCATGCCAAGGGCTTAGGGTTTGGTTTCTGCTGTCGCGTTACTACCGCGGTAACGAAGTGTTCCCAAATCAGTAAAGCGACGGATGGGCGTAAGTTATGTAGCGAGGCGGATCGTTCAGACCTACCGCGGCGCGCTACTGCTCCACCGCGCAAACCACAGCAGTGCCGAACCGCCCACGATGTTCATCACCAGCAGGGAGCTGCCGAGCTTGGCAGGGTAGTCATGCACACCACGACCATCCGCTCAATACTGGTCATCCAAGCAGAAAATGGGTTTGCGCTCCTGCCATTTGCCCTCGGTGAAATCGGGGATGTCCTGCACCTGGCCGCCCTCGGCGATGCTCTTCTCGCTCAGCGGGGTGATGGCGTACCACGTGGCCATGTCGTACACGTCCAGCGGGAAGGGCTCCTTGCGCTTGATGCACTCGATGAAGGCGTGGTCGACGAAGAAGTCCATGCCGCCATGTCCGGCGCCTTCGGCCTGCGCGGCGTAGCGCTTCCACAGCGGGTGGTCGTACTGCTCGAAATGGACCTTGCTGTTGGCCCAGCGGTGGCTGTGCTCCATCTCTTGCTCGAAGTAGAGCATGCCCTGGTCCAGGTCGCCCCAGCCGGTGTCCTGCCATAGGCCCTCGGTGCCCTGCACGCGGAAGCCTAAGTTGTACGGGCGTTGCAACGTGGTATCGTGGGTGAGCAGGATGGTCTCGCCGTTGGCGCATTGCAGCAGGGTGCTCACGATGTCACCGCACTTGAACTGCACCTTGGCGTTGAGATGGTCCGGTCCGCCCTTGGGGTTTTCCACGATGAACTTGTGCGCGCCGCGGGCCTTGCTGGCGGTGCTGCTCAGGCGGGTGAGGCGGTTGCCGCGGTTCAGGTCCATCATGGTGGCCAAGGGGCCGAGGCCGTGCGTGGGGTAGAGCTCGCCGTTGCGGTCCACGTAGTGCTGCGTGCGCCACTTGGCCTCGCTCCAGGCGTTGGGGCCGAACTCCACGCCGTCGCCATAGCCGCCCGGCTTGCCGCTGTTGAAGAGCACATGGCGCAGGTCGTGCTGGTAGCCGCCCTGGCCGTGGACCAGCTCGCCGAACTTGCCTTGCCGCACCATGTTCAGCACGGCCATCACGTCGCGGCGGTAGCACACGTTCTCCAGCATCATCAAGGGGATGCCCGTGCGCTGGCTGGCCCGCACGATGTCCCAGCAGTCCTGCAGCTTCACGGCGCCGCAGACCTCCATGCCCACGATCTTGCCCGCCTCCATGGCCGCGATGCCCTGCTCCACATGGAACTCCCATGGGCTGCAGATGATCACCGCGTCGATGTCATTGCGCTTCAGCAATTCCTTGTAGTCGTCGTTGCCCTTGGTGTACTCCGCGGCGGGCTTGCGCTTGGCGTGTTGTAGTGCTTCCTGTGCCAGCGCCATCATCGCTGGATCCGGGTCGTGGAGGGCGATGATCTCCACATCGTCGCGCAGGGCCAGTTCCGCCAGGTGCACCTGCCCGCGCAGGCCCACGCCGATGAAGCCCAGGCGCACCTTGGCATCGCCGGGCAGGTGGAAACCCATCACCTGGCGGGGCAGCAGGTCGAGGCCCAGGATGGCGAGCGTGGTGTTGCGGATGAAGGTGCGGCGGTCGGGGAGCATGGCGAAGTGCGTATCGCTGGAGAGGATGCAAGATACCCCTGGATCGCGGAGCATGATGAATGCTCTTGGAAGGGGATGGGGGCTTGCCGGACCTGCAACAGCGGTGAAAGGCCTATCCCAGCCGGTCCTTCACGTACTCCACCTGTGTCTTACCGTGGGCCTTGGGCCGGCCGTGCTCGTCCATGCTCACCATCACGATGCGGTCGATGGTGATGATGGTCTGGCGCGTCATCTTGTTGCGCACCTCGCTGCGCAGGGTCAGGGAGGTGTTGCCGAATTTCACCGCCTCGATGCCGATCTCGATGATGTCGCCCTGTTTGGCGGAACTGACGAAGTCGATCTCGCTGATCAGCTTGGTCACGGTGCGTGGGTTCTCCAGCTGGATGATGGCGTAGAGTGCGGCCTCCTCATCGATCCATTCCAGCAGGCGCCCGCCGAAGAGCGTGCCGTTGGCGTTGAGGTCCTCGGGCTTGATCCACTTGCGGGTGTGGAAGCGCATGGCGGACGGTGTTGGCATGACAACAGGGGGAAGGATGGACCGGTGAGCGCGAAGGTAGCGGGTGTGGGACCGGTACCTCTCCAGAGGCCGTGCAAGCCGCAGGTCACCTCAGGCCACCGACGGATCCACCGGGTCGTACATGTACGCCTTCACGGCCGCAGCGATATCGGCGGGCTTGGGGGCGGTGGCCAGACCGGTGCGGAAAGCTTCCTCCGCCACGGCGGTGCCGATGGCGTGGGAGATCTCGCGGATCGCGGTAAGCCGTGGGTAGAGCGATCCGCGTTCGATGTCCTCGGGTTTCACGAGCTGGGCCAAGGTGCGTGCGGCCAACAGGAACATGGGGTCGGTGACGGAGCGCGCGCCGGAGAGGATGGCGCCCAGTCCGATACCGGGGAAGATATACGCGTTGTTGCCCTGCCCCGGCCGGAACTCGCGCCCCTGGTACACCACTTGAGGGAAGGGGCTTCCACTGGTGAACACGGCACGTCCATCGCTCCAGGTGTAGGCTTCCTCGGCGGTGCATTCCGCGCGGGAGGTGGGGTTGCTCAGCGCGAAGATCACCGGTCGTTCGTTGAACGTCGCCATCTTCTCGATCACCTTGCGGTCGAAGGTGCCGGGCGATCCCGTGGCGCCGATCAGCACATGCGGGCGGATATCGTCCAGGGCCTCCATGAAGTCCATGGGCGCATGGGGGTGGGCGAAACGCAGCTTGTGTGCGTCGAGACCTTCACGTCCGCGTACCACCAGGCCCTTGCTATCCACGAACCAGAGGCGGCGCAGGGCCTCTTCCGGGGCCAGGCCTTCCTCGTGGAAGGCGGAGGCCATGAGGTCGGCGATACCCGTGGCGGCAGAGCCCGCGCCGAGGAAGAGTACGCGCAGGTCCTTGAAGGCCATGCCGGTGATGCGCGTGGAGGCGTACACGCCGGCCAGGGCCACGGCGGCGGTGCCCTGGATATCGTCGTTGAAGCAGCACACCTGGTCGCGGTACTTTTCCAGCAGGGCGTAAGCGTTGGGCGTGGAGAAATCCTCGAACTGGACCAGCGCTTGGGGGAAGTGCTGCCGCACGGCCTGGATGAATTCATCCACCAGGTCGAAGTAGGCATCGCCTTCCAGACGACGGTGCGGATAGCCGAGGTAGAAGGGGTCGTCGAGCAGGGCCTGGTTGTTGGTACCCACGTCGAGCGTGATGGGCATGCACTGGTGCGGGTGGATGCCCGCGGAGGCCGTGTATAGCGCGAGCTTCCCGATGGGGATGCCCATGCCGTTGGCACCCAGGTCGCCCAGGCCCAGGATGCGTTGCCCATCGGTGACCACGATCACGCGCACGTCCTTTTCGGGCCAGTTGGCCATGATCTCCGCCATGCGGCCCCGATCCTCCGGCGTGATGTAGAACCCCTTGGCTCGGCGGAAGATGCGGGAGTACTCCTGGCAGGCCTGCCCCACGGTGGGGGTATAGATCAACGGCAGGATCTCCTCCAGGTGTTGCATCACCGCGGTGTAGAACAGCCGCTCGTTGCGATCCTGCAGGGAGTTGAGCAGGATGTAGCGTTCCAGGTCGTTGGCCTTGCGGCGCAAGCCTCCCATCACGCGCTTCACCTGTTGTAGTTGGGATACCACGGCATAGGGCAACAGGCCCTCCAAGCCCAGCTCCCGACGTTCATCGCGGGTGAACTCCACCGAACGGTTACGGGCGCCATCCCGCAGGATATCATAGCCTTTCTTCATGCCGGAACGGCGGCAAGGTATGGCGAGCGCGGGATGGGGCGGGTTTACCAGAGGGCTGCCGGGTCTTCTTTCCGGTTGATGGGCTCACGTTGCCGCGCAGGGAATGCCGGGAAGCGTGCTTGTGGATCCACCATATCGCCACCTCCGCGACTTGTCCTGCACGTCCGGAGGACCTGATGGTTCCTGGATGGGTTCCACTCGTGAACCGGATACGTGCATACGCTATGACCTGGATGAGGCTCCGAACACGCGCCTACCACACCGCCACTACCGCGATGGTCGTCCGATCCTGACGGATCCTGTGTGGCACGTGGGGAACATCACGGCTGGCCGATGGCTTGCCCACCATGGTGCGTTCGGTGGAAGGCTTGCTGAGGAGCCGGACCATGGCGGACCTGAAGGCGATCTCATCCTTGGGGTGTCTGCAATAGGGTGCGCACCAGCGTCATCCACACCCCCGCTCCTTGAGCACCTTTTTGATCCGCCTCTCCACCTCGCTATCCTCGCCGATCTCCACGTAGCGGGTAGCGTCGGTCTTGCAGCCGCTGCACACGCCGCGCAGCACCACATCGTACTGGTGGTTCACGAACACCCTGTAGGCGATGAGCCGCTTGATCACTGGCGGACACAGGCAGATGATCAATTCTTCCTGCGCTTGCATCCATTCAACATCACCATCCAATACGCGCAGCAGCTCGAAGCGCGTGATCTCCTGCTCACCGGGTAAACTCCGGTGCTCTTCGTGCTTCTCGGGTGGCCCGCTCATTCGCTGATCTTCTGATCCCTCCAACTCGTCTCCCATCCGGTACTTGATGTCGTAGTTGATCACGAGATCCAACTCCTCCGCGCCCCACCCATCGCGCTCTGCCAGCAACGCGTCGAACTCGTCCGAGATGGGTGTGTTCCATCCCTTTCCGGCGGGGATCATGCGAACAGAGAACGGTCCACGCGGCTTTGGCGGATGATGGACGTGCGCGTACCGATGCGAAGTTACTCGTGGTCGGGCACAGGCACGGTGATGGCGGAGCCTTCAAGGGCCTTCTGCATGATGATGTGGCGGCCTTGACACCGCAAGGAGGCACGCGGTCGCATCTGCTCGAATCCGTGTGCCCGCAGGATCGCGCACGCTTCCCGTCCGCTCCATAGGGTGAAAGAGTGTTGAACGTGGCCCAGGGTCATGGTTCTCAGTGAAACAACCGCTCGGCTCGTGCGCTACCACCCCCCGCCGCCTCCGCCACCACCGCCACCGCCAGAAGACCCACCACCACCGCTGCCGCCACTCTTTGAAGGCGGCGTGCTGGAGCTGTTCACACTGCTGGAGAACGACGAGTTCATGCTGTGCGCGAAGGATCCGAAATGCCCGATGGATCCGCTGTACCAGCCCGGGCGGTAGCTGCTGTCCACCATGGCCTTGTTGATCAGGTCCTGGAAGCGTTCGCCCCAGACTTTCTCCACACCGAGGGCGATGGCGTAGGGCAGGTACTTCTCAAAAACTTCGGGCGTCATCGCAGGCGGATTGAAATGCTGCAACTGCTTCTCTTCCGCAGCGCCTAAGTACATCTTGAAGCCTTTCAACTTGGCGCGTAGTGCCAGCTTCTCCACGCTGGGTTTCCGGATCAGGCGGGCGTAGGTGATGAAGAGGATCAGGTTGGCCACCACGAAGCCGGCGAAGAACAGTAGGTCGTAGTCTCCATCGTAGGAGTCGTGCAGGATCAGCAGCGCGATGACGCAGACGATGATGGTGAGCAGGGCGATGAGCCAGAACTTCCAGTTGTTGCCCTTGGTGAGGAAGCCGCTCCACTGGTCGCGCAATTTGCCCCGGAACGCGCTCGCCATGCTCTGCACCGTGGGGTTGTACGAGCCGGTGATCTCGAAGCTCTCCGAACCCGAGCCGAACATGCGGTTGAGCAATTCCTGCTCCTCCTTCGGCAAACCGCTGCCGCCCTTCAGTTTCCGGAGGGTGTACGTATGCTGCTTGAAAATGCCCAGGATCTTCTGGGTCTCTTCCTCGATGCGGATGTGGCCCTTCACCGCGAGCGAGATCATGGCCGGGGTGATCTGCTCGTTGTCGTAGCTGCCGTTCATCACCATGGCCACGGAGGCCGGTGACAGTCCGTCGGGCGGTTCGAAGAGCGGGATCACCACGGGGCTGTCGGGATCGCGGCCATGACGGAACCAGGTGATGGCGTAGTAGAGCAGGAGCAACAGGGTGATGGCACCGCCCACGAGGCCGAGCGCGTACTTCTCGAAAAAGGTGGGCGGCGGCGGCTCGGCCACCACGCCCTTCTGGAAACCCACGGCCACGGTGAGGCCCTCGTAGTAGCTCATGGCACGACCGGTGAAGTGCACGGTGCGCGCATCGATGATCGAATCCGAACATGCTCTTTCCGTCGAGCCCATCACCCCGGTGTAGCAGGCGGTCTGCCGCACCTGCGCGGCTTCCGGCAGGTGGATCGTGGCCGAGATGCTGTCGATGTAGAAGGCCCAGCCGTTGCCGTTCACGTTCCAGTAGATCTCGTCGAACTCCGGGAAGAAGCCCACCTGGCCCTTGGTGGTGTAGGTGATGCGGTAGTGGTAGTCGCCGGGCTCGAGGTACACGTCCTTGTCGCCCACGTACAGCACGTAGTCGTCGCCCTCTTCGGCGGTGTGGTAGGGCGACTCCTTGCCGCCCATCAGCACCTCGGTGTATTCGTACTCCACCCGGTGCGTGCGACCGTGGTGGCTCGTGAACCTCAGCGGCAGCTTGCGCACGATGCCGCGCTTGAACTCGATGCCCCGTGCGTGGACCTTGATGTCCTCCGTCACCGTGAGGCCGCCGTCGGCCGCTACCGTGAGGTCGGTATGGAACGAAATGATCCGCTCCGATTGGGCAGAGGCCGCCAGCCCGATGGCCAGTGCAGCCCCAAGCAGTACGCGCCGCATCATGCGAACTTTACGTTGGGCACGGCCTTCTCCGCCGGGCTGTCCAGCTCGAAGAACGCCGCCAGCTTGAAGCCGAAGCCGTTGGCCACCAAATTGCTCGGGAACGATTCGATCAGCGTGTTCTGCTCGCGCACCGTGCCGTTGTAGTAGCGCCGCGCTTTTTCCAGGTCGCCCTCGATCTGCCCCAACTGCGTCTGCAGGTCCAGGAAGTTGGTGTTCGCCTTCAGCTCCGGGTATTGCTCAGCCACGGCGATCAGCTTCATCATCGCGCCGCTCAACTGCTTCTCCGCCGCCTGCTGGCCCTCGATGGTGGTGGCCTGCTGCGCCGCCGCCCGCGCCCGGGTCACGTTCTCGAAGGTCTCCTTCTCATGCGCCGCGTAGCCCTTCACCGTCTCCACTAAGTTCGGGATCAGGTCGTGCCGCTTCTTCAACTGCACGTCGATGCCGCTCCATCCCTCGGCCACCAGGTTCTTGCCCTTCACGAGCTTGTTGTAGATGGCGACGGCGTAGAGGGCCAGCAGTACGACGGAACCGAGGAGGATGAGGGGGGTCATGCGGGGGAGAATTGGGTTGAACGAATGTAGGGTGGGAGAAAGGGTGAGGGTGGTGAGGGCGGTGAAAAAGTGGATCGACATTCACCGGCGGTCCAGGCTGTTCCTGCCCACGGTGTAGCAGTGCAGGCTGCTGGGGGTGAATTCCACATCCACGCCCTCCAGCGTGCGCACGCCTTCGCGGGTGAGGGTGGTCACCAGCGGGCGCCTTTCGAGCCGGTGCTTTTTACAGAAGGCCAGCAGACCCTTGATCTGCCGGGGATCGTCCCACGCGGCGTCACTCCATTTCACTTCCACGGCGAAACGCGCCTTCCGGCCGGCCCTGTCCAGGCTGACGAAGTCCACCTCGCCGCTCTTCCATCGGGCATAGTGCAGCGAATCGATGAAGTCGCGGTTGTGGATCCACTGGCTGTGGATGGCCGTCTCCACCTGCTGGCCCAGCGCCGGATCACCTTCACGCAGGGGATTGAACAGGGCCGCCCGCATGGTGGGGTTGGTGAGGAAGACCTTGAAGGTGGTCTTGCGCTTGAAGTGCGTCACGTCCTCGTCCACGCGGCGCATCTGGCGGATCAGGAAGGCGGCCTCCAGGTACTCCAGGTACTTGGCCAGGGTGTTCTTGGCCACGTTGCTGGTCTTGCTCAGTTCCTCCATGCTCACTTCGCGGCTGGTGTGGTAGGCCAGCGTGTTGAACAGGCTGTTCAGTTCCTGGATGTCGGCGATGCCGTACAGCGTGGGCAGGTCGCGCAGCAGCACCTTGTCGATGATGTCATTCTTGATGTAGCGCTGCGGGTCCTGTTGCAGGCGTGCCGAGAACACGGCTTCCGGGTAGCCCCCGTGGTTCATGTAGTCGATGAAGGCCCGGTTCAAGCCCACGATGTCGGTGGTGCGGTATCGCGGGGCCGGTCCATCGCCGTGTGCCGTGATCAGCGCTTCCTCCCTGCCGATGAAGCGCAGGTACTCGGCGAAGGTGAGCGGCGGCAGCATGTACTCCGTGAAGCGCCCGGCGCCGCTCTCGGCGCTCCTGGTCTTCAGGGCCACAGCGCTGCTGCCGGTGGCCACGAAGCGGATGTCGCGGTGCCGGTCCACCAAGGTCTTGAGGTGTACCTCCCATTCCTTCAGGTATTGCACCTCGTCGAAGAAGACGTGGAGCGTTTGGCCGGCGGGGCGTTCGAACAGTTTGCGGAACCGCGCCACCAGTGCATCCAGCCCCTGCCGGTTGTAGATCGGGGTCTCCAGCATCACGTACAGGATGTCGCGGCCCGAAACGCCGTGGCGCTCCATCAGCTCGTGGATGGTGTGCATCACCAGGTAGGTCTTGCCCACGCGGCGCGGCCCCATGAGCACCACGGCACGATGCGGGTCCTTTTCACGTACCAACCGGCAGAAGTCATTCAGATAAGCCCGGCGCGGCAGGTGGACGAGGTCGGGGTGGATGCCGCGCCCCACCTGCCACCAGGGGTTCTCTTCGTGGAGCCGGGCAAGTATCTCGGATTCAGGAACTTCAAGCATGAAGCAAAGATAAGCTCAAATGATTGAGCTTAAAAGTGCAGAATAAGGTCAGTGAGTTGATGTTGCTGAAACACTGAATGGCAATGCGTTGATGTCCAGCGCTATATGGCGTGGTTGGAGCGGGGCCTTGGCAGCACGGTGTGCAGGTCGGACGGGAATGAGGTCGGGGAGAATGGTGAGAGAGGTGAGGATGGTGAGGGCGGTGGGAAAGTCACGGGGCGTTCACCGGCGGTCCAGGCTGTTCCTGCCCAACGGCGTAGCAGTGGAGGGTGCTGGGGTCAACCCTTGCCCTCCGGATCCTTCTCCCACCACCGCACCACCTTGTCATCCACCGGCCGGTAGTCCACGCCCAGGGCAGCGAAGTACTTCTTCGCCAGCTTGATCTTGCGCTTCTCGTGGCCCCATTGCAGGTTCTCCACAATGGTGGTGCCCTTGGTTTCGCGCACCAGTTCCAGCAGCACTTCCGGCTTCCGTTCATCCTCGCGCAGCACACCCCAGTCCGGGTTGTAGTTGCCGATGATCCGGGGCATGCCGATCTCGAAGTTGGCCGGGAACTTCAGGTAGCCCTGCACTTTGCCGTCCTCGTTGAGCCGTAGCTGGACGAAGTGCTTCTCCACGTCGCTGTCCACCTGCACCATGTCGTACATGCTCGCTTTCGAGCCTTCGATCAATTCCTTCTGCGCGTACTTCTTCTCGGGCGGGAACAGGTTTTCCAGGTCGGCTTCCTGCTTCTCCTTCTTCAAGTGGTATTGCACACGTTCGGCGATGTGGTCCGCCAGCAGCTCGCGGATGGTGCGCACGAACACACCGCTGAAACCTTCCGGATTGCGGAAGACCCACTTCTTCTTCTCGGCGCTCATCCGCTCGAAGATGGCGCGCACGGTGCGGCGTGTCAACCGCGTTTCCTGCGCGGCACGGTCGATCAGGTTGAAGACCGGGTGCGTGGCCTGTGCTTCCAGGCGCGTGCTCGGTGCATTGCGGTTCTCCTCGCGGAGCTGGAACTGGTGCTGTTCACCTACGCCCAGTTCGCCTTTGTCCCCGAAGAGGACGCGTGCCTCGCCGCCTTCGCCGTCGATCCCCACCACTTTGTAGCCTTTCAACCGGGGCTCATTGAGCTTGCGGGCCAGGTCATCGCCGGTCCGGAACCATTGCGTGCTGCTGCGGCTTTCACCGGCGGTATTGCTGATGCTCACATCCAGTTTGGCGAGGCCCGCACTCACCTGCTGCAGTTCCACGCTGATGGTGCTCAGCACGAATTCGCCGCGTGTCACCACGATGTGCGGTTCGGGGAACTGCTCGGCGTTCAGCCTGGCCACGCAGGCGTCCACCACGGCGGCCGGGTCCACCAGGATCTCGTACTCCGCCTGCTGCATCAGCCGGTCCCAGAAGGCCCGGAAAGCCTTGCTCCGGTACAGCTTGTCGTTGCGTTTGGCCGCGGATCGCCTGGCGTTGGTGGGTTTCGGCGGTGCCAACTGGCCGGCCTCGGTGTACTCCTTCTGCAAGGCATCGGCGAAGCGCTCGTAGCTCTCGTTGGCCACCACGGTGAGCACGTTCACCTGTTCGCTCATCACGCGATCGCCCTGCTGGTCCACGGCCAGGCGCAGGCCGCGACCGATCTCCTGCCGCTTCTTGGCCTCGCTGGTGGTCTGGTTCAGCGTGCAGATCTGGAACACGTTGGGGTTGTCCCAGCCTTCCTTCAGGGCGCTGTGGGCGAAGATGAAGGCCACCTGTTCGTCCAGGTTCAGCAGGCGTTCCTTGCCTTTCATGATCAGCTCATAGGCCGCTTTTTCGGCTTCCTGGTCGGCCTTGGTCTTCTGGTCCACTTCGATGGCGGTGTCCACGAACTCCTCCACCTTGCCCTTGGCCGCCTTCTTCTTGGCGAAGTAGCCCTCGCGCACGTCCGTCGCCTTCCAGCCTTTCCAGTACGGATGGTCCTTCTTCAGTCGCTCGAAGGCCTCGTCGAACAACCGCCGGATCAGCCCGTCTGGTGCCACGTAGTTGTCCACGCGGTCGATGAAGAAGAGCGAGAGCACTTTGATGCCCAGCGGCAGCAACGCTTTCTGCTTGTCGAAGTGGTGCTTGATCGTCTCCTCGATCTGCGTGCGAAAGATGTCCTCCTTCTGCTGGGCGTTGCCGGAGTCGCGCACGTTCACCTGATCTCCATTGGTGAAGACCACGATCCCGTTGCCACGGTCCACCTGGTCGATCTGCAGGCCCCGGTAGCTCGGGTTCTTGGTCTTCTC
>CAUJED010000163.1:0-9881 GCA_963169535.1 Bacteroidota bacterium | reverse complement strand
CGAAGGGGTCGCGGAAGCGACCCCTTCTTCATTCGGACCTTTTCCGCACCCGGCTCTATCGGTGTGGCCGACGTAAGCGGTGCTTCTTCCGCTCCGCACCGGCCTCCGCTCTGCGCGCTCGCGGGGGCTTCGGCTTGGCGCATGGCCGTGGCCCGAGGCCGCCCCCGCAACCACCCGGGAGGGTGGGGCTTTCCGCCATCGGCAGTCCATGCCACGGGCATCGCCATCAATGCTCGGCACGGGCCTCCTCGTGGTCCAGCCGCGCTTCCTGCTTCCGGATAAGTTCGATATCGAAGATGTTCTCCTTGCGGGCCAGGGTCAACGCTTCGCGCTGTGCTGCGATGGCCGCCAGCTGGTATTTCTCCAGCTCGTCCAGTTCGGCAGGCTGGGTGGGAAGCCCTTCCCCGTGCAGTTCCTGTAGCCCCGTGGCGGTGCTGTCCAACACACGCCGGTAGTTGGCCCGCAGGCGTTCCATCAGTTCGTCGCGCGGCACGTCGGCCCGGTTCAGCCGTTCCAATGCGGCCTGGGCCAGTTGGTGCCGCAAGGCCAGCTTCTGCTCTTCGGGGTTCAGCCGTGGGTCCACCTCCTCCAGCTTCAGCCAATGCACCACGAAGGGTAGGGTGATGCCTTGCAGCACCAAGGTGATCAGGATCACCACGAAGGTGATCAGGATGATGGTGGCCCGTTCCGGGAACGGTTCACCGTTGGGCAGGCTGATCGGTAGCGCCAAGGCCATGGCCAGGGAGATCACCCCGCGCATGCCCGCCCAGCTCAGCATCGTGGGTAGCCGCCATCCCGGAGAGGGCTCCTTGCGCCGGATCCGGGGCGAGAGCCAGCGTGGCAGGTGCGCGGCGGGGTACATCCACAGGAATCGCAACGCGATCACCAACAAGCTGATCCAGGTGCCGTACCGGATGCCCGCCATCACCGCTTCGCGCGAAAGGCCCTCCAACACCACCGGCAGCTCCAGGCCGATCAGGACGAAGACCACCCCGTTCAGGATGTAGCCCAAGGTGCTCCAGGTGGCGTTGGTCTGCATGCGCGAGCGGTAGTCCATGAAGTCGTGCGCCCGGAAGCTGAGGAACAGCCCGCAGGCCACCACCGCCATCACCCCGCTGAAGTGGAACTCCTCCGCGCTCAGGTATGCGATGTACGGGGTCATCAGGGTGATGGACGTGTCGATGCTCGGCGTGGTGGGTAGGAACCGGTGCAGTACGTACAGGATGTTGCCCAGGGCCACCCCCACCACCACACCGCCCACGGCCGCAGCGAAGAAGTCTTCCACTGCCGCACCGAAGGAGAACGACCCCGTGAGGATCGCCGCCAGGGCGAAGCGGTATACGATCAGCGAGCTCGCATCGTTGATCAGGCTTTCGCCTTCCAGGATGATCGTGCCCCGCCGTGGGATCTTCACGCTCTTGAGCACACTGGTGGCCGCCACCGCATCGGGCGGGGAGATGATGCCGCCCAGCAGGAACCCCATGGCCAGCGTGAACCCCGGAACGACCGCGCTGGTGAAGTACGCCACACCCACCGAGGTGAAGAACACCAGTCCGAAGGCCAGCATGCTGATGGAACGTCGCCATTTCCAGAACTCCGGCCACGCGATGTGCATCGCCGCTTCGTACAGCAGCGGCGGAAGGAACACCACCAGGATCAGGTCCGGCTCGACGGATACCCGGGGCATGCCTGGGATGAAGGCGATGGCCAACCCCGAGATCACCAGCAGGATCGGATAGGCGATCCGCAACTTCGGGCTCAGCATGGTGAGGATGGATACCACGAAGAGCAGCCCAAGGATGAGGACGAGGTCTTGATGCATGGTCGTTGGACGATGAACGGCGGCCTGAAGATGCAACGGATCCTTCACTTGACCGATGTCAACCCCGATCCGGAAGGCCTGTGTACCTTTCGCTCCCTATGCATGCCGCGTGTGCCCGTCTGCTGTTGGTGGTGCTCGGTGCCGTGCACCTGGCGCCACTCATGGTGCTGGTGCAGTTCCACTTGGACCGTGCCCACATCGAACGCGCGTTGTGCGTGCAACGCGAGGTGGTGGCCGAGATGCGCACCTGCCATGGCGAGTGCCAGCTGACCAAACGTTTCCGTGCCTTGGAGCACCAGGCCTCGGCCGAGTTCCCCATCGAGCGCCTCGCCGACCGGTTCGAACCCAAGGCACCCGTGGCATCGGCGCACACCTGGCTCCCTGCCGGGCCTTTCGCGGTGGTCCATCCCCTTCTGGTGCAGCACCCGTTGGAACGTGCCGTACCCACCGCCGAACCGGTGCCCTGGTCGTTCGCTTGACGACCCGCCTCCCTATCCCGTGCTGCGGTGCGGGACCGGACGTGGGTAGCTGTGTTCGACCCAAGAACTCCCTTCATTCTCCATGATCAGGATCCTGGCCGCATGCCTTTGGCTATGCGCGCCGATCGCCTTGAACGCATGCGACGTTTGCGGCATCTACCTCGGGGTGCAGCCCAACGACAGGCGCAGTACCATCGGGGTGTTCTACCGCACCCGATACATGCAGGGCACCACCCGCGTGCCCCTTTCCTCGCCACTGCTCATCAAGCATGGCAGCCATGTGGCACCCACGGTCGCATACCGCGAGGTGCCCATGGTGGAGATCGTCAACGTGGCCGAGTTACGCGCCGACATTCGCCTGGGCGAACGTTTCCTCCTGTTGGCCAGTGTACCTTTCACCAATACCTACCGCAGTGTGAACCGCTATAGGATGCTCGACGAATACGGCCTCGGTGATCCGTTCGCGATGCTCCGTTATCAAGTGGTCAACACCAAGGCGGGTATCGATCGCCGCTACGTGCATCGGTTGCTCCTGGGCGCCGGGGTGAAGGCCCCCCTCGGCCGAAGCGACCTGCGTGTGGACGACGAGCTGGTGAGCCCGGACCTGCAACTCGGTACCGGCGCTTGGGATGCCATGTTCTCCCTGGAGTACGCCGTTCGCCGCGGACGGACCGCCGGAGGCATCAGTTCCCTGGTCCGTATCAATGGCACCAACGCCAACGGCCACCGCATGGGACACGCCATAAGCCATACGGCCGAGGTGTTCCACCGGTTCGGGAACGATACCCTGAGCTTCGCACCGGCGCTGGGCATCTACGCCGAATGGATGGGGTTCGACCAGGTCGATGGCCGCGCGGACACCGGTACCGGTGGTACCACCGTCTTTTCCCATGCCGGCCTTCGGGCCTGGTGGAAGCGGTTCTCTTTCTCGGCGTATTTCCAGCAGGCCTTGCTGAACCATGAAGGCCATCTCATCACCCCCACCCGCCAACGCTACGTGGTGGGACTCACTTTCAACATCAACCAGGATTAGTCCATGAGAACCTCGAAGACCCTTTTCGTCGCCGCCCTGGCGACCGCCCTGATCGCCTGCCACAAAGGCCAGGTAACGCCGAACGAGCTGCCCGTGCAGCTCTCGTACACCTTCGTGAACGGTGCGGCACCGTTCGCGCTGAACACGCCTTTCGTGGATGCGAACGGCCGCACCGTTCGGATCACCAAGCTCAAATACTACGTGCACGATGTGCGTATTTCCGCCAGCTCGGGCACCATGCTGGCCCGGTTGCAGGATACCATCATGCTGGTGGATGCGAGCAATACCACCAACCAATTCACCTTGGGCACCATCAGTCCGGCCCAAGTGGGCCAGGTGGAATTGTACTACGGGTTGGATGATGCGTCCAGCTACGGATTCCCGGACCAGGTGGCCGCGCCCTATCCGTTGAACGTGGCCGACATGACCTGGATGTGGAATACCAGTGCCGGTCGCATCTTCATCAAACTGGAAGGGTTCGTGGATGCCAATGCCAATGACGTGCAGGACGAGGGCGAAGGGTTCCAGTACCACGCCATCGGGGCCTCCTTGGAACCGCAGTTGACGGCTGTGCCCTATGTCCATGGCATGGTGCTCGGCACGCCCTTCACCATCCGCCTGAAGGTGGACGTGGCCCAGCTCGTGGGCACCTTGGGCCTCAACGGCATGTTCCACAACGATGGCGCCGAGACCCACCGCCTGCTGGAGAACCTGGCCTCCGCCACCGAACGGCTCTGAGCGCCGCCCCACATCCGACGAAAGCCGCTCCGCAAGGGGCGGCTTTCGTGCTTCGCACCGAATGGCGTTCAGCGATGGGCGGGCCAGGCGAGAAGGGGGGATCCTTACCTTCGTGCCGCGAATTCGCACCTCCATGAGCCAGATCTTCGACCTCGACATGATCAAAGCGGTGTACAGCCGCTTCCCCGCCCGTGTTGCCGCAGCCCGCAAGGCCGTGGGCAAGCCGCTCACCCTCACCGAAAAGATCCTCTACGCCCACCTCTGGGACGGCGAGGCCAAGCAGGCCTTCGGGCGCGGCAAGGATTACGTCGATTTCGCGCCCGATCGCGTGACCATGCAGGATGCCACCGCACAGATGGCGTTGCTGCAGTTCAGCACCACCGGCCGTGCCAAGGTGGCGGTGCCCAGCACCGTGCACTGCGATCACCTGATCCAGGCCCGGGTGGGGGCGAAGCAGGACCTGCAGGATGCCCTCAACAAGAGCAACGAGGTCTTCAACTTCCTGGAGAGCATCAGCAACAAGTACGGCATCGGCTTCTGGAAGCCCGGCGCGGGCATCATCCACCAGGTGATGCTGGAGAACTACGCCTTCCCCGGCGGCATGATGATCGGTACCGACAGCCATACGGTGAACGCCGGCGGCCTGGGCATGGTGGCCATCGGCGTGGGCGGTGCCGACGCCTGCGACGTGATGAGCGGCCTGCCCTGGGAGCTCAAGTTCCCCAAGCTCATCGGCGTGAAGCTCACCGGCAAGCTCAACGGCTGGACCGCGCCGAAGGACGTGATCCTCAAGGTGGCGGGCATCCTCACCGTGAAGGGCGGCACCGGTGCCATCGTGGAATATTTCGGCGAAGGCGCCGTGAGCATGAGTTGCACCGGTAAAGGCACCATCGCCAACATGGGCGCGGAGATCGGGGCCACCACCAGCACCTTCGGTTATGATGACAGCATGCGCCGCTACCTGAAGGCCACGGGCCGTGCGGAAGTGGCCGCCCTGGCCGACACCATCGCCGCCGACCTCACCGGCGACCCCGAGGTGTACGCCGATCCCGCCAAGTACTTCGACCAGGTGATCGAGATCGACCTCAGCACCCTGAGCCCGCACCTCAACGGCCCCTTCACCCCCGACCTGGCCACGCCGGTGAGCGAGATGAAGGAGAAGGCCGCCAAGAACGACTGGCCCATCGATATCGAATGGGCGCTGATCGGTTCCTGCACCAACAGCAGCTACGAGGACATCAGCCGTGCCGCCAGCATCGTGGCCGACGCCGCGAAGAAGGGCGTGAAGTCCAAGGCGCACTTGGGCATCAACCCCGGCTCCGAGCAAGTGCGTTTCACCATTGAGCGCGACGGCTTCATCGAGACCTTCGAGAAGAGCGGTGCCACCATCTTCACCAACGCCTGTGGTCCGTGCATCGGGCAGTGGGCGCGGGAAGGGGCCGACAAGCAGGAGAAGAACTCCATTGTCCACAGCTTCAACCGCAACTTCGCCAAGCGGGCGGATGGCAACCCCAACACGCACGCCTTCGTGGCCTCACCGGAAATGGTGGCCGCCATCGCCATCAGCGGCAAGCTCACCTTCGATCCCGTCCGCGATACGCTCACCAATGACAAGGGCGAGCAGGTGAAACTGGCCGAGCCCACCGGCTGGGAGTTGCCCCCGAAAGGCTTCGCTGTGGAGGACGCCGGCTACCAGGCCCCCGCCGCCGATGGCAGCAAGGTGAACGTGGTGGTGAAGCCCGACAGCCAGCGCCTGCAATTGCTGGAGCCTTTCCCCGCATGGAACGGCAAGAACATCAGTGGCGCGGTGCTGCTGATCAAGGCGAAAGGGAAGTGTACCACCGACCACATCAGCATGGCCGGTACCTGGCTGCGCTATCGTGGCCACTTGGACAACATCAGCAACAACACGCTGATCGGGGCCACCAACGCCTTCAACGGCGAGGCCGACAAGGTGAAGAACGTGCTCACCGGTGAATACGGCCCCGTGCCCGCCACCCAACGTGCGTACAAGGCCGCCGGTGTGCCCAGCATCGTGGTGGGCGACCAGAACTACGGTGAAGGTTCAAGCCGCGAGCACGCTGCCATGCAGCCGCGCCACCTGGGCGTGGCCGCCGTGCTGGTGAAGAGCTTCGCCCGCATCCACGAGACCAACCTCAAGAAGCAGGGCATGCTCGCCCTCACCTTCAGCAACGAGGCGGATTACGACAAGATCCAAGAGGACGACCGCATCGACTTCACGGATCTGACATCCTTTACACCCGGCAAGCCGCTCACCCTCGTATTCAAGCACAAGGACGGCAGCAGCGACACGATTCTCGCGAACCACAGCTACAACGAGCAGCAGATCGGCTGGTTCAAGGCGGGTAGTGCATTGAACATCATTCGGGCGGAGCAGAAGAACTGAACCTCGCTGAGTTTGGTCAGCATATGGTTGCTGGGGGTGCTGTACATTCGTTGTTAACTAACCATACATTCATCATGAGGAAGATCCTTTTAAGCTTGGTGGGAGTCGCTTTGATGAGCGGACTCGCCGCCCAGGAAAGCCGGGTGTCGATCGGATTGGAGGCAGGATTGCCGATGGGTGATTTCGGCGATTTCTATGGAGTGGGCATCGGCGGCACCTTGGGCTATGAGATCCCGGTGGGGGATAACTTGGGCGTGGTCGCCCAAGCAGGGTACTTGACCTTCGCCGGGAAGGATTACGACCTCGGCATCGTCAAAGTGGAAGGGTCCAGTTTGGGTGCGATCCCCATCCAGGTGGGTGCCAAGTATTATTTCACCGACAATCAGGAAGGCGCCTATCTCGGTGCGTTGACCGGTGTTCACCTGCTTTCCTCGGAGGGCTCTGATGGCTCCACCAATTTCGGGGTGGCGCCCATGTTGGGCTTCTTCGTAACGGAGAATGTGGACATCGCGGTGCGCTACCAGATGCTGTTCGACAAGAATGAGCTCACCGATGAGAGCGTGACGAACTCCTACCTCGGAATACGCGCGGCGTATACGTTCGGCGGTCGTTGAGCACGGCGGATCGTCTAGTGCAGGGCGGCCCAATGGCCGCCCTGCACGTTCCTGGCCTGTTCCGGCACGGTCTTCGCAACGTGCCGTCCACCGGCTCGCCTTATCTTGCCGCCATCAAGTTCCGCAAGAGATCCTCCATGAGAACCCTCCTCTTCATCATCGGTCTGGCCATTGTCGCTCCATGCCTGGCCCAGGATAAATTCGACCACGACCGTAACTGGGTGACCAATGGCGACTTCGAGACCCTGGAGGGGAAGAAGTTGAAGCGAGCCGGAGGTATCGTCTTCGCCACGGGCTGGGGAAGCCCCACCAAACGCGCGGCCGACCTGTTCAGCGAAAGTGCCCCGGTGGAGTCCAACGTCTCCACCCCGAAGAACCTGGGTGGTGAACAGACCGCCCTGAGCGGTGCCAACTACGCCGGTATCCGGATCTGGAGCTACCAGAACAAGGAACCCCGCAGCTACCTGCAGACCAAGTTGTCCAAGCAGATGAAGAAGGATTCCCTGTACTGCGTGCGGTATTATGTGAGCTTGGGCGACCTGAGCAAATATGCCGCTGGCGAGATCGGAGCCTACCTCGGCAAACAGAAGATCGAGAAGGATGATGAGAGCAGCCTGACCTACGAGGTGAAGGTGCCCAACCTGCGCACCAAGATCCAGGACGACATGTTCAGTTGGCAAGGGGTATGCGGGGTGTACGAGGCCGCGGGCTTCGAACAGTACTTAGTGGTCGGGAATTTCGCCGCCAACGAGAAGACCCCGAACAGCAAGACCAAACGCCCGCGTGGCGAAACGCGCCAGCAGGTCTTCAGTGCCTACTACTACGTGGATAATGTGGAGGTGTATCCGATCAAGAACCGCGGGGAGTGTACCTGCGAACAGCTGGACAAGGCCGAGAGCGAGTTCATCTTCAGCCGTAAGGATGCGCCAAACCCCAGCTTGAAGCCCGCCGAGAAAGTGGAGCGACAAGTGTTCTACTTCAAGCGTTTCCAGCGCAGCTTCGATACCAGCATGGAGAGCTGGCTCACCGACATGGTGGCCAGCATGAAGGCCGATCCGGCGATCAAGGTGAAACTCACGGGCCACATGGATGCCACCGAGGTGGAGCGCACCCGGGTACGCCCCGACCTGCTGGAACTGGCCAAGGAACGGGCCGAAGCGGTGAAGGATGCCTTGGTGGAGGCCGGTATCGATGCGGGGCGCATCACCGTGGCCGCCATGGGGGGCGATGAACCCGCCGACAACACGGCCACCGAGGTGGGCATGAGCAAGAACCGCCGGGTGGAGGTGGATGTGCAGCCTTAGGCCCATGGCCTCCTGATCCGTCCGGTGAACGACCCAGCCATGCGCCAGGGGGACCCGAAGGTGATCCGGGGATGGACCATGTACGACTGGGCCAACTCGGTCTATTCGCTCACCATCACCTCGGCCGTTTTCCCGGTGTTCTACGCGGCCGTCTCGCACCGGGGCGAGGAAGATCTGGTATTGGCACGGTATGGCCTACCTGCACAATCTCTCTACTCCTATGCGCTTTCAGCAGGCTTCCTCCTGGTGGCGCTGATCTCGCCCATCCTCAGTGGGATCGCCGACAGTACCGGTCAGAAGAAGACCTTCCTCAAGGGCTTCTGTTACCTGGGCGCCGTCAGCTGTGCCGGCTTGTTCTTCTTCAGCATGGACCACCTTTGGACCAGCCTGCTCCTGGTGATGTTGGCTTGTGCGGGCTTCAGCGGTTCCCTGGTGTTCTACGATGCCTTCCTGCCCGAGATCGCGGAGAAGAAGGACCACGACCGGATCAGTGCCCGGGGCTATACCATGGGCTACATCGGAAGTGTGCTGCTGCTCATCCTCAACCTGGCCATGGTGATGAAGCCGGAGCTGTTCGGAATACCCGATCGCGACGGCCTTCCCGCCCGCATCACCTTCATCACCGTGGGGCTCTGGTGGGCGGGCTTCGCCCAATTGGCTTTCCGCGTGCTGCCCGATGACCAGTACGGCCGCAAGCCCCAGGGCAACGTGATCGCCAAGGGCTATCGCGAACTGCGTAAGGTGTGGCGCGAGCTGCAGAGCACCAAGCGCCTCAACAGCTACCTCATGGCCTTCTTCGTCCTCAACATGGGCATCCAGACCGTGATGTACCTGGCGGTGACCTTCGCCAAGGAGGAGATCAAGGAGGTCGATGCCGCTGGCGTGGTGGGGCCGATCGGGGACGCCAGCCTCATCATCAGCATCCTGCTGATCCAGCTCGTGGCGGTGCTGGGAGCCATGCTGTTCGTCATGCTCAGTCGCCGGCTGGGCAACATCGGCGCCCTCATGGTGGGAGCCTCGGTATGGGTGGGGCTTTGTGTGGCCGCGTACGGGATCCAGTGGGCGAACGAGTTCTACCTGTTGGCCTGTGGTGTGGGCTTGGTCATGGGCGGTAGCCAGGCCCTCTCGCGAAGCACCTATTCCAAATTCCTGCCGGAGACCATCGATCATGCCTCGTACTTCTCCTTCTACGACGTGAGCTACTACCTCAGTACCGTGCTCGGCACTTTCGCCTACGGCCTGGTGTACCAGCTCACCGGCGACCTGCGCAACACCATCATCATCATCGGGAGCTTCTTCGTGGTCGGTCTGGTGCTGCTGTTCATGGTGCCTCGCCACGAGGTGGAGGTGGTGCGGGTGGAGGAGTAGGAGGAGAGGAAAAGAGAGGAGTCTCACGCAGAGAACGCAGCGTTCTCCCCTCTCATAGGGAGAGGGGGCGGGGGTGAGGGGCATTTCTCGGCGTTCTCCGCGCCTCTGCGTGAGAC
>CAUJED010000162.1:0-7392 GCA_963169535.1 Bacteroidota bacterium | reverse complement strand
TTCGCCGGGGGTGCCGTTGGGCTTGATCAGGAAGACGATGCCATTATCGAACCCGGCCTTGCCGATCCCCCACTGCTCACCGATATCGAACGCGAGGTCCGACTCGGGTAGCCCGCAGAGGGTGTCCACCACGATCACCAGGATCCGGTTGCTGGTCTCCCGGGCGAAACGGGTAAGCTTGGCATCGAGCTGCTCCGCTTCGTGCGGCTCGAGCAAGTCGGTATACTGCCAGACCAGCTTGTTCTGTTCGGCCTGGGATGGCTTGGCCAGGGTGCAATCGAACCGGGCGGCCTGCGCCCCCACGGCGAGCACCAACATCAGCGTCGCCAGGATCGCCCTCATCGTGAGCCGAAGCTGATGTCGTTGGGCAGTTCGTCCTGGTCGTTGGCCTCCCGGGGGAACAGGGCACTGAGCTTCTCGCCCACGGTATGCACCGCCTCCACCAGGCCGTCGGCCGGGCGGCCTGCGGCCAGATGCAGCTTCAACAGGCCCAGCACATCGTTCCAGAAGTTGGCGGGCACACGCCGATCGATGCCTTCGTCGCCGATCACGGCCAGCTTACGGTCGGCCACGCTCAGGTAGATGAGCACGCCGTTGCGGTGGCGCGTACGGTGCATGCCGAGTTCCTCGAAGATGAAGGCGGCATGGTCCAGTACATCCTCTTCTATATGGTCCTCCATGTGCACGCGGATCTCGCCCGAAGTGCGTTCCTCCGCTGCCGCGATGGCCAGACGGACCCGCTTCAGTTCGGCTTCGGTCAGCAGATCCTCCGCTGCGAGGGTCGGCATCACTTGAAGGAGATATCAGGTGCGTTCTCGGTGCCTTCCTTGGCCTCGAAGTAGCCCTTCTCGCTGAAGCCGAACATCCCTGCGAGCATGTTGCCGGGGAACCGCTTGATGCGGGTGTTGAAGTCGCGGGCCACATCGTTGTACTTCTTCCGTTCCACGCCGATGCGGTTCTCCATGCCTTCGTATTGGGCTTGGAAATCGCGGAAGCCCTGCACGGCCTTCAGGTCGGGGTAGCGCTCCACGGTCACCATCAGGCGCGAGAGCGCACCGCTGAACTGGTCCTGGGCCTCTTGGAACGCCTTGATCTTCTCGGGGGTAAGGTCGCCCGGGGCGATGTTCACGCTGGTGGCCTTGGCCCGGGCCTCCACCACCTGGGTCAAGGTCTCCTTCTCGAAATCGGCGGCTCCTTTCACGATCTCCACCAGGTTCTTGGTCTTATCGGCGCGCAACTGGTAGGCGTTCTCCACGTTGCTCCATTGTTTCGTCACATCCTCGTTCAAGCCCACACTGCCGTTGTAGAAGTTCATGGCCCAGAGCGCGATCATGGCGATGACACCGAGAGCGACGAAGAGTCCGAGGTACTTTCTCATGGTATTGGGTAGTGGTTCTTAGCGCACGAATGTAGGTATGGCGCGTGGGCCGTGGGTCTTCAACCCGCATGCCGATCCATGAGCGGCTGCCATGCTGGCAGGGTGGTCGCAGACCCAGGCCAACTGTGGAATTGATCGAACTTCGCGCCATGCGGCTCTTGGAAGCTGACGGGCGGCTGACCCATGCTACGCGGCTGTTGCTGGGGGCAGCCAGCGGCGTGCCGGACACGCTGTTGGCCTTGGCGCAGGTGCGGCCCAAGGAGCAGAACTGGCTCCGGTTCCCATGGTACCCCACGGCGCAAGGTGGAGGAGCCTTCGTCCTGGGCCACCGCATCTATGTGCACCGGCGTTTCCTGCGCCCCGGCGATGGGCGTGCCTTGCTGCTGATGTTGGCCCATGAGGTGGGGCACCTGCCCCACGCCGCCCCGTTCGGCTTTGGCGCGGTGGGAAGAGCGCGGTTCGTTCTTTGGGCAGCAGGGCACTACCTCATGAGCGCCTTGCGGCACGGTCGGCATGCCCACCGTCGCGCACGGATCGAGCAGGAAGCCGAGCGCGGCCGTTGGGTGTTGAGCAAGCTCATCCACGACACGCCTACCGACCCGCCAGAACAGCAGTTGCACACGGCGGAAACCATGCGGCAATGGCTCCTTCGGCACGAGGCCTCGATCCGCGCGCTGCACCGCGCATACCCGGGATGGCGCGCCTGACCTGGCGCCATGGCCGGGCCGGGCGTAGCCCCAGCGGATCAACGCACCACCAGCACCGTGGCCTTGTCCGTGCGGCCTTCGCCGATGCGCTCCACCACATAGGTGCCAGGCGCAAGGCCCGACAGGTCGAGGCGTGCCCGTGGCCCTCCGATCGCTTGGTGCTCCAACACCACCCGTCCGGCGACATCGCACACGCGGATCAAGCTCCGGGCCTCTACGGGAACGACCAACTCCTGTGCGGCCGGGTTGGGGAACACGCGGAATGAGGGGGCTTCGGTCCCGGCCACGCTGGTGATGATATCCTCCGGATCGTAGTAGAACTCGGCCGCGGTGGGCACCCCCGCGATGGTGGTGACCTCCAGCACGGGCTTACCCATGCCTAGGGCGATCCACTTGTACTCGATGGTCTCCGGCTCAGGCATGCGGAACCCCATGCTCAGTTGGTTCACGTAGATGGTATCGGTGCGCTGCAGCACGCTACGCACCCGCAGCACCTCGAAGGTATCGGCCGGAAGGATCAAGGTGCCCCAGCCGTCCACCTCGGTGGTACGCACCTGGTCCTGTCCGAAGTACAGCACGGCGGGGATGGACACGTTGAAGGCGCTGTTGGACACATCGGTGGCGCCGAACTCCAAGGGGAAAGCGAAGATCCGGTCGGTGGGTTGGCGGCGCACGCTGGTAGGCAACCCGTTCACATTGGCCCCGAAACCCACGTTGAAGAAGCCGTTCACATCGGCCCGGTGGTAATCGTACACATCGGTCATCGAAAAGGCCATCAGGCTGAAGTCCGTGCCCTTCACCCCATAGTCGGCGCGGTTCTGTGGGTACAGGAACGGATTGTTGAAGAACAACTGGTACAGCAGGGGTGTGGCGGAGACGCTCACCGTGGTGTCGGCCTGCTCCAACAGGGGTTGCAGGGTACGCATGTCCCAGGTGACACCGGCGCCGGTGAAGGCCACATCCACGCCGGTGGCCAGGGTGGTGCGGTAGCGCAAGGTGTCGTTGGCATTGGGCATGTCGGCCTCTCCGATGGAGATCTGGGCGAAAAGGCCTGAAGTGAGGAACAGCGCAGGAGTGAGTAACGATAGCCGCATGGAGTTGAGCAGTTTGAGCAAAACTACCGGACTTCAGCGGAAAAGAACAACCCCCGACCCCGTTCCAAAAAATGTGAAGCCGGGGAGGCGACCGGCCCGGTCCCGAAGCCGATACCCCGGAGCCTGTACCTTTGGGGCGATGCGCAACCTGATCCTTCTCCTGGCGCTGTTGTTGGCGGGCGGTACCTACGCCCAACCCGGCACACCCAAGCCCAACCTGGTCCAGTTCAGCGGGGTGGTGGTCACCGATAGCTTGATGCCGATCCCCTTCACCCACATCCTGGTGAAGGACACCTACCGGGGTACCATGAGCGACGTGTACGGATACTTCAGCTTCGTGGCCCAGGAGGGCGACACGATCCTCTTCAGCGCGGTGGGGTTCCAGCGGAACCAGTACGTGATCCCCGACAGCCTCACGGACAACAAGTATTCCATGATCCACGTGATGAGCCGCGACACCATCACGTTGAAGGAATACACCGTGTACCCCTGGCCCTCGCGCGAGCAGTTCCGCGAAGCCTTCCTGGCGCTGCGCCTACCGGCCGACGACCACCAGCTGGCCATGCGCAACCTCTCGCCCGCGGAGATGATCCAGCGCATGGAGAACCTGCCTCCGGATGCCTACCAGAGCTTCCAGTACCAGATGGCGATGGACCATACCAAGCTGTACTACTCGGGCGGAACACCGGTTGTCAACCTGTTCAACCCCATCGCTTGGGCCCAGTTCCTGCAAGCTTGGCAGAGCGGCGCCTTCAAGGCGAAGGATTGAGTCGGATCATGGCAAGGACCGCTTCCTTCGATCTGTCCCGATGCGCGAGAACCGCACCTTGAACCTTGGGTCTTGATCCTCGGGTCTTGCAACCTGCCCCCACCATGTCCTCCTTCCGCATGATCGCCCAGACCCAGTTCGGACTGGAAGAGGTGCTCCGGAACGAACTGCTCAAATTGGGCGCTCGCGACATCGAGCGGCACAACCGGGCGGTGAGCTTCTTCGGCGATCTCGGCTTCCTGTACAAAGCCAACCTCTGCATCCGTACCGCCATCCGCATCCTGGTGCCGATCGACGCTTTCGCCATGCGGTCGGCCGAGGACCTGTATCGCGGGATCCACCGGATCCCGTGGGAGGAGTTCATCACCCCGCAGGACACCTTCGCCATTCGCAGTACGCTGAACACGCCCCATCTGGACCATTCCCAGTACGCCACGCAAAAGGCCAAGGACGCCATCGTGGACCGGTTCCGGGAACGATTCGGCCAGCGGCCCTCGGTGGATGCCGACGCCCCCACCCTGCGGATCCAGATCCACATCCACGGCGACCAATGCCAGGTAGCGTTGGACAGCTCCGGCACCTCCCTGCACGAACGGGGCTACCGCACAGAGACCGGCCCGGCCCCGATCAACGAGGTGCTGGCCGCCGGCATGGTGGCGCTGAGCGGATGGGACCCGCGCAAACCCCTGGTGGACCCCATGTGCGGCTCGGGCACCATCGCCATCGAAGCCGGCCTGTACGCGTGCAACATCCCGCCGGGCCTGTTCCGCAAGGGCTTCGGCTTCCAGCAGTGGAACGATTACGACGAGGACCTCTACGGCACCATCCACGACGCGCTGCTGAAACGCATCAGCGAGGAACGACCGGTGATCGTGGCCGGTGAACGATCCGAAGCCATCTTCGAAATGGCCCGTCAGAACGTGGCCCGCGCGCAACTGGAGGATACGGTCGCGGTACGGCACACGCCCTTCGAAGAGCTGGAGCCACCGCCCGGCACGGGGACCCTCATCATCAACCCGCCCTACGGCGAACGCATGGACCATCGCGGCGCGGAGGCCGAGGCGGAGGTTGAGGCCATCCAGGCGCTCTACAAGATGATCGGCGACACCTTGAAGAAGCGCTGGGCCGGCTGGCAGGCGTGGGTGATCACCTCGAACCTCGAAGCCGCCAAGCACATCAAGCTCACCCCGAAGCCGCGCATCCAGCTCTTCAACGGTGCGTTGGATTGCCGCTTCATGAAGTACGACCTGTACGAAGGATCCCGCCGGCTCACCCCGCGGCCCTCCCCCACGGCATGAGCACCGCCAACAAAGGCATCGCCCAGCGCTGGTTCGCCGCGTTCAACGCGCACGACCTCGAAGCCTTGCTGGCGCTGTATGCGGATGATGCACAACACTACAGCCCGAAATTGAAAGTGCGCCAACCGGAGACGAACGGGCTGATCACGGGGAAGGCCGCCCTGCGAGCGTGGTGGCGCGATGCCTTCGACCGCCTTCCCTCCCTGCGCTACGAAGTGGTGCGGCTCACCGCCGATGACGAGCTGGTCTTCATGGAATACATCCGGCATGTGCAGGGCGAGGAGGACCTGCGCGTAGGCGAGGTGCTCGAGATCCGCGAAGGGATGATCGTGGCGTCGCGGGTCTATCACGGATAGCTCGGAATGAACGCGATGGTGTGTGGCGTGTACCGATCGCCAAAACACCGATCATGCACATCCTGACCCGCGCGCTTCTCCTTGCTCCCACCCTGCTCCTCGCCACCGTGGCCCGACCCCAGGCCATGGGCAACCTCCTGTACGAACAGAACAGCCGCATCTTCTTCCAGCAGGCCGAACAGCCGGTGAAAGCCACGGTGCAGGGCAACATGCTGGTGCTGGAGGTGAACGCCATGATGAACATGCGAGCGGACAGCTACCTCGCCATCTTCCACATCACGCAACTGGGGCAGACCGCCGAAGAGGCCGACAGCCTGATGAACGAACGCATCAACGGGTTCGCGGCACGGGTGGAAAAGGCGGGGGTGAAGGAAGCCGACGTGTTCGCGGACATGCTCTCCTTCGTACCGGTGTACGAGATCGAGACCACGCGTAAGCTCTTCAGCACCACCTACCAGGAAGTGCCCGCCGGCTTCGAGATCCAGAAGAACATCCATGTGAAGTTCCGCGATGCGCGCATCCTGGACAAGCTCGTGACCGCCGCCGCGAAGGAGGAGATCTACGACCTGGTAAAGGTGGACTTCTTCGTGCATCAACAGAGCGCCTGCTACGACACCCTGCGCCTGTTCGCCACCAAGCTGTTGCAACAGAAGCTCGATGCCTTCGAGAAGCTGGGCTTGCAGGTGAAGGACAGCCACCGCACCGCCGCGGAGAAGAACGGCGCCTACTTCCCGCTGGACCGCTACACCGCCTACCAGAGCCGTTCGCAGACCAGCTTGAACAGCCGTCGGAAAGGGCAGGTGGTGAACGATGTGAAGAAGAGCAACACCCTGTTCTACAACAAGGTGCCCTACCAACACTTCGACATCGTGTTACACGCCGAGATCACCGAGCCGCCGGTGCAATACACCTACAACCTCACCATGTACTGCCAGCTGCCCGAAGCTTTCAAGGAGAAGGAGAAGCAGAAAGAGATCAAGGAGATCATGAAGTACATGTTGATCACCCCGGACGGGAACGTGAAGGAATTGAGCATGAAGTGACACCCATTCGCGACCTTCCACGGGTCCTCACCTCCGCAGGCATGAGGATGGTGCGGTCCTCCATCACCTTCACGGAAAAGGTGGAACGGCTCAAAGGCGGAACGACCGAGCAGGCCCCAAGTACTACTGTGGGAATACAACGAGCCGATGAAAAGGCAGCTTGCCGGTAAGGCAGTGGAACACCCGAACTCCAGCTTGGCCTTCCATGGGCACGGTGAGCAGCGTTGTACGCCTTTGACGCCCCTTTACGACTTCGGATTTCCGGAGGGCCATGGGGACGAGGTGCTGAGCGCGAGCATTCCTACATTCGTTATCGACTGAATGAATGATCGCACGAAAGATCACAGCTCTCGACTACGCGGCCAAACTCCTGCGGCCATGAGAACGCTTTGTTTGGCTTTCATCCTCGTGCCTGTTACGTTGGACGCGCAGCATTGGCGTGGTATTGGCCGGGGAGTTCAGGTCCATGGCGACGTGCAACTCCTTTACGGGGATAGCGTATTGGACCGCTTGATAGGCGCAGGGCCCTTCCCGGACATCTTCAACGAGAACGATTCCGTGGAAGCCACCAGCATCGCCGCGTGGAACGGCCAGCGTTGGGATAGTTTGGGGCATCGCCTTTCGCCAGGAGCAGCGCAGACCCATTGCCTGGAGCGCTACGATGGCACCCTCTATGCCAGTGGCAATTGGAGCTTTCAGAACGATGCCGGACAATGGACCACCGGCTATGCCCGCTTTGACGAGAAC
>CAUJED010000161.1:0-17955 GCA_963169535.1 Bacteroidota bacterium | reverse complement strand
AGGCTAAAGATGCGAAGGGCTCTTTTCGCAGGACGATACGGCGGGGTCGTTGCGTAGCATGGGCTACGGAACGATCACGACGGAGAAGTCATGCGGAAAAAGACCGAGTAGATCGGCCTACTCCTTAGTGCGAATTGGTATAAGGTGCGGCTGTTTGCGCCGTGCCCGCGGGGATGCACTGACGCTCCCACCGATCCCGAACTGCCCATCCGCCCGCCATTCACCACCTTTGCCACCGGTATGAATTTCATCGACCACATCCGTATCGAATGCCGTTCCGGGAAGGGAGGCAAGGGAAGCAGCCACCTGCGGCGTGAGAAGTACATGCCCAAGGGCGGACCCGATGGGGGCGACGGCGGGCGTGGTGGACACATCATCCTACGGGGCAACGCCCAGCTTTGGACCCTGCTGCACCTGCGCTATACCAAACACGTGATCGCCGAGGACGGCGAGGTGGGCGGTAGCAACCAGAGCAGCGGTCGCAGTGGCAAGGACCAAGTGATCGAGGTGCCGTTGGGTACCGTGGTGAAGGACGATGAGACCGGCGAAGTGCTCTGTGAGGTGATCAACGATGGCGAGGAGAAGGTGCTTTTCAGCGGCGGACGTGGTGGCTTGGGGAACCAGCACTTCAAGTCCAGCACCAATCAGACCCCGCGGTATGCCCAGCCGGGCGAACCCGGTATCGAGAAGTGGGTGGTGATGGAGTTGAAGGTGTTGGCCGATGTGGGCCTGGTGGGCTTCCCCAATGCCGGTAAGAGCACCCTGCTCAGCGTGATCACCGCCGCCAAACCCAAGATCGCCGATTACGCTTTCACCACGCTCACCCCCAACCTGGGCATCGTGCCTTATCGCGATCACAAGAGCTTCGTGATGGCCGACATCCCCGGGATCATCGAGGGGGCCTCCGAAGGCAAGGGATTGGGGCTGCGTTTCCTGCGCCATATCGAACGCAACAGCGTGCTTCTCTTCATGATCCCCGCCGATAGCACCGATGTGGCCAAGGACTACAGGATCCTCCTGAACGAGTTGGACCAGTATTCTCCCGACCTGTTGGACAAGGACCGGCTGCTGGCCATCACCAAGTGCGACATGCTGGATACGGAGATGATGCGGCAGCTGGAGAAGGAACTGCCGCGCGGGGTGGACCATGTGTTCATCAGCAGCGTGGCGAACATCGGCTTGGACATGCTGAAGGACAAGCTCTGGAAGAAACTCCACGGCAGCTTCCCCGCCGACCGTGTGGATTGATCGGCGATGGAGACCCTCGAAGCCCTGGACCGTGCGGCCTTCCTGGCGATCAACGGATGGCATGCACCATGGGCCGATGGGCCGATGCTGTTGGTGAGCGAGATGCTCACCTGGTTCCCGCTCTACCTCGTCTTCCTCTTCCTCATTCAACGCCGCTTCGATCGACGTGGCCTCTGGTGGGCCATTCCGGTGCTGGGCCTTATGATCCTGTGCAGCGACAAGGGTTCCGTGATCCTGTTCAAGGAGACCGTACAACGGCTTCGCCCGTGCCACGAGCCCACGTTGCAAGGCATGGTCCATCTGGTGAAGGAAGGCTGCGGCGGCCGTTTCGGCTTCGTCTCTTCCCACGCCAGCAACCACTTCGCCATTGCCTTGTTCATGATCGGGGTGCTCGGTGGCAGACCGCGTTGGGCCCTCCCGGCCTTACTGGCGTGGGCATCCCTCGTGGCCTACAGCCGCGTTTACCTGGGTGTTCACTATCCCGGTGATGTGCTCGTCGGTGCATTGTACGGGGCGGGCATCGGCGCGATCTTCGCCGTGCTGTTCCGACGCGTTCACCAACATTTCTCCAGAGCCTCGGCATGACCCGATCGCGTCGTTGCACCCAGACCTCGTCGCGATCGGTATGTACGGACCATCAACCTCGACATCAGTTCCATATCGGATGAGCGTTCCTGTCCTTTCCACGCGGCCATGGGTCGCTGCACATGAACCTTCTTCTTCGACCAACGTGAGGTACACCTCTTGTGGCTTTCCATTTCGCGCGATACCGATGAAACACCTCTTATGCGGGGCGTTCTTGTTCCTGCGGATCATCGCCTTCGGGCAGTCGAAGGCTGGGACGGTCGCGGCCTCGTACCATGCACCCACCTGGTCCACCCCACCGAAGCTCGTCGTCGGCATCGTAGTGGATCAGATGCGCGTGGATTACATCTACCGTTTTTGGGACAACCTCGGCGATGGTGGGTTCAAGCGGATGGTGCGCGAAGGGGCGTTCATGCGTAATACCCACTACGACTACGCGCCAACGCATACCGCACCAGGTCACGCCAGCGTGTATACGGGTACCACGCCCATGCACCACGGCATCGTGGCCAACGATATGTACGTGCGCGCCACCGGTGGTGGGCTCTACTGCGTCCAGGATGATGCGGTCTCCGGGGTGGGGGGCACCGGCCACAAGGGGCAACGATCGCCGTTGAACCTGCTCAGTGGCACCATCACCGATGAGCTGGAACGACGTACCGAAGGGCGCTCCAAGACCATCGGTGTGGCCATGAAGGACCGAGGGGCCATCCTGCCCATCGGCCGCACCGGCGATGCCGCCTATTGGTTCTTCGAAGGCACCGATGGCCAGTTCGCCACCAGCACCTGGTACATGAAGGAACTGCCCGATTGGGTGAAGACCTTCAACGCAAGGGGCCTCGCCCGGAAGTACCTCAGCGAACCGTGGGACCTGCTGCTTCCGCGCGATCGGTACCATACCCCACTGCCCGACGACAACCCGTATGAGGAGCCGCTCGCCGGATCGGCCAAGGCCACCCTGCCCATGGACGTGAAGGCCCTGTATGAGGCATCGGGCCGCAGCACCGTGTTGCTTCGGTTCATTCCCGCCAGTAACACCTACACCACGGACATGGCCCTCGCAGCGTTGGAGGGTGAAGCGATGGGCCGCGACCAAGTGACCGATCTGCTCGCCATCAGCTACAGTGCCCCCGACGAGCTCGGTCACGAGATGGGGCCGCGTTCCCTGGAGCTGGAGGATATGTACCTCCGCCTGGATCGCGAGCTCGAGCGGTTGATGAACGCGTTGGATGCCAATGTGGGGAAGGGACAGTACACCTTGTTCCTCACCGCTGATCATGCGGTGGTGGATGTGCCGGCCTACCTGCGCGACCAGAAAGCCAGTGCCGGATACGTCGAGGTGAAAACCCTCGTGGATCAGGTGGAGGCGGGCCTGTCCCGTAGGTTCGGGGCCGGGCATTGGGTGCGCAAGCGCCTGAAGGAACAACTCTTCCTGAACGATTCGCTCATCGCAGCACGGGGCCTCGATCCGGTGGTGGTGCAACGCGCCGCGGCCGACGAACTCCTGAAGCACCCCCAGGTGGCCGACGCGATCACCGCGGCCGATCTAGCCCGTGATACCCATGCTTCCGGCTTGCGGCGTAGCATCCAACGTGGTTTCATGCCCATGCGTAGCGGCGACGTGTGTTATGTGATGCGCCCATCGCACCTGGCGGCGTACGCCAATGCGAACCAGCGCGGCACGGATCATGGATCGCCGTGGAACTACGACACCAACGTGCCCCTGCTCATGGTAGGTGCCGGGGTGAAGCATGTGGAGGTGGTGCGCCGTGTCTCCATCACCGATGTGGCGCCCACCATCGCCATGATCGTGGGCTGCGCCTTGCCCGATGCCGCCATCGGCGATCCCATACCGGAGGTGTTGCGATGACCATGGTGGAGAACCTTGTGGATGATCCATCCCCAAGGTGGGAGGATGGGTGTGGAATATGAAGTAGGTTGCGCCATGCAAGAGCCGGGGCACTCGCCATTTGAGCAGCCGTTCGAGTTGTGGCGGGAGGAGGGTATGCTTCATTTCGTGCTTGCACCCGGTGCACGGGTCGATACCCGCCATATGAAGGAGTTCATCCGGCTGGTGGCCGCGCTGGATCGGAGCGGACGCGCCCCCGTGGTGATGGAGTTCAATGCCCAAGCGGTGGTCGCCGACGAGGCCCGCGCGTTGCTGCGCCGTGTGTGTGGCGAACAGGGCCATCCGGTGGCCGTGCTGGCTCTGGACCTTCCCGGGCGGAAGCAAGCGGAACTGTTCAAATACATGGAACGACCGGCGTTCCCGTTCCAGGTCTTCGGGTCGCGCCCCGAGGCGGAGCGCTGGGCCTCGGACCGCTGTACGCGATCGTGTCGGGCGCCGGAGTTGGATCGTTGAGATCTTTTCGCCATTTCCGCTGGACCGGCCTTGGACAGCCCGGTAGCTTCGTGCCTTGTAACATGGGCCGTTCCCTCCTGTACTCGCTGTTCTTCGCGGTGCTCACCCTTGAGGTGGCGGCGCAATCACCGCTGCGGCTGGTGGGTGAAAGCGTGGATGGGGATGTGATCGTGGAGGGGCGCTCGGACGATCCCACGGCCCCCGCGCCTTTGTTCCAGGCGGTATGGCGGAGCGTTGCCGGACCGGCCACCCAGTTCCGCATCCAACGCACTGCCCAGCCCGATGGGGTGTCGGACCTGCGCCTGGATCGTCTGCTGGAGGCCGCCATCGGCGCATACCTCGACCCACGGGTCCGATTCACCCGACAGGGGGTGGTTTGCGACGTACCCATCGCACAGCTCGTGGCCGAGATCGATGCCATGGTGCGCGCGGCGGAGAAGGACCTTGGCGCATCGACCGGGTTCACCGGGTTGAGCGAGTCCACACGTGTGCAGCTATCCCGTCTCACCCATATCGATTGGAGCCAGGCGCGTTATGGCGTGGATGCCGGCGAGGAGCAGGATAAGTACCTGGCCATCTACTACTACGTACGTACACAACGCGAAGAGCTCGAGCGGCAGCTGCGTGCGGACCTTTTGCCGTTGGCTGCGGTGTCGGTGTTCGGAGAGGTGGGGTCGGACGCGCGTTCCCAAGTCCTGATCAACTCCACCTGCGGAACCGTGTTCGACGAAGAGAACTACCTCTGTGCCTTGGATCTGCAACTGGCCGATACCGGCCATGGTGGCATTGATCCGGAGCTGGCATCCCGCCTGGTGGAGGGAATGACCGCGACCGTGAACGCCCCGCCGAGCGATACGCCAGAGGTCGTGCCGACCCGGATCCGCAAGCGCGATCGATGGCTCAAGGCCGAGCTCGATGCGATCAACGACCGGATCGACCGCATGGATCAACGGAAGGAGCTCTGGAGCATCCGCGATCGGATGGAGGATATCGAGGACCGGTTGACCGGATTGGAGCTCGAGGTGCGCGAAGGCCTTGGGACCCGCGCCCCGGAGAACCCCGCTGCGGACCTCAGCGACCTGGTCGGGCAGAACATCACGGTGCGGTTCCAACGGGGATCCGTACGGCTCGATGCCGAACACCGGGTGTTGCTCAACGAGGTGTTCGAACAGCTCGCGCGTGTACCGGAACATAGGGTGTTGATCACCGGGTATAGCGATCGGAGCGGCGATCCCGCGATCAACCTGCGGCTGAGCGAACAGCGGGCCCGTGCCGTACGGAACTACCTGTTGCAACGCGGCATCCACGGCGACCGGCTCATGGTCAATTTCTACGGCGACAGCCGGAGCCTGCGCCGTGATCCGAGCGAACGTCGCGTGGAGGTGGAGTGGATCCGGTAGGGGAGGTGGCCAGCGGCCGTGCCGGCGGTCATTCCAACGGCTCGCTGCCGTGCTCCGTGATCAACACGGCCGACGATCGCTGCATGCGGAAGAGCACCTCGAACTGCACCCCGGGGTCGGTCTGGATGTGGAACGAACCATCCAACTGATCGCTCAGGGCCTCGACGATCTCCAGGCCGAGTTTTCCCGCGCCCTGGTTGGATCCTTCGGTAAGGCCCCGGCCATTGTCCTTCACCGTGAGGCGGTGAAGGTCGCCGTCCACGGCCCGCACTTTGATCTCCACATGCCCACCGGTGGCGTACGGGAAGGCATGTTGGTAGGTGTTGCCCACCAATTCGCACAGGATGATGCCCAGTTCGATGGCCGTGTCCTGATCGGCCTTGATGCCATCGGTGTCGATCTCGTGGCTCACCGCCTTGCTCTGTGGAGCGTACAGGTCGGCAAGGGCTTTCACCAGGCCTTGGAAGAACCGGCTCAGGTCCACGTTGCGCAGGTCGCTCAGGTCATAGAGCTTGTGGTGCACCAAGGCGATGGTGTCGATCCGGCGCTTGCCCCGGAGGAATTCGGCCTTCACCGCATCATCGTCCAGCCGGGTGGCCTGCAGGTTCAGCAGGCTGCTCACCACCTGGAGGTTGTTCTTCACCCGGTGGTGCACCTCCCGGTTCAGCACTTCGCGTTCGCCCAGGGCCTTGGCCAGTTTCAACTCCTGTGATCGGTTGCGTTTGGCTTGTTTCCGGATCCGCTCGTCGGAGAGTCGTTTGCGGTTCCACGCCCAGAGGAGCAGAGCGGTCAAGGCTGTGAGCAGGATCGCAGCGATGACCAATGCGGTGCGTTCCGGACCCAACCACGGCGACAGTCCCGCCGGGTCGATCACCACGCCGAGGAGCAAGGGCTGGCCGTGGAGCATGTATTCGCGCACCTGGGCCAGTCGGCTTTCGCCGTTGACCTGAATGGTGAACGGTCCGCTCGTCTTGTGGGCGAGCCAAGCCGCCAGGGCAGCGCGTTCGTCCGCCACGATCCCGTGTTGGTCGCTGGTGGTGTCCATGTGCAGCAGGGAGCTTCCTTGGTCGTTCACCAGCAACATGCCGGGCCTGAGGTCCGAGCTCCGATGCGTATCCAACCAGGGACTGCGCGTTACATCCACGGTGAATTGGATGATCCGATACGGTTCGGTGGGTCGGTGCGCGCGGATCAGGTAGGACAGTTGCAGCAGCGGCGTGCGCAGGGGATCCACGGCGTTCAAGGTCCATATCGGCTCGTTCCGTGTATCCTCAAGGGCCTTGCTGAACCAGACGCGCTCGCGCGGGTCGTGGTCCTGGTCGTGCAGCCAAGGCCCGCGGGTCATCGGATGCCCACGTTCGCCCGCGTACGCCACACGGATGGGCGGTCCGTCCTTCGAACCGGTGGCCACCCGGCTCAGGATGTATTCGGTCCCGTTCCGCAGCATGGCAAGCTCGTTCCCCGTTTCGTCGGCCAGGCGGATCGCCATGATCGGCCAGTGCGAGTCGAGCAGCGGGAACCAGCGTTCGTAGAGCAGTGCGGAGTCCGGAAGGTCCACCGCAGCGGCTTCTTCGCGCAGGTCTTCCACCAGCTCCTTGAAGAAACAATCCAGCCGCACCTGCACCATCTGCTGAACGTTCATCAGGGCCAGCTCGCTCAACTCCATCCGGCGCTGTTCTACCTTGCGGAAGCCCCAGATGATGGCCCCTGCGGCCAGCGCCAGCACGCATGCGATGTAGACGAACTGGCGGTTCCCGGATCGTGGCGTGGTGGTCATGGGGCGAACGAAGCTATGGCCTTCAACGCTTGTTCCACGCCCGCTGCATCCACATCGAGGTGCGTTACCATGCGCACCATGCCCGGACCGAAGGCCATGGCCCGGACCTGATGCCGCTGCAGATGCTGCAAGAAGCCGTCCAGGTCTTCCGCACGACACAGGGTGGCCACCACGATATTGGTCTCCACGGGCATCACGTGCTGTACGTAGGATCGGGCTTCGAGCCCGGCCGCCAACGCGGAGGCATGGGCGTGGTCCGTGGCCAGGCGCTCCACGTGGTGGTCCAGGGCATACAGCCCGGCCGCGGCGATGATCCCCGCCTGCCGCATGCCACCGCCCCATCTTTTCCGGACCCGGCGCGCTTCGTGGATCGATGCCTTGTTGCCGACGAGCACACTGCCCACGGGGGCGCCCAGGCCTTTGCTCAGGCAGATCGAGATCGTGTCGAAGACCGCACCCCATTCCGCCGGACGGTGGTCATCGGCGGCCATCGCATTGAAGATGCGGGCACCATCGAGGTGTAGGGCCAGGTCGTGCTTGACGCATACCGCGCGGATCCGTTCCACCTCGCTCAGGGCCCACACGCTGCCGCCTCCGCGGTTGCTCGTGTTCTCCACGTTCACCAGCCGCGTGCGGGCCAGGTGCGGGTTGTCGGGGTCGTTGATGGCTCCGGCCACTTGTTCCGCGGTGAACCGGCCACGATCGGCCGCGACGAACCGGACACTGACCCCGCTGTTCGCCATCAGGCCCCCGCCCTCGTAGCGGTAGATGTGCGCGCCCTCCTCGCAGATCACCTCGTCTCCCGGACGCGTGTGCAGGTTCAACGCGATCTGGTTGGTCATGGTGCCGCTGGAGCAGAACAGCCCCGCCTCTTTGCCGAAGAGCAGGGCGAGGCGCGCTTCCAGGGCCGCGACCGTGGGGTCTTCGCCGAAGACATCGTCGCCCACTTCGGCGGCGGCCATGGCGGCACGCATGCCGGGCGTTGGGCGCGTAACGGTGTCGGAACGCAGGTCCACGAGCATGGCCGCAAGATAGCCGTGGCGCTCACTTCCTCCGGCTCACCAGCAGCCCATCGCGCAGGGGCAGCAGCACGCTTTGCAGCCGTTCGTCGGTGCTCACTCTTCGTGCATAGGCCGCGAGCCCGCGGGTATCACCGTCGTGAGCCGGGGCTTCGGCGAGCACCTTGCCGTTCCATAACACGTTGTCCGCGATGATCAGCCCACCGGTGTTCATGCGATCGATCACCAGGTCGAGGTAGCGGATGTAGTTCGATTTGTCCGCATCGATGAAGACCAGGTCGAACCGCCCTTCGATGCGCGGGATCACGTCCAACGCCGGTGCGATGTGCTGCCGGATACGATGGGTGTACCCGGCCTTCCGGAAGTAACGGTCGGCCATGGCGGCCACGGGGTTGAAGATGTCGATGGTGTGCAAGATGCCATCGGGGGCCAGGCCTTCGGCGAGGCACAACGCGCTGTAGCCCGTGAACGTGCCGATCTCCAGGGCCAGTGTGGGGCGCACGAGGTGGCTGAGCAGGCTGAGGAATCGCCCTTGCACGTGTCCGCTGAGCATGTTGGGCAGGTCGGTGGTGGCCTGTGTTTCCGCGGCGAGTTCGCGCAAGTGGTCGGGCTCGGGTGCGGTGTTCGCTTCGGCGTAGCGCTCCAACGCGGGGTCGAGGAATGGCATCAGGGTAGTTTGGTCAGCGATCCGTGCAGGCGCAAGGGTCCGTGGTGCGCAACGAACATATAGCGGCCGGGCGCCAGGTGTTCAACAGCGATGGGCGAGCCCTTGTCCACCTGCTGCTCACCCACCGACCGGCCCGTGGCATCCCGGATGGTGACACGCGCGTTCGGCCAGGATCCCGGCCAGCTCACCGTCACGCTGCCGCTCGTAGGGTTGGGGTACAGCTCCATCAGGCCTTGTCCTGCTTCGTGGATCCCAACGGGGAAGTCCAGCCGCCACCAGTCCTTGCGTCGCGTGAAGTCCTGACCCAGGCCGAGGCCGAAGAAGAAGGTGTTGGTCCAACTGTCGGGTGCATCGATGCCTGCACCCACGCCACCACGCCGTGGCCCGCCCGGGAACGGCGGAAGCGCTGACCAGGAACCGGTGGATCCGTTCCACGTGTCGGCGTGGAAGGTGGTGTCACCGTCGGCGCCACCCACCAAGGTCATCACGGTGTGGGTGCCACCTTTCATGCCGTAACGCGGTGCGGGCAGTGGTGTACCGGTATGGTACTGCCCGGTCTCGAACCAGACGGGATAGCTCCAGGCATCGCTGAGCGCTGTGCCGGTGGAATCCGCTCCACCTACGATCAGCATCCCGCCGCCATCCTGAAGGGCCGTGGCGCGATGGCGCGAAGGGCCGGGTACGGGAGCGATCCGCTCCCACGTGTCGGTGGCCGGATGGTACTTCCAGGCTTCCTTGGTCGGTACGCCGCTGGCCAGCATCCCCGTGGCCACGATGCCGTAGCCCCAACCTTCCACCGCGGTGGCGGCGTAGCGTGCCTCAGCAGGCATGGAACTCTTCTGCTGCCATTGGTCGCTCTGTGGATCGTAGGCCCACAGCTCCGCCAACGCGCCGTTCGCATCCACACCGCCGAACACGTATCCCACACCGTTCACCGTGAACGCCGCGCAGTACTGGCGCGGCGTGGCGGGCATGCTCGCCATGGCTTGCCAGGTGCCGGCCTGCGTGTCGAAGCACCACCAATCGTTGGTCAGACCCCAGCCCACCTCCATGCCGGTACCCACGTGGATCCTGTTGCCGATGCTGAACGCTGCGGCATCATCCCGCGCCGTGCCGGGGAAGTCGGGAAGCTGTTGCCAGACCTGGGCGTGTAGTGCGGTGCCGAGGACCAGCAGCAGGGGCAGGAGGGGACGCATCCGGGGTCACTGGATCTTCACGAACCGGCTGGTGCGCACACCCGCGTTGCCGATCACCGAGAGCATGTACGGGCCAGGTTGTAGCGCACTCACGTCCACGGCATCGTTGCGGGTCGCGCGCCCGCGCAGCACCAGGCGGCCGGAGAGGTCTTGTACGGTGTATGGCATATCGTGGTGCATGTCGGGGAGCAACACCCACAGCCTATCCCGGACCGGATTCGGATGGATCCGGACGGACGGTGCGCTGGCTTCGTCCATGTGCGCGGCCACGTTCACGCGGAAGATCGCCGGGGGGGTGACGATCGGCGCGTTGAAGTCGAAGACGATGTGTGCGATGTTCGTCACCTCGGCACCGTCCTGCAGATCGGTGTCGGGTAGGATCCGGAATTGGACGTAGCCGTGGCTGCCGGGTTCATCACTCGTGCTGTCGGGCAGGTTGATGTTCGCGTGGATGAAGTGCAGTACGCCATCGCGCACATACCAGTGGCAGGTGTGGCTGCTGCTGAGGAATTCGATGCTCTGCGGCTGCAGCCCTTCGGGTAGGGTGTCCACGATCACCACGCGCTCGGCGAGGTAGGTTCCGGTGTTCTGGAAACGGATGGTGTAGGTGATGGGGTTGTCGCCGGCCTGGGCGTCGTTCGGGGTCATGGCAGGCGGGTCCACCAACTTGTCGTTCGGGTCGAAACTGCCGACCACGTTGTCGTTCACGTGGACCACATTGTCGCTGGGTGTTTCGTCGCTGGAAACGGGAAAGGCGGACAACTGGTGGTTGATGGGAGTGCCAAGCGGTACGGTGGCATCCGTGAACAGGTCCACGGTCAGTTGCATGGTTCGCCCCAGCCCCAACGTGTCCAGGTTCCAAGTGGCCGTATTCCCGGTGTGGGTATCGGGGGGGATGGAGCTCCCCACCCAGCTTTGGTCCGAATCGTAATTCAACACCAGTTGGGCGGGCATCGGCACGGTGCCGTAGTTGCGACAGGAGAGGTATAGGCGATCGTTGAAGCCGGGTCGGGCGGGATCGGCGTGGATCCTGGCTTGTAGGTCTTGGATGTTGGGCTCGAGCGTGACGGCGAAGTCGTTGAGCGTGTCCAGCTCACCCAACTCCGGGAGGTTCGCGGTGTGCGAGGCGGGTTGGAAGGATTGATAGTAAGGGTAGCCGCTGCTGGGGGTGATCGTGTAATTGCCGGGCAGCACACCCACTTCCCAGGTGCCATCGGCTTCAATACCCACCACATGTCCGTTGGGCTGGATCAAGAGGGTGGCTTGGGGTAACGGCGGTTCACCAGGGGTGTATTGCCCGTCCGCGTTGACATCCATGAACACCCGTCCCGAAATGCCGGGGTTAGAACCGGGGCAGGTGCTGTTGAGCACCGAGCAATAGGTGACATCGTCGGGATAGGCTTGCTGGAAGCCCAGTATACAGTGCACCAACGAGGAAGGCCAGTTGGGCAAGCAAAGCTCGCGATCTACTCCTGGGCCTGAGTAGTTGAAACTGGTCAGTCCATCCGGAAACCAAGGGAAACAGGGTGCGGAATGCCACATGGGACCTTCGATGAGTAGCGTGGACATACCCATTGGCCATGCCTCAAAATTTGCTTCGGTTGAGTAGACTCCGGATATGATGGTGAGTTGGTGGGCTTCGACTTGGGACAAGTCCAGGCTGCCCATGTAGTTGTCATAGAAGATCCCCATGCTATCCACCACCGCGGTCGGGAAGATCAATCCAGTAAATCCGTTCCAGGAGAAGTTGAGCCTATGGATGTACGGCGTGCCATCCCAAACGATCCCATCCGCCATGATGTCCATCCTTACCAAGCTATCGGGCATGGCGCCGATCCGGATGGGCCTCGCTAACTCGTCATAGGAGTGCACTGTAAGTAACTTCAGGCCTGCAGGAAGGTCGTTCAGGTGCAATGGGTTGTTCAAGCCTCCCCATTCATCCAGGGAAAGCGCCCGCAGACCAGAAGGGAAGCCATGAAAATGAATAGCAGGGATGTGCCATTCCTGGTTCAACTGGAGGTCGAGGTATCGCAGGGAGTCGAGATACCTCAAGCCACGAAAATCCACGGTGTCACCCGCCTGGCTCTCGGTGAGACCTATTTGGAGGTTGATCGTAACGGAATCCACTTGGCCAATGGCCTGGTTCGTCGTGTCCATGATGCCAGCCTGGTCCACGATCCCCGGGATCAACGTGTTCAAGGCCTGCCTTTCGGCAAGGCTTGAAATGAAGACCTGTGCATCGGATGGTCCCGGTATGGCTGTGAATATGGCCAGTAGAAGGCATTGGAGCAGGTGGAGGGCTGTGCGTTCCATGGTGGCAGGTGGTCGGTGGGGGGGCTTTGCGCTCGTTGAAGATAAGACACCTGATCCACGTTGTTCGCTGCCTGGCTCAGGCCGGGTCGCCCTGCGTGGTGCTCCCGGATAGCGTGCCTCTACGCGTCCGTGGAGTGGCTTGGATCGTATGGCGATGACCACGTACATGCAAAGGACCTCCCGATCCTGCACGTGTGCAATGGGCGCCCACCGCCCACCTGCCAGCGCACCTCCGCCTACGGCGCATCGACCGTGCATCATGCCGCGATCCCGTGCCGTTGGCTGGAGTGTGGATCAATGACGCGATGACCTGGTGGTACCCGGCCCCGGCTTGCCTAACCCAAGGTCCTGTGCAGGTCGATCAGCAAGGGCAGTTCCTTCGCGCTCACCCCATGCATGGCATTGGCCACCGCATCGGCGCAGGTGTAGATCAGCTCGCGGCGCTCCTTGTTCAGGTGGTAGCGGTGCTGGGCGATGTATGCGCGGAACGAGGCGTAGGCATCGTCGGCGGACATGCCGCGGTCCAGCAGTGTGTCGAACTCAAACTCGGTGATGAAGGCGGTGTCCGTGCCATGATGATCCGTGCCAGCTTCCACCGGCACGAGGAGGTCCTTCACCACCCACTTCAACGTGTCGATCTCCTTGTTGCTCACCCGGCCGTCCGCTGCGGCGATGGCATAGAGCAGCCGTCCGAGTTCCTTGTAGAACAGTGTCGCTTCCATGGCATGAAGGTAGTGGCGCGGAACGGGGTGTAGCTGATGTTCGTCAGCATTCCCGGGACCTCGTCATTCGGTGCCATGAACACGTCACTGGTCATCGCCGAACACTTCAGGAACGTTCACCTCGGCGGCAACTGGACCTGCCTGAATCTGCGCCATGTACCGAAGGATCCCACCTGGCAATAAGCGACACCCCGTGTACGCTACGCTTACTGAGCCGGTGATGAAGATCCGGCCGAGCTCAGCGATCTGGACCACTGGGGTGAAAGCGTGAAAGGGTACGAGGCATTTCACCTTCTCACGTTTTTCACCCTTTCACCCTTTCACCTTTTCACCATTGGATCGCCCGGTTCTTTCATGTCGTCTCAGTAGGTGCACGCTCAGTAGCAGTACTTCCCCGCCGCGATCATCTTCTTCGCGATCATTTTCCGCAGCTCGGCCGTGTTGATCGGCGTGTTCTTGCTGTAGCGCTTGGCGCCCATCAGCATCGCACGTTGCTCATCGCCTTCGGCGAAGTTGTTCACGGCCTCCTTGGCGTACTTGTGGATCCGGTCCGCGGCCTCATGGATGTACAGCTGGCACATGGCGATCTGCTCCTTCATGTTATCACCACCCTCACCATTCTCACCGTTCACACCCCGCATTTGCGCCAGTTTCAACGTCCGCAACAGCACACTCTCCGCGAGATAGGTGTCGATCACCATGTCCGCGATATGCATCAGCGTCTCCTGGTGCTTGGCCAGTTCCAGGCCCAGCTTCTGCGCCGCGCCACCGGCGGCCATCAGCACGGCCTTCTTGAAGTTCGCCACCATGCGCTTCTCATCGGCGAGGAGCGATTCGTCAGGCTCCGGCATTTCGGGAATGCCCATCAGCTCCTGCGATACGGCCATCGCCGGGCCCATCAGGTCCAGCTGACCTTTCATCGCGCGCTTCAGCAGCATGTCCACCGTGAGCATGCGGTTGATCTCGTTCGTGCCCTCGAAGATCCGGTTGATCCGGCTGTCGCGGTAGGCGCGCTCCACGGGGCTCTCGGCGCTGTAACCCATGCCGCCGTAGATCTGCACGCCTTCGTCCACCACGTAGTCCAGGCATTCGCTGCCCGCCACCTTCAGGATCGCGGCCTCGGCGGCGTATTGCTCCACGCCCTTCAGCAGCGCCTTCGCGTGGTCGGCACCGCCGGCCTCCAACGCTTCAATGGCGTTCTCCATGTCCTGGCTACACCGGTACAGCGTGCTCTCCAGCACATAACAATAGGTGGCCTGGTCGGCCAGTTTCTGCCGGATCGCACCGAACGCACTGATCGGTTTGCCGAATTGCGTGCGCTCGTTGGCGTACTTCACGCTCTGGTCCACCACCGCTTTTGCCCCGCCCAGCGTGGCGCCCGCCAGCTTGATCCGGCCTATGTTCAGGATGTTCACCGCGATCTTGAAACCGTTGCCCCGCTCGCTCAGCAGGTTCTCCACCGGCACCTTGCAGTCGTTGAAGAACACCTGCCGCGTGCTGCTGCCCTTGATCCCCATCTTGTGCTCCTCGGGGTTCAGCGTGATCCCACCGAACCCCTTCTCCACGATGAAGGCGCTGAGGTTCTCGTCGTTATCGATCTTCGCGAACACCGTGAACACATCGGCGAAACCGCCGTTGGTGATCCACATCTTCTGGCCGTTGATCACGTAGTGCTTGCCGTCGGGCGTGAGCACCGCCTTGGTCTTGCCGCTGTTCGCGTCGCTGCCACTGCCGGGCTCGGTCAGGCAATAGCACGCCTTCCATTCGCCGCTCGCCAGCTTGGGGATGTACTTCGCCTTCTGCTCCGCGTTGCCGTAGTAGAGGATCGGCAGTGTGCCGATGCCCGTGTGCGCCGCCATCGCCACACTGTAGCTGTGGCCCGCGCCGGTCTTCTCCGTCACCAGCATGCCGGTCACGAAGTCCTTTCCGAAACCGCCGTAATCCTCGGGCACGCTGATGCCCAGCAGGCCCAGTTCACCGGCTTTCTCCAGGAGCTTCGGCATCAAGCCTTCTTCCTGCTGGTCAATGCGGTCCAGGTGCGGCCACACCTCCTGTGCGAGGAAGTCCACCGCCGTCTGCGCGATCATGCCCTGTTCCTCGTTGAACTCCTCGGGAATGAAGATGTCCTGCGGGTCGCTTTCGCGGATCAGGAATTCGCCGCCCTGCAGGGCCTTTTTCGTTGCGGTGCTCATGGACGTGTAGATAGGAACGGTTCTTACGGTATGTGGTACGCGGTGTTCGGGATAAAGTTATGCACGCATAACAAATTTTCAAAATCGGCAGAATGGTGAGGGGCGTGAGAATGGTGAGGGTGGGGAGAATGGTGAGGGTGGGGAGAAGGGTGAGAGAGGTGAGAAGGGAGAAGGAGGTGAGAATGACGAGAACCTGGCGGAGCATGTTTTGGGCGTGTCCCTTCCGGCGCGCGGGCTGGCGCACGGGCCGGGTCATCCGCTGTGGCTGCCTCGGCCCGCCCGGCGTCCACGGCGCTCCGGGGTCCGCTCGTTCCTCGCGGCCTCCTCGCTGCACGTGTCCGCAGGGGCGTTCCATCGGCAGGCCGCCGCTGCTGCCCCTCACGCGGCATCCCGGTTTGCGGATACGTTCCGGCTATTTGCGGATATTCACGGATATCCGGTCCCCTGAACCATGCTCCACCGTTTCCTCCTCACCATTCTGCCTTCACCGGAACTTTCAGCCGAGGTGGACCGCTTGCGCGAACTGCTCCACGCCCGCATCGGCTCCTTCAGCGGACGGCACACGCCACCACACGTCACCCTGTGCTTCCTCGACCTGCCCGATGAACACGAGGCCGACATCATTCGTGCTGTGGAGACCAGTATCCTCGGTCAACGGGAGTTCGCGTTGCACTATCGTGGCATCACGCACTTCCCCGACCGGCGCACCATCTACATCGATCCGGTGGAGAAGGAGGCCATCGCGGCGGTGCGCGCACCCGTCGTTGCTGCGTTGCGTCAGCATGAGGCGTTGAGCCCGGCGCTCCGCGAGACGGATCATCCGCACCTCACCGTCGCAGCCGGTCTTAAGCCCGCGCAGTTCGAGAAGGCGTGGGAGATGCTCGTACCGCACGAGCTTGCCAGCGCCGAGCGCGTGGAAGAACTGGTGCTGCTCAAGCGCGTGTTGAAACCGGGGGAGCGGTACGGACGGGTGAGGGCTTTTCCGTTGGGGTAGCGCGAGCCCGTTGGAATGCGTCGAACTCAGTGCGTCGCGACTTTCCGCACCTGTTCCGCTGCCTGGATCGCTTCCTCCAGCGTAGCGAAGAGCACGTCGTTGTCCGCGATGCCGGCCTCACGCAGATCGGCGGACACCTGTGCGTTGAGCCCTACGAAGTGCACCCGCACATGGCGGCGCTTCATGGTGTCCACGATGTCGCGCACGCGGTGCAGGCCGGTGGCGTCGATCAGGGGCACGTTGCGCATCTTCAGGATCAGCACGCGGTGGCCGGTGCCGATGGTGCGCAAGGTGGAGGCGAAGGTCTGCGCGGCACCGAAGAAGAGCGGCCCGTTCACCTCGTACACCAGCACGTCCTTGGGGATCCTCCCGCGCTCGCTGTCCTGCGCATCACCCTCCGCGCGATCGGCCAGCAGGGCGTCCATCTGCACGGAATCCGCCATGCGCTTCATGAACAGGAAGGCGGCCATCACCATGCCGATCTCGATGGCGATCACCAGGTCGAAGATCACCGTGAGCAGGAAGGTGGTGAGCAGTACCACACGGTCGTACCGGTTGGTCTTGAACACCGTGATGAAGGCGTGGAGTTCGCTCATGTTCCACGCCACCACCACGAGGATGCCCGCCAGGCACGCCATGGGGATGTGTTCGGCCAGCGGCGCCGCCACCAGCATGATCAACAGCAGGGTGAGCGCGTGCACCATGCCCGCCATCGGGGTGCGGCCGCCGCAGCGCACGTTGGTGGCCGTGCGGGCAATCGCACCCGTGGCCGGGATGCCGCCGAACATGGCCGAGAGCACATTGGCGCCGCCCTGTGCCACCAGCTCCATGTTGCTGCGGTGCTGCCCGCCGATCATGCCATCGGACACCACGGCGGAAAGCAGCGATTCGATCCCGCCGAGCAGCGCGATCGCCAAGGCCGGCTGCAGCAGGTCCTTGATGGTCGCGAGGTCCACGGCATAGAGCTGCGGCATGGGCAGGGTGGAGGGGATCGCTCCGAAGCGCGTGCCGATGGTCTCCACCGGCAGGTGCAGCAGGCGCACGGCCAACGTGGCTAGGATGATCGCCACAAAGGAGCCGGGGACCTTCTTCGTGATGCGTGGCAGCAGCGCCGTGACCAGCACCGTCCCGATGGCGATGGCCGCGGACAGCGGATGGATCGCGGTGGCCGAGCGGAAGTACAGCGCCCATTTGTCCACGAAGCCGGACGGCACGTTCTCCAGGCCCAGGCCGAGGAAGTCGTTCACCTGCGCGGAGAAGATGATCACCGCGATCCCCGACGTGAAGCCCACGATGATGGTGTGCGGGAAGTACTTCAGCAGGCCGCCGAACCGGAGCAGCCCCATGAGCAGGATGATGAAGCCCGCCAGGAAGGTGGCGATGGTGAGCCCTTCCACGCCATGCTTCTGCACGATGGCGTAGACGATCACGATAAAGGCACCCGTGGGACCACCGATCTGCACGCGGCTGCCCCCGAAGG
>CAUJED010000160.1:0-5688 GCA_963169535.1 Bacteroidota bacterium | reverse complement strand
CTTCATCGGCGACAAGCCGCATGGGCGGATGATGTCCTGGATCTCCTCCACGCTCAGCTGCATCATCTGCTGCGGGGTGCGCGCCTTGGCGAAGAGCACCGGGGTGATCTCGTTCACCTTCCTGTCCGTGCATTGTGCGCTCAGCACCACGGCCACCAGGAGGGTGTACGGGTCTTCATGATCCAGCGGTATGGTGGTGCGCGGGTACAGCGCGGTGAGCTTGTCCAATACGAAGGCCGCTTTCTCGGTCCGGGTCATCGCGTGCAAAGATCGGTCGTTCGCACAAGGGGGCGATGGATGTACAATGGAGAGGAGTGGATGGACGCGACCGGACCACCTATGGATGGGCATAGGGATGCCTCTATGATCCTGTACCGAGGATCACTTCAAGCTGAACCGGAAGTGCGCACAGCTGCCCCGGCTCTTCTCGATGTGCTGGTGGTCCTGTGGACGTGGCCAGCGCCCACCCCAGGACCAGCCGATGTCCGATAGGTATGCGGCCGTGTTGCGCCGGTGCAGGGTGCCGGGGGCGGTGGGGTCGTAGTGGCCATGGGCAGGCTGCACCACCGTGCCGTGCGCATCGTGCCGAACCATGGGGTTCTGGCGCGGGTTGATGTCGATGGCGATGCCCATGGCGTGTTTGGAAGGTTCGGAGGAGGTGGGTTTGGTGCGGTAGTTGAACGCGCTGGTGTTGTTGTCGGCCATGGAGGCTTCGTCGTCCCACCCGGTATGGTCGGCCCGGAGACCGTAACGGTTGATGGGGACCACTTTGGCGATCGGGAAGGTATCGCGTTTCAGGACTTCGAAGAGCCGTTCGACCTCGTCGGCGATACACGCGTGCACGAGCAGTATGCCGCTGTATTCCCGTTGGGTGTCCACCATGGTGCGCGTGCTGTCCGTGAAGGAGAAGTACCGCACCTCCACCGCGCGGAGGTTCTCCTTGACCTCGGGCCCCAAGGGGCCGAGCCGATCCTCGATCAAGCGCAGGTCGGCGTACAGTCCAAGGGTGTCGGCCAAGGTGCTGTGGGCGATCACCTCCGCTGCGGGTGGGTCGGGGTAGGCTTGTGCGTCGGGCGGTGTGGGCTGGGGTGCCGTGCTGGGTCCGCAGTGGCCGAGCAGGCCCATGGCCATAAGGGGAAGGGTCCTCATGGCCGGATCACCAGGTGAAGGTGTACGGTCCACTGCCCTGGACGAAGGTGTGGGACCGTACGGGCCTGTGTTCGCGTTCCAGGTGTACGAGGTTCTGCTGCTCGTAGAACAGGTCCTGGAGCAGGGTGTTCTTCACGGTGAGCGTGCCGAGGGGATCCACATCGTTCACCTGCAGGTAGCAGTACAGGGTCTCCCCATCCAGCTCACGCCCGATCCAGGCCCAGGTCACGGGTTGTTCGTCGAGGGTGAGGTGCAGGTGTTCGTTCAGGTAGGCGACCAGGATGCTATCGGCCTTGGGGTGCTCCTGTGCCGAGGCCAGCTTCAGCGGTGCCACGTTCTCCAAGGCATGTTCGATATCGTGCGCGGTGATGCGCCAGGTGAGGTCCAGTGTACGGGTGGACCGCACGTGGCGGATGGTGAGGATGGACACGAAGAAGTCGTGTACCGTGCCGAAGAGCGCGAATGCGAGCATCAGGACCTTCATCGCGGTGCGAAGATCGGCAAGGTGCGGGCCTCCACCACTACCGCAGTACGGTGATGCTACCGGTACGCTCCGATGTCACCGGTGTGCCACAGGCCCCCCGGAAACGCAGGGTGTAATAGTAGGTGCCGTCGGCCAGGCCTTGGGCGTTCCACGGTCGTGGGCCTCCCGAGCTCCCGAACACCTCCATGCCCCAGCGGTCGGTGATGGAGACCTGGTATTCGTGGAACAGGGAGGTGGAGGTGAGCTCCGCCATGTCGGGCAGGTATGGCAGCCAAGTGTCGTTCTGGCCATCGCCGTTGGGCGTTACCACATTGGGCACCTCCAGGGCGGTCAGGTCCACCGATGGGCCTGCCACCGTGTGGATGGTGACGGAGGCCTGGTCCGTACACCCACTGATGGGTTCGGTGACGACCACGGTGTAGGTGCCCGCCTGGGTCACCGTGGGTGTGCTGCTGGTGCTGGTGTAGCCGAGGTCCTCGCCGGTGCCCGATACCGCGCTCCAACCATAGTGCACCTGTTGCACCGGCTGTACGCTCACCCCTTGGATCCCGATCTCCGGCCGGGTGCACGAGAGGCTGTCCTGAAGCGCCGGGATCTGGACGTAGATGGCGTGGTTCGGTATGGTGATGGTCTCGGTGATCACGCAGCCCCCGGCGTCCTCCACTACCAGGATGTGATCGCCCAAGGCAAGGTCGGCGGAGAGGTCGGCGCCCATCGGCTGCCCATCCACCGCGAAGGTGATCGGCTGGACGCCGCCGGACCGGTGCGCCACCTCGAGGGTGCCGAGCCCGGCGTTGCAGGCCGGTGCCACGTCCACCGTATAGCGTAGCGGAGCGCCCACGTTCACCTGGAGCAGTGTGTCCAACACGATGTTCCCGCAGAGGTCCTCCACATTGTCCGCCACCGAAGTGATCACCAGTTGATAGGTGCCCGGCGCGGTGAGCCCTTGGGCAAGGCGTGCGGTGAAGGCCTGCTGGGCCACGGCACCGGGGCTGTCCATCAGTAGGTCCACGAAGGGCATGGTATTGCCATCGGGTGCCCTTAGCCTGAAGTCCGCGATCTCCACGGTACTGGTCCGTATGGGTTCGCTGAAGGTGATGAGCAGGTCGGTGTTGGCGCAATCGAAGGTGGCGGCCATCGCGGTGGGGGCGATGTCATCGTAGATGCTGGCCGTGCTTTGCGTGAAGTCGATGGTGTAGCCATTGGGGCTGTTGGACCAGTTCATGACCACCAGGGCGTAGGTCTCGCCCACCTGTACCTGCAGGTCGGCGTTGAAGGCCGGCCCGTTGGTGTTGCCCGGCCCGTTGCTCTGCCCTATGCCGCCGCTGGCCGTGGCGATCCCCGTGGGGCCGTTCATGCCGATGTTGCCGTACGAGTTGCAGCTCACCTCGGGTGATGCGCCCCCCGGCTGGCCGATGTCTGCGCAACCACCCTGGGTGATGTTGAACAGGCCCCAATCGTAATCGTCCGTGTCCGTGGCGGGATCCAGTACGAAGCTCAGGGCGCCGGTCTCGGCCACCGTGAAGGTGTACCAAAGGCTCGAGGTCTCCATGTCCGCATTGCACGCTCCGGTGTACTCGTACACGGTGCCGGTCCCCGTCGGGGAACTGCTCTCGGTGTACACCCCACCGCACAAGGCGATGGCCCCGGCGCAATCGCTGGTGGTCTGTGCCGTGGTGCGCAAGGCAAGGATAAGGGCCAGGCCAAGGGTAAGGTGGTGCGCCATCATGGGTGGATGACGAAGCACACGGCCTTTTCGGCGCCCCACGACCGGATCCGCTGCACGGGGCGAAGGACGATCCGGGGCCACTGCGCTCATCGTTCTACATTAGCCCCATGCAGATGCGATCCTTCTTGACCGCCCTGACCACGCTCCTCGTGGGTGCGCTATGTGCGCAGGATGCGCCGCGTTACGGGCGTGACAGGTTCCGCCAGTTGGACCAGGAGCTGCCCACGCCCAACGCGCAACGCACGGCCAGCGGCGCTCCTGGACATGCTTACTGGCAGATGAAAGCGGACTACGACATCCATGTCGAGGTGGTCGAGCCGGTGGCCGGGGAGAACAACGGCCTCTCCAAGTTGGTGGGGCGTGAGACCATCACCTACCACAACCAAAGCCCGGATCCGCTCGCGTACCTCTGGCTACAGCTGGACCAGAACATCTACGAGCCGGGGAGCGATGCCAACGCCATCCGCACGGGCACCATCGGCGATAGCGTGAGCCTGGGGCAGATCCGTAAATGGACCGACACCTTCGATGGCGGATTCAAGATCACCGGGGTAACGGCGGCGAACGGCGCTCCATTGAAGTACACGGTCAACAAGACCATGATGCGCATCGACCTGCCCAAGCCCTTGGCGCCCGGTGCCACGTTCAGTTTCAAGGTGAGCTGGTGGAACTGGATCAACGATCGCGAGAAGGTGGGGGGGCGCAGCGGGTTGGAATACTTCTCCGAAGAGGACAACTTCATCTACACCATCGCCCAGTTCTATCCGCGCATGTGCGCCTACATGGATTACAGCGGATGGATGCACAAACAGTTCATCGGCGCGGGGGAGTTCACCCTCGACTTCGGCGACTACACGCTGAGCATCACCGTGCCTGCCGATCACCTCGTGGCCTCCACCGGTATGTTGCAGAACGAGAGTGCCGTGCTTACCACCACCCAGCGTACACGCTTGGCCAAGGCGCGGGCGGCCAACAGTCCGGTCTTCATCGTGACCCAGGAAGAGGCCGAACGCAACGAACGCAAGTCCGCGGAGGAGAAGCGGGCCCTGGGGAAGAAGACCTGGACCTACAAGGCCACGAACGTGCGCGATGTGGCCTTCGCCAGCAGCCGGAAGTTCATCTGGGATGCGATGAACCAGCCGGTGAAGGGCAATGACGTGCTCTGCATGAGCTTCTATCCCAAGGAGGGTAACCCCTTGTGGGAGCAGTACAGCACCAAGGCGGTGGCCCACACCATCAAGACCTATAGCAACTACACTACGGACTATGTCTATCCGGTAGCGCAGAGCATCCACACGCGCAACATCGGCATGGAATACCCCATGATCAGCTTCAACGGAGGGCGGCCCGAGAAGGATGGTACCTACAGCGAACGTGTCAAGTATGGCATGATCGGGGTCATCATCCACGAAGTGGGCCACAACTTCTTCCCCATGATCATCAACAGCGACGAGCGCCAGTGGACTTGGATGGATGAAGGCTTGAACACCTTCGTGCAGTACCTCGCGGAACAGGAATGGGACAAGGATTACCCGAGCTGGCGTGGTGTGCCCCGTAACATCGTGGACTACATGAAAGGCGATCCCAATGCGCCTCCGGGCATGGTGAAGGCCCGTATCGAACCCATCATGACCAACAGCGAGAGCATCACGCAGTTCGGGAACAACGCCTACGGCAAGCCCGCCACCGCGCTCAACATCCTGCGCGAGACCGTGATGGGCCGCGAGCTCTTCGATCATGCCTTCAAGACCTACTGCGAACGCTGGAAGTTCAAACACCCCACCCCCGCCGACTTCTTCCGTACCATGGAGGATGCGAGCGGTGTGGACCTGGATTGGTTCTGGCGTGGATGGTTCTACACCACCGACCACGTGGATATCGCCCTCGACGCCGTGCGGTACAAACGGATGAACCCGCGCGATCCGGGCCTCGCCGCCGACCTGAAACGGGCGGACAAGGCCCGTGAACCCATCGACCTGAGCCGCCAACGCAACATCGATAGCGGCATGGAACACGTGGTGGACCGCGATACGGCGACCCGCGACTTCTACAACACATACGATCCCCTTACCGCCACCGAGCAACAGAAGGCCGCCTACACCCAATGGCGCTCCGGTCTGAAGCCCGAGGAACTCGACCTGCTGGACCAGGACCTGCACCTCTACGAAGTGGCGTTCCGCAACGTCGGTGGCTTGGTGATGCCCCTGATCCTGGAATGGGAGTACACCGATGGTTCCAAGGAGGTGGAGCGGATCCCAGCGGAGATCTGGAAGACCAGCGATGAGGTGACCAAGGTGTTCGTGAAGCGCAAAGAGGTGAAGGCCAT
>CAUJED010000159.1:0-19463 GCA_963169535.1 Bacteroidota bacterium | reverse complement strand
CCCCTCCTGTGGAACAGCCCACCAAGCCCGTCCGTGCCGAGGAGTCCGCCTCCGCCACCAAGGCCGTGGCACAGCCCAAGCGCACCAGTTCGATCCCCGCCCCCGAACAGGGCATCCTCTACAAGGTGCAGATCTGCGCCGGGCACCGCGAGGTGGGGCGCACCTATTTCGCCACCCGCCACCGCTACCATGGCGACTTCAGCGTGGAGCGCCATCAGGGCTGGATCAAGTTCGTGACCGGGAAGTTCGGGTCCTATGCCGAGGCACGTGACCAACGGGTGGCCTTCAACGCTGCCGGGCATGCCTTCCCCGGGCCTTTCGTCACCGCCTATAACAATGGCGAACGGATCTCCGTACAAGAGGCGCTCGTGCTGAGCAACCAGAAATGGGTGCAATGAGGATACGGGCCTGAAACACTACGCATGAGCGCGAGAAGCATTCCCACTCCTTCCTTCCGATCGCTCGCCGGGCTTGTCCTTTCGCTCTTCCTGCTCCCCGCGGATCTATTCGCACAAACGGATAGTTCCTCCGCACCAGTTGCGGCACCAGTTGCGGCACCACCTGCCGAACCCGCACCTCGATCCATCCTGCTGAAGCCCACCTTGGGGTTGGGGCCCGGTATGTTCGCCTTTTACGGCGACGTGGGACAGGCGGGTGGGCGCTTGAGCCCCTTGGTATCCCGTGTGGGATACGAGCTGCGTGCCACAACGGCCATCACCCCTTGGCTGGAAGGCGGTATCCATGTGGTGCATGGACGTGTGGCCGCGAACGAACGCAGCCTCACCCGCAACCTCAACCTCGAATCGCGGATCACCACCGGTGGGGTCATGTTCCGGTACAACTTCCACCAGTTCCTCAACCCGAACCGTTCGGTGGAACCGTACATCAACGTGGGCTTCGAGTCCGTGGAGTTCCTCTCCAAGACCGACCTACGCGACGAACAGGGTAGGCTCTATCACTACTGGAGCGATGGCACCATTCGCGACCGTGACGAGAACGCCGCGAATGCCACGGATGCCGTGGTGATACACCGCGACTATACCTACGAAAGCGACGTGCGCGAAAGCAACCTCGACGGTTTCGGCAAATACCTGGAGCGCACCTGGGCCATCCCCGTGGGTGTTGGGGCCCGCATGGATATCGGCAGTGGCTTCGACTTCCGCATGGGCGCCACCATGTACCTCACTCGTTCGGACCTGATCGATGGCGTAACCGCCGACAGCAGGGGAGATCGTGCGGGCGATGCCGCCAACGACCGCCTGCTCTTCTCCTCCTTCTCCATCGGCTACACCCTGCCCATGAAGAAGCCTGCCTCGAAGGCCAAGATGACACCGTTGCAGAGCGAGGAAGTGGACGCCCTGGCCTGGATGGGCGACGAGGATGGCGATGGCGTGCAGGACATCCATGACAAATGCCCATACACGCCGGCTGGTGTGCCTGTGGATGCATTCGGCTGCCCGCTGGATGGCGATGGCGACGGTGTGCCCGACCATGCCGATGATGAGTTGAACACCCTGCCCGGTGCACCGGTGGATGCCCGTGGGGTGACCATCAGCGACGAACGCTTGCTCAAGGATTGGCTCGCCTACAAGGACTCCGCCAACGTGAACATGGTGCATTCCCGCGTGGAATCCTTCGGGCCGATGAAGCCGGCGCCCACCAAGGTGAAACGCGTGTACGTGGTGAAGGTCGGCGAACAGGTGGAGAGCATCAGCGAAGAACTGATCCAGAAACTGCTGAGCATACCCGACATCCGTGCGGTGGAACAGGGCGATACCACCTTCTATGTGGTGGGCAGCTTCGAGTCCATCCCCGAAGCCTTGCGCCGCGAGCTGGAGTTGAAAGGCATCAAGGTGGAGGGCCGGGTGATGGCCGAGGAGAACGGCCGCCTGATCGACGTGACCGACGAGGTGGAGGCTGAACGCGCCAAGATGACCCCAAGTGCCGCACCGGCTCCCACCGGCGAAGTGATCGTAAGGGTGCAGCTGGGAGCCTTCCGCTATCCGCTCTCCAAGAACATCTTCGACGGCATCGACGACCTGGTGGTGATCAAGGGTGATGACGGCCTCACGCGCTACTATACCGGATCGTTCAAAGAGGTGAACCCCGCCGCTGAGCACAAGGTGAAGATGCTCCTGCGCGGCTTCCAAGGGGCCTTCCTGGTGGCCTTCCGCGATGGTAAACGCATCAGCATGAAGGATGCCGGAGCCAAGCTTACCGGCCCGGAGACCATGAACAACGCCCCCAGCGGAAGCATCGACAAGAGCATGCTGCGCTACCGCGTGCAGGTGGGCACCTTCGTGGGCAACATCCCCATGGAGACCATGGGCAAGCTGATCGAGATGGGCGACATCCGCCCGGTGACCAGCTCCGACGCGGTCCGCTACTACTACGGCCAGTTCAAGAGCCGTAAGGAAGCTGATGATGCCAAGGGGGCCATCATCAAGAAGGGCTTCACCGATGCCTTCGTGGTGGGCGATATGAACGGCTATATCATCCCGGCGGATGAAGCCGACCAGTTGATGAAGCAGCCGTAGCCTGCAGCCCTGTCGCGGTACGCTCAGCATCGCATGCAATAGGTGGGATCGCTCGTGCGTTGGTCCTGGGCTACCTTTCAGGATCCATCTGACCACCATGTTCCGCATGCATCCATGTGTCCGCGCGTTCGGCTTCTTCGTTCCCATCGCCATCACACTGCTCGCCGGCTGCCGATCGCAGGACGCTCCTTTCAAACCTGACGTGGCATTCACGCCCTATGTGGCCGCCTTTTCGACCGGGCACATCAGTGCTCGAGGCCCCATCCTGGTACGCATCGCCGACGGACAGCAGTGGAAGGACAGCTCCACCACCGCGGTCCAAACGCTGTTCTCCCTCTCCCCCAAGGTGGAGGGGACCGTGCGCTGGCAGGATGGACAGACCCTCGCCTTCGTGCCGAACGAACGGCTGGAACAGGGGGTCACCTATACGGTGGACTTCAAGCTCGGCGCGCTGATCCACCTACCCGCCGGACTGGAGACCTTCAAGTTCCAGGTGTCCACGGTCCACCAGGGGATCGATGCACAGGTGAGCGACATGCACCCGGTATCGCCCTCCGACCCCACCAAACAACGCCTGGTGGTGGCGGTACGCACCAGCGACGATGCCACCGGCCAGGACCTGGAAGGTTGTTTCAACGCCACGCAACAAGGGCGCAAACTGCCCCTCCAGTGGGAGCATGAACCCAACGGCCTGTTCCACCGCTTCACCGTGGACAGCATTGTGCGCGCAGAAGCCGCCAGCACCGTGCTGATCTCCTGGGATGGCGAAAAGCTCGGATCCAAGGATCGAGGGGAGCTACCCTTCAACATGCCCGCCCTTGGCGAAGTATCCCTGATCGCCACCAGCACCACTTCCGACGGTGAACAGAGCGCCACCCTGCTCTTCTCCGACCCGCTGGATGCCGCGCAGGACATGAGCGGGCTCGTAGGCATCACCGGCGCTCCCGATGTGCGCATCTCCGTGGAGGGGAACAAGCTGATCCTCTATCCCACCGACCGCCTTCGCGGCGACCACCAAGGTTTCGTGGATGCCGCCATCAGGACCATCGCACAACGACCGATCGGGCACGACCTCACCGTCGACCTCCGGTTCGAGGAGCTCAAGCCCGCCATCCGCATGGTGGGAAAGGGCACCATACTCCCTTCTTCGGATGGCCTGGTGATGCCCTTCGAGGCCGTGAACCTCAAGGCCGTGGACGTGCGCGTGGTGAAGATCCATGAGACCAACATCGCCCAGTTCCTCCAGGTGAACGCCTTGGACGGACAGCGCGAACTGGCCCGGGTGGGCCGGTTGATCACGAAGAAGACCATCGCCTTGAACACCGCCGACGCACCCGACCTTGGCCGCTGGAACCGCTTCTACCTCGACCTCGAACAACACATCAAAGCCGAACCCGGCGCCATCTACCGCGTGGAGCTCTCCTTCTCGCGCAAGCACGCGGTGTATCCGTGCAGCGACCAAGGGGCTGCGGAAGAGCCCGAACCGGAGCGCACCTGGGAAGAGGAACAAGCACCCTACGACCAGTACCAGGACCATTGGTATTACGACGAGTACTATTACGAGGACTACGACCACGGCGAACGAGAGGATCCCTGCACCCCCTCGTACTACATGTACAACAACGCCGTGGCGCGGAACATCATCGCCTCGGACCTCGGCCTCATCGCCAAGCGCGGCAACGATGGATCACTTCGGATCGCGGTGAGCGACCTGCGCACCGCTGCTCCCCTGTCCGGTGTACAACTGGATGTGTTGGACCTGCAACGCAAGAGCCTTGGCACCCTCACCACCGACCGGCAAGGCCTGGCCTCCCTGCCCGCCACGGCGAACAAGCCCTTCCTGCTCGTGGCGAAGCAGGGAAGCCAGCGCGGCTACTTGAAATTGGATGATGGAAGCTCGCTCTCGGTGAGCGAGGCCGACGTCGAAGGCGGATCCGTGGAGCGCGGGCTGAAAGGCTTCATCTACGGGGAACGCGGCGTATGGCGCCCCGGGGATTCCCTCTACCTCGCCTTCATCCTGCAGGATGCGGAGCACAGACTGCCGAAGGACCACCCGGTGGTGCTGGAGCTCACCGACCCGCTCGGACGTCTGGACCAGAAGCATGTGCGCACGGCCTCGGTGAACGGTGTGTATGCCTTTCGATGCACCACTGAACACGATGCGCCCACCGGATCATGGAGCGCCCGCGTGGTGGTGGGCGGCACCTCTTTCCACAAGCATATCCGGATCGAAACGGTGAAACCCAACCGCTTGAAGATCCGCCTGGACGCAGGTGAACGCATCACCGCCAACACACCGCGGGTAAGCCTAAGCGCCAACTGGCTGCATGGCGCCCCGGCGCGTGGCCTGAAGAGCCGAGTGACCGTGACCATGACACCTGGATCCGCCAGATTCAAAGGATACGAGCCGTACGTGTTCGACGACCTGCGCACGTTCGTGCCCAACGAGGAGCAGGTGGTATTCGATGGTGTGCTCGACACCAAGGGCGAAGCGAGCTTCCCATTGGAGCTGCACGCCGGTCGCAACGCACCGGCGGTGGTCAACACCAACATCGTTACGCGGGTGTTCGAGGCCGGAGGCGACGCCAGCATGGACCACACCACCATGCCGTACCTCCCCTATCCATCCTATGCCGGCATACGAGCACCCGAACGCTACAACTCCTGGGGCGGGCTGACCACCGACACCACCTACACCCTGCCCGTGGTGGCCGTGGATGTGAATGGAGCACCGATCGCTGGGCGGGCGCTGAAAGCACAGGTGTACAAGATGCAGTACGATTGGTGGTGGGATGGCGACCTGGAAGGCGTGGCGAACTACATCAGCTCGCCCAGCGTGAAGTTGCAGGAGGAGTTCGACCTGAAGACCGATGCACAAGGGCGCACCTCCATGAAATTCCGCGTGGAGCGCCCGGAGTGGGGGCGCTTCACCGTACGCGTCACCGACCCGGCCAGCGGACACAGCAGCGCGCTCCAGTTCTACATGGATTGGCCCGGATGGGAAGGACGATCGCGCCGCGATGATCCCGGCCAGGCCGCCATGCTGAGCTTCAACAGCGACAAGAAGAACTACAAGGTGGGCGATAAGGCCACCCTGATCATCCCCAGCAGTGGCCGTGGTCGTGCCTTGGTAAGCCTCGAGACCGGAAGCCGTGTGATCGATATGGGTTGGGTGGACCTCAAGGAGAATGAGACCCGCCACACCTTCACGGTGACCGAAGCCATGGCCCCCAACGTGTACGCCCACGTGACCGTGGTGCAACCCCATGCGGAAACGTTGAACGACCTGCCCATACGCCTCTACGGGGTGATCCCGATCCTGGTGGAAGATGAGACCACCAAGCTGCGTCCGACGATCAGCACGCCCAAGGAGATAAAGACCGATGTGCCCTTCACCGTGGAAGTGGGCGAAGAGAAGGGTGCCGCCATGACCTACACCCTGGCCGTGGTGGACGAAGGCGTGCTCGACCTTACCCGCTTCAAGACCCCCGATCCGTGGAAGCACTTCTATGCGCGCGAAGCCCTCGGTGTACGCACGTGGGACGTGTATGACCAGGTGATCGGTGCGTTCGGAAGAAGGATCGCACGTGTACTGGCCCTTGGCGGAAGCGATGAGGGCGCCCCCGGTGACCATGCCAAAGCACAACGCTTCAAGCCCGTGGTGAAGTACGTGGGGCCGTTCAACCTGCAGCGCGGAAAGAAGGCCAAGCACACGTTCACCATCAACAACTACGTGGGGTCGGTACGGGTCATGGTGGTGGCCTCCGATGGTGTGAAAGCATACGGCAACAGCGAGAAGACCGTGCCGGTGAAGAAACCACTGATGGTGCTGGCCACCTTGCCGCGTGTGCTGGCGCCCGGCGAACGCGCGGACCTGCCCGTGACGGTGTTCGCTATGGATCCGAAGGTGAAGGAGGTGAAGGTGAAACTTGAACCGAACAGCTACCTCATCCCCGAAGGGCCAGTGGAGCGGACGATCCGTTTCAACAGCACCGGAGACCAGGTGGTGCGCTTCACCGTGCGCGTGAAGGAGGCCATCGGTGTGGCAAAGGTGAAGGTGAGCGCCAGTGGCGCGGGCGAGAGCGCATCTGAGGCCATCGAGCTTGATGTGCGCCAGCCCAACCTACCCATGGCGGATGTGGAAGAGGTGTACTTGGAACCCGGCAAGAGCTGGAAGGAGGTGACCGCACCCATCGGCATCGCAGGCACCAACAGGGCCTACGTGGAGATGAGCACCATACCTCCGGTGGACTTCGACCGGCGCCTGCAATACCTGATCGACTATCCCCATGGCTGTCTGGAGCAGACCATCTCCAAGGCGTTCCCGCAATTGTACCTCGCCAAGGTGATGGAACTACCGGCACGCACCGAACAGCAGATGCGCCTCCACGTGGAGACCGCCCTGCGCAGAATGGGGCAGTTCCAGCGCAGCGATGGTGGCTTCAACTATTGGCCAGGCAGTGGCGACCACTACGACGAATGGACCTCGATCTATGCCGGCCACTTCATGGTGGAGGCGCAGCGCGAGGGCTTCGTACCAACGGGGAACACACTGGCGAACTGGATCGCATACCAGCGCAAGTCCGCGCGCGAATGGCATGGCACCGGACCCACCGGATGGTCGCGGCAGGCCACCCAACTTGCCCAAGCCTACCGCCTCTATGCGCTCGCCCTGGCCAAACAGCCCGAACTGTCGGCGATGAACCGCTTGCGCGAACAACGGGACCTCTCCGCCATGGGGCGCTGGATGCTCGCGGCCACCTACGCGATCGTGGGCCAGACCGATGCCGCGAAACGCCTGGTGGAAGGCGTGCCAGCGACCAACGCCGCGTACACCGAACAAGGCTTCACCTATGGCAGTGACCTGCGCGACGACGCCATCATCGCCGAGGCACTGATGCACTTGGGCGAAACGGCGAAAGCCGCCGGGGTGATCCAACGCATCGCCCGCAACCTGAGCGCCGACACCTGGTACAGTACGCAGACCACCGCGTTCGGACTGATGGCCACCGCACATTTCACCGGACAGGACAAGGTCCGCAAAGGGATCGCGTACAACGTGACGATCAACGGCAAGGCCAGTGACAAGTTCACCGAGAAGGCGATCAGCCGGGTGGACCTCCCCACACCCGATGGCAAGACCGAGGTCGCGATCACCAACACCGGCAAGACCGGGATCCACCTGCGCCGGGTGCGCAGCGGTGTGCCGATCGCGGGTACGGAGAAGGCCAGCGCTCATGGGCTGATCATGCAGGTCTCGTACACCGACATGAACGGCGCAACACTCGACCCCACCCGCATCGAGCAAGGTACCGACTTCATGGCCGTGGTGAACGTGGTCCATCCCGGGGTGGTGGACAACTACCAGCAGCTGGCCCTATCGCAGGTATTCCCCTCGGGCTGGGAGATCCGCAACAACCGGCTCGAAGGTTCCGAAGGTGCGGCGCAGCCCTCGCACCACACCTACCAGGACGTGCGCGACGACCGTGTACTCACCTACTTCGACCTATGGCGTGGCAACAGCGCGACATTCCGGGTGATGCTCAATGCTGCCTACACCGGTCGCTACTTCCTGCCCGGTGCGGTGTGCGAAGCCATGTACGACCATACCGTGAACGCACGCAGCACGGGCCGCTGGGTGGAAGTGGTACCCGCGGGCGAGGTGACCAGCGCGCAACGGTGATGGCGTAGCCCTTGACCCAACGCAGGATGGCGATGCCGCACGTGCACCCGGACCCATGCTTGCAGGCCGCGGGATCCCCCCTGTCGCACCGCCACCACCTGATCCGCCATGCGCGTTCGTAAACCGCTGTTCGCAACGCTGGTGCTTGTGGTGGCGGTGTATGGCTGGGCGCGTTGGGGGCCCATGGCTCCGCTGTTCGTTGTACCGCGCAGCACGATGCTGCTCGACCGCGATGGTGGGACGCTCGCCGCATCGGTGGCACGTGATGGGCAATGGCGCATGCCGCCCGGCGACAGCATCCCGGCGCGCTTCGCGCAATGCCTGATCGCCTTCGAAGACCGGCACTTCCGATCCCATCACGGCGTCCACCTCCCCTCACTCGTACGTGCGGCACAACAGAACCGGAAGGCCGGACGGGTGGTGAGCGGCGGAAGCACCATCACCATGCAGGTGGCACGGATGGCACGTGGAGACAGACCGCGCACCCTGTGGAACAAACTCGCCGAGGTCCTGCTGGCCCTGCGGCTCGAAACGCGCCTCGACAAAGCGGAGATCCTTGCACTGTACACCGCGAACGCCCCCTTTGGCGGGAACGTGGTCGGGCTCGAGGCGGCCGCATGGCGTTGGTACGGACAGCCACCGGACCAATTGGGATGGGCCGAATGTGCCACCTTGGCCGTGCTGCCCAATGCCCCTGCGCGCATCCACCCGGGCAGAGCACGCGACCAGCTGCTCCACAAGCGGAACAGGCTCCTTGGCCACCTGCGTGATACCGGCGTGCTCGACAGCCTCACCTGCGCACTCGCCCGGAGTGAACCCCTGCCCGACAAGCCACTGCCGCTGCCACGGCACGCACCGCACCTGCTGGCAACACTGGAACAACGAGGCCAACGTGGGCAACGGATCCACAGCACCATCGACGCGTCCCTACAAAGGCGTGTACAGGCCATTGCGGAACGCCATGCCCGCACACTGCGCGCCAACGAAGTGCACAACCTGGCCGTGCTCGTGCTGGACACCCGCTCCAGTGAGGTCCTCGCATACATCGGCAACCCCGACCCCGCTGATATCGGGAATGCGGGCGCCGTGGACATCGTACAGGCCCGGCGCAGTACGGGCAGTCTGTTGAAACCGTTCTTGTACGCCGACATGTTGCAGTGCGGCGAACTGATGCCCGACCAGCTCGTGGCCGATCTGCCCACCCACTATTCGGGTTTCGCACCACGCAACTTCGAAGAGCGGTTCGAGGGCGCCGTGCCCGCCTCCGCCGCGCTGGCCCGCTCGCTCAACGTACCCGCCGTGCGTGCACTACACCAGCACGGGATCGAGCGTACGTTGCGCACCCTTCGGAACATGGGCATGCGCAGCCTCGATCGCAGCGCCGACCATTACGGGCTTTCCCTGATCGTAGGTGGTGGCGAATGCACGCTCTGGGAACTCACCGGGGCCTATGCCTCCCTCGTCCGCATCGCCCTTCAGGAAGACCCAGCTCCCGTGCATCCGCCGTTGGCCGTGCGCCCCCCCCCGGTGCGGAACACGGGACCGCAGCAGCCACCGCTTAGTGCCGCTGCCGTGTACCACACGATCCTCGCCCTGCAGGACCTCAACCGCCCCGAAATGGAAACCGGCTGGCGCCACTTCGCCAGCACCCAGCGGATCGCTTGGAAGACGGGCACCAGCTTCGGCCACCGCGATGGGTGGGCCATCGGCGTGACACCGGGGTACACCGTTGGCGTTTGGACCGGGAATGCCGACGGTGAAGGACGCCCCGGGCTGACCGGCACGCTCGCCGCCGCGCCCATGCTCTTCGACATCTTCGCCACCCTTCCAACCACCGCCGACCTCGATCCGCCACACGACGAATTGGAAGCGATGGCCGTCTGTGGGCGAAGTGGGCTGCGTGCCAGTGCGGACTGTTCACCGGTGGATACGTTACGCATCATCCGTGCCGCCATCCGGACCGCACCATGCACCTACCACCGACGTGTGCTCGTGAACGCGGATGGCACCGAGATACTGCCACCTGGCGCCAACGGGCAATGGACCAATTGGTTCTCCCTGCCGCCCGCCATGGAATACTACTACGCCCCGGCACACCCGGAATACAAGCCGTTGCCCAAGGGCCGCCTGGGCATCGATGAACAGCCCATGAACATGATCTATCCCGAACAGGGCGCACAGGTCCTGATCCCCCTGCAGTTCGACGGCACCTACACACGGATCGTGCTCCATGCCGCTCATCGCGACCCGCAAGCCAGCATCAACTGGGACCTCGACGGCACCTTCATCGGACGGACCACCGGCGATCACAAGCTACCTGCCGACCCCGCCACCGGCACCCACCGGCTAACTTTGACCGACCAGCTTGGCCGCACCCTCATCACCCATTTCCAATGCACCCGTGGAACGGCCGGGCGGGCCAACGGATCGATCGCACCTTGACCGCGCTGGGACCGCCGCCCCATAGCCTCGGACGAACACGGACCTCAAATGACACGCTCGCTCGCTGCCCACGCCCACATGCCTCAACGAGTACGCATCGCCCCAAAGCCATTGCTGCTGGCGCTCTTGATCGCCACTTCCCTCCACCTGCACGCCCAACCGGACACCCTGTGGATCCCCACCAGCGGGGCGATGATGCCCCACGCCGTGGTGTACGAACCGGTCCGCATGGACCCCCAATACGTGCGCATCGGGAAATTCGCCGATGACACCAGCAGGACCGCCGTGCGCATCGACTACAAACGAGGCCACCCCTCCGGTGTGTTCCGCGCCTACTACCCCGATGGGCGCCCGTTGATCTTCGCCGTGTACGGTTGGGACACCCCCCATGGCGATTGGACCGAATACGACGAAACGGGTGCGGTAAGCCTGAAAGGCCAGTACCGCCGTGGGCTCCGCGAAGGTGTCTGGGCTTTTCGGAAGGAGGGCATCGTGGGGCACTACAAGAACGGCCTCAAGCACGGCAAGTGGAAGTACTACGAGGGGGGCCGCATCACCAGGACCGAGATCCACAAGAAGGACGTTTTGGTCCGGACAAGGACCAATAACTGAGCGCGGACCGCAGGCCCCGGAGAACGGTCGCTGCAGCATGGCCGCCGCCCGCCTGCCCTTCCCGCGCCCTACCTTTAACGCACTTTCACGAAAATCACCGCCTCCTTCGGGCAACCCGGCACGGCATTCGCGCGTTCTACGCATCGACAACTCATGCACTTGCGTCACCTCCCCCTTTCGTTCGCCTTGGTGTTGGCCCTATCCCAGCACCATACGCACGCCCAACAGGACAACGATCCGCTCACCACGGGCAAGCTCAGTTCCCTCATGTACCATATCGACCGCATGTATGTGGATGATGTTGACAAGAACAAGCTGGTGGATGCCGCCATCGTGAGCATGCTGGCCGAACTGGACCCCCACTCCATCTACATCCCCAAGGAAGACCTGGAAGAGGTGAACGAACCCCTCAAAGGCAACTTCGAAGGGGTAGGTATCCAATTCAACATCGTACGCGACACCATCTACGTGGTGGATGCCATACCCGGTGGGCCTTCGGAGCGGATCGGGATACGCGCTGGCGACCGCATCGTGAACATCGACCAGGAGAATGTGGCCGGTGTGAGCTTCAAGAACAATGATGTGATGAAGCGCCTTCGCGGCAAGAAAGGCACCAAGGTGAATGTGAGCATCCTGCGCAAGGGCGAGGCCACGCCCCTGGACTTCACCATCACCCGCGACAAGATCCCCATTTACAGCGTTGAAGCATCGTACATGGCCGAACCCACCGTGGGCTACATCAAGGTGAGCCGCTTCAGCGCCACCACGATGAAGGAATTCCGGGAGAAGCTCACCGAGTTGAAGACCGCCGGCATGAAGGACCTGATCCTTGACCTCCAGGGCAACGGAGGCGGCTACCTGCGCACAGCGATCGAGATGGCCGATGAGTTCCTCGGCGACCGCAAGCTGGTGGTCTATACCGAAGGGAGGACCGCACCACGCGAAGATACCTATGCCACGAAGGACGGGCTGTTCGAGAAAGGAAGGCTGGTGGTGCTAGTGGACGAGGGTTCGGCCAGTGCCAGCGAGATCGTGAGCGGGGCCGTGCAGGACTGGGATCGTGGGCTGATCATCGGGCGTCGCAGCTTCGGCAAGGGTCTGGTGCAGCGTCCGGTGATGCTGAGCGATGGGTCGGCCGTGCGCCTTACCGTATCCCGCTACTACACCCCCAGCGGACGCAGCATCCAGAAATCCTACGACGAAGGTGTGGAAGCCTATCAACGTGAAAGATCAGAGCGATTCGCCAAAGGCGAACTGACCACGGCGGACAGCATCCATCTGGCGGACACCGTGAAGTACTTCACCATGAACAAGCGCGTGGTCTACGGCGGCGGCGGCATCATGCCTGATGTGTTCGTTCCGATCGATACCATGCAAAGCTCCGCCTACTTCGGCCAGTTGGTCCGCAAGGGGATCCTCAACACCTTCGCCCTGGCCAAGGTGGACGAGCACCGCGAGCAATGGCTCGCCAGTTATCCCGAGGTGGCCTCCTTCGCACGTCGCTTCGTGGTGGACGAGGCCCTGGGCAACGAACTCCAGGCCTATGCCGCCAAGGAAGGCGTGGAGCCCGATACGGCGGGGTGGCAAAGCTCCAAGGAGCTGATCAACCTGCGCCTGAAGGCCCTGATCGCGCGCGACCTCTGGAACACCTCCGCCTACTGGCAGGTGATCAATGCGGAGAACCCCGTGGACCGCAGCTACCAGAAGGCGGTCGAGGCCCTTTCCAACGATACGTTCCAGCGCATGGGCATGGCCAAGCAGTGACCTGCCCAGCTCGCCCCCTGTTAAGTCCCTGTTAAGGCCCTCTGCGATCCTGCGGCTTCCGCTTATTTTCGCACCCTAAACCGACCTGTACCCCGATGAAAGACAAGATCCAGATCGCGCTTTTGAGCGTTATCGCCATAGCCCTGGTGGCACTGGCCGTGAAACAATTCAGTGGAGACTCCGGCTCTGTTAACGCCGTGGCTCAAAAGGCAGCCAGCACTTCCAGCACCTCCACCACGCCCGTGGAGTCATTCGACCCCATGGCGAACAACGCTGCGCCGGTGGACAACACCCCAAAGACCACGATCAACTTCGCCGAGTACGAGCACGGCTTCGGCAATATCAAGCAGGACAGCGAGAACAAGCATGTCTTCAAGTTCACCAACACGGGTACCGAACCACTGATCATCGAGAACGCGACGGGTTCCTGTGGCTGCACCGTACCGAACTACCCCAAGGCCCCCATTCCTCCGGGCGGAACCGGCGAGATCGAGGTGGAATACAAGCCCGGCAAACAAGAGAACGCACAGACCAAGACCGTTACGGTAGTGGCCAACACGGAGCCCAAGGAGACCACCCTGAGGATCACCGCCAACGTGCAGAAGGTCGGCTGACACCGGTCCGGATCCTATTGGAAGGCCGTTCGGAAGGACGGCCTTCCCTTTTTACGGTCCACCTTGTTCGTGTTCCACCTGTTCGCGCTGGGTCGGGCAACCTACGTTCGCAGGATCCGTCATTCCTTTGAGGAGACCCCAACCACCACCGTACCCCTCTACCGCCCATGCGCGGATCCTTGATCACCCGATCCGTCCTCATCACCCTCATCCTGTCCGCAACGGGGATGCGGACCAACGCGCAGACCTTCCCTTTCACGAGCGGCCCGATACCCTTGTGTGACACGAGTGTTTTCACCGCCAACGTCACCGGTGTAGGGATGATCTATCCTCCTGGAACACCATGGTCCATGTTCCTGTCTGGGGTTACCATCAATATCACCAGCGATCACCCGCAGACGCTGAGCATCACGCTTACCTCCCCGGCCGGCACCACCCTCCTGCTTTCGGCGTTCAATGGGGCGGGTGGTCAGAACTACACGAACACGAACTTCATGTACGGGGCATGGAGCCCGATCACCTCTGGAACAGCACCTTTCTCCGGGGACTGGCAGGCACAAGGGGGAAGTCTTTCTGCGTTCGACTACCAGAACGCCAATGGACCTTGGACCATTACCGTGGTGGATACGTCTTGTGCCACTGGCGGGACGGGACCTGGCGGTACATGGACACCGGGTTGGTTCGATGGTTCAGCGGCAGGTGGAGGGTTCGCTTTCGGATATTCGGGACCGCCACCCTGCCCTGGTTGGATACCCTTCGGGTCCGCTAGCATATGTCCGGGAGGGACGGCGGACATCCTGGGCTTCTACACCGCATCGAACCCCTGGTTGAACTACAACATCACCCAATTCAGCAGCCCTGTTGCCGACCCGAGCGCCGTGAGCACACCGGGTACCTATTCCGTGGAAGGTATCGACCCCATGGATGGTTGCATCTATTGGGCCAGCTATGACATCGTCCTTGATATTCCGATCGACCTGGGACCGGACCAAGTCGTGGATGTCTGTGATGATGGCTCATCGGTGGATCTCACCGCATTGTTCAACGTCACTGGCTCATCCTCCATCTGGACCTTCAACGGAACCCCGCTCACCTCCACGGCCGCCTCTGCCGCTGCCACTCCCGGTGTGTACGGGTTAGTTGTCTCTACGAACAGCGGATGTTCCGACTCCGTGCAGGTCATTCTGAACTCATCCGTCGGTATTGATCTGGGTCCCGATCAGAGCGTGAGCTTCTGCACCGCTGGGAATGTCGACCTGACGTCCTTGTACGATGTTACCGGTGGGATAGCCACATGGTCGCTCGGCGGGGCGATCTATCCGACTCCGACGGCTGCCTCTGATGCGGGAGTCTACTCCATCTCCGTTTCAACCCCTGGGGGTTGCACGGATCTGGCCGAGGTGACCGTGACGCTGCAGGAGCAACCGGACCTTGGTCCGGACCAGGCCTACTCCATCTGTGCCAGCACCGACCTTGATCTTACACCCTTGTTCAATGCCACAGGCTACTTGACCGAATGGACCTATCTCGGCGCCCCTGTGCAGAACCCCACATCCGTGATCCTTGGGGGCCCCTATCAGTTGGTAGCTTCCAGTGGATCCGCGTGCTCGGATACCGCTTTCGTCACCATCGCGCTGTTACCGAGCCCGGATCTCGGACCCGATCTTTTCGCCACGGTCTGCGATGGGGAGAGTGAGGATATCACTGGGATGTTCGTCACTAACGGACTGAACACCACCTGGACCTTCGGCGGGCTGCCCATTGCCGAGCCCACCGCGCTCACCGAAGCAGGGAGCTATCTGCTCGTTGCCACGAACAGTGATGGCTGCGCGGATTCCGCCGTGGTCGAACTGGAAGTGGTCGCGCCGCCCACGATCGGACCGGACCAGGCGCTTGAACGATGCGTAGGGGACATCGTCGACCTTACTGCACTCTACCCCACCGGCTCCGCTCAGGCGACGTGGACGCTCAATGGCCTACCCGTACCCACACCGACTGCCGTGAGTACCGCCGGGAACTACCAGATCATCATGACCAATGGGAGTGGTTGTTCCTCGACCGCGATGGTCACGATCTCCTTCGCCCAGCCCCCCATATTGAACGGCGATCAAGCGATCACGATATGCGAAGGAGCGAGTGTCGACCTTCCTGCGCTGTACAGCACTACCGGACTTACCGCCGTGTGGTCCCTTGGCGGAAGCCCGATCGCAGACCCGAGCGCAGTGACCGTAGGAGGCAACTATCGTCTGGTTGTCATCAACAGCGCAGGTTGTACGGACACGGCCTGGGTCCAAGTGGTGGTGAACCCGTTGCCATCGCTTGGCGCGGACCTGAGTTTCACGCTTTGCCCGTGGCAAACCGCGGACTTGGTGAGTGCCTTTGCAACGGACGCCTCCAGCGTGACCTACTCCCTGAACGGCCAACCGGTGCCGCAACCGGAACTGGTGGCGGAAGCGGGCACATATGTCATCTTCGCCACGGACGGACCCGGCTGCACGGATGAAGCACTCGCTACCGTGGTCAACATCGAATGTGCGTGTACTACGGACTTCATACACGATGCGCAGTGCCTCCAGGATCCCGTGCAATTCACCTTAGTGGCGGATTCAACGGTCCTTGCCGCGCATTGGGAGTTCGGAGGCGCAGCGAGCCCATCGAATGACCAGGACCCGTTCGTGAGCTTCATCACCGGAGGTTCGGTCAATGTCCTGCTCGAAGCCACATTGACCTGTGGTGTGGTCCAGGTGGAGCGTTCGATCATGGTCCCCGATTGTTCGGACCTGTGCAGTGTTTGGATCCCCTCCTCCTTCACCCCGGACGGCGATGGGATCAACGACCAGTGGGCTTGGAACTGCGACTGTATGCCCAAGGAATTCGAGATGACCGTTTATGACCGGCTCGGTGAACTGATCTTCGCCTCGAAGAACCCATCCAACGCCTGGGATGGCACTTACAAAGGAAAACCAGTCCCGCCCGGTGTGTTCGTCTATCGTGTAGACTACCGCCTGCCCTACCAGAAGAACAAGGAGGTACTCGGGGCGGTCACCTTGGTCCGTTAGGATGTAACGAGCCGGTCGATCGCCGCCGCGAGCCGATGGTCCTTTTCCGTGATCGCACCGCCGGCATCGTGCGTGCAGAGAACGATGTGGACTTTGTTGTACACGTTGGTCCACTCCGGGTGATGGCCCTGCTTCTCCGCCAGGAACGCCACGCGTGTCATGAAGGCGAACGCCTCGGCGAAGTCCTTGAAGACGAAGGTGCGTGCGAGGCCCCCGGCATCGGTGGTCCAATGGTCGTTCATCGGTGGATGGGTAGCTCGATCATACCAGGAAGCTCCTTCCCGACCCGCGTGCGCACCAACTGCATCTCGTCCACCAGGTGTTTCGCACCCGCGAACTTGTCCACCACGAAGAGGATGTAACGAGTATCCACACAGATGTTGCGGCACTTGTCCGGATCGAACTGGATATCGCTCATGGTGCTTTCCCATGTGCGGTCGAAATTGAGACCGATGAGCTCGCCGCGTGCGTTGAGCACCGGACTCCCGCTGTTGCCACCGGTGGTGTGCAGCGAGGAGGTGAAACATACCGGCATGGTGCCATTGACCCCGTACTCGCCATAATCCTTCGCGGCATGGAGGTCCAACAGCCGTTGGGGCAGGTCGAACTCCGCATCGCCCGGCACGTACTTCTCGATCACCCCATCCAGGGTGGTATGCGGATCGTACACCACGCCATCGCGCGGAAGGCTGCCCTCGACCTTGCCGTACGACAGGCGCAGGGTGCTGTTGGCATCGGGCCAGAAAGTGCGCTCCGGCTCAAGCTCCATCATGCCCTTCACGTAGGTGCGCATGGTGGTTTCGATCCGATCGCTCAACGCGGTATGCGGTGGCCGCACCTGTTCCAGGAAGCTGGCGAAGAAACTGCGCGAAGCCCTGTACACCGGGTCCTTGCCCAACAGTTTGGCGAGCTTCTTCGGTTCCAACTTGAGCGCTGCGCTGAGCCGTGCCTCGCTTACGAACACACTGCGGGCGTACAGGTCATCGACCCAGGCATCGCTGTTGCCCTTGAACCGGGCATCGATCTCCTTCAATACCGCAGGCTGCATGGCGGCAGGCACGTTGGCACGATAGATGGGCAACAACGCCTTGAAGACCCGCTTGTCCACCTCGGCATCGAGATCCTTGAAGAAGCCGGGCAGCACGCTCAGGCGTTCAGCGGCCTTGGCCTTGTACTTGGCTTCGTCGCCCACGGTCTCGAGCTCGCGGAACCCGTCGGCGAAACGGAGCATCTCCGGGCCATAGTACACCATCTCCACGAAGAGGTCGCGTGCCGTGGCCAGAGGAACGTACTGCGCGTATAGTTCCTTCAGGGTGGGCAGAACCCCCTGGAGGTCGGTCCGGTCCATCTTCTGTGCCATGTCGTTGAAGACACCTTCCTGCTCACGCTTCCGCTCCAGGGTCCGCAGCTCCTTCAACCCACGGACCTCTCCGATCCACTTCTTCCACGCATTGCTGATGCTGGCCTGCTTGTCGGCATACTGGATCCGCGTCCGGTCACTGCTGCGCATGGCGGCATCGATCACGTCCAGACTGGCCCTGCGCATGGTGATCCTCAATGGGTCGGCCGTATTGAGCACGTAGTCCACGGCATAGGAGCTGAGGTACCGCTGGGTGCTTCCGGGGAATCCGAAGATCATGGCGAAGTCGCCTTCCTGGACACCACCGATGTTCACAGGCAAGGCGTGGCGGGGCACGAAGGGTACGTTGGCCTCGGACGGGGCGGCTGGCTTGTTGTCGGGGCCGGCATAGATGCGGAAGATGCTGAAGTCGCCGGTGTGCCGGGGCCACATCCAGTTGTCGGTATCGCCACCGAACTTGCCGATGCTGCTGGGCGGCGTACCCACCAGACGTACGTCGCGGAAGGTCTCGGTGATGATGAGGTAATAGGAGTTGCCGAAGTTGAACGGGCGCACCACGGCCTGGTAGTGGGTGCCTTCCACGGCCTCCTTGGCGATGGCTTCGCCCAACCGGCCCACGACCTCCCGGCGTTGCGCCTCGTTGCCGTTCGCCTCGGCGGGGATGTTCGGCAGGATACGGTCGGTGACATCCTCCATGCGGATAATGAAGGTGGCGGTGAGCCCGGGGCTGCGAAGCTCGGCGGCCTTGTCCTTGGCCCAGAAGCCATGCTTGAGGTAGTCGTGCTCCAGGCTGCTCTGTTCCTGGATGGCGCTGAAGCCGCAGTGGTGGTTGGTGAGGATGAGGCCCTGCTTGCTGATGACCTCGGCCGTGCAGCCGCCACCGAAATGCACGATGGCATCCTTGATGCTGCCATGATTGATGCTGTAGATGTCTTCCGCGGTGATGCGCAACCCGGCGGTCTGCATATCGCCCTCGATGCTCTTGAGCAGGGTGGGCAACCACATCCCCTCGTGGGCCTGGGCCAGGGTACCGAGAAGGACCATGAACGATGCGAGCGCGTGCTTGAACTTGTGCATGTTGCAAAGATGCCCCAAGTACGGGATCATTCAACCCTCGGGAACGGTGGCGGCGGGCGGTAGGCCACACAGGGGGCACTGCTTCGTCGGCGGGAAAGCAGCGGTATTCCTAACACCTGTTCCACAAGGTGATGAAGGGTGGCAGTGAAGGTGGACGCGGCGATCACTTCTCCACGTATACCCATTGGACATCCAATACCCGCCGATCCGCTTGAACTGTTCTCCCATGCCATCTCGGAGAAACCTATTCCGCAGGCCCGACCCTCGTTAGCTTCGATCCCTGCGGTCCACGCCTTCAACCTGTGAAAAATGCCG
>CAUJED010000158.1:0-6128 GCA_963169535.1 Bacteroidota bacterium | reverse complement strand
GATCACCACATTGGCACGGGGCAGGGCGTTCCCGTATTCATCGCGCACCGTTCCGGTCAAGGTGCCGGTGCTCTGGGCCAACGTCCATGCGCTGTGCAGAAGGAGTAAGGTCAGCAGGACGTGCCGCATGCGGAAGACTTGACTGCCAATGGCAGGTCGGCGAAGATAACGGGAGGTTCTTCGGTGAAGTATGTCAGTCTTCGTTCGGGGAGTTGTACCATTTGGACATCCAAATACCGGTCGATCGGCTTGCTTTTTCCCCATGCCTACTCCAAGAGACCTATCCGGTAGGCCCCGCTACGGAAAAGGTCCCGCGTATCGGCCGGTGAAATAATACCCGCGCATCTTCGGCCGCTATGGAATGTCCAAATGGTATCACGTGTTGGGCTGCTCGCTACGCGCTTGGGCAGCGATGCAACGGGCAATACCCCGACACGCAACAACTCCGGTGGCTACCTTTCGGCCCATGGATCCACGTGCCATCGCATTCCTCCGCCTGCTCGACATCATGGATACCCTCCGGGCTGAATGCCCCTGGGACCGGAAGCAGACCATGGAGACCCTGCGGCCCCTTACCATCGAGGAGACCTACGAGCTGGGTGACGCCATCTTGAAGGAGGACCTTCCCGAGGTGAAGAAGGAGCTTGGCGACCTGCTGTTGCACATGGTGTTCTATGCCAGGATCGGCCAGGAGAAGGGCGCTTTCGACATCACCGACGTGCTCAACGGGATCTGCGAGAAGCTGATCCGGAGGCATCCGCATATCTATGGTGACGTGAAGGTGCAGGACGAACAGGAGGTGAAGGCCAACTGGGAGCGGATCAAGCTGGCCGAACGCAGTGCCTCCGGGGCCGGGGATCAAGCCGGGCCGCAGGCCCCCCCCAGCGTGCTCGATGGCGTGCCACGTGGCCTGCCGAGCTTGGTGAAGGCCATTCGGATCCAGGACAAGGCCCGCGGCGTGGGCTTCGACTGGGAGCACCCCGAGCAGGTGTGGGCCAAGGTGAACGAGGAGCTGGGCGAACTGAAGGCCGAGGTGGAGGCGGGAAGCCCCCGCATGGCCGAAGAACTCGGCGATGTGCTCTTCAGCCTGGTGAACTACGCACGTTTCCTGGGGATCGACCCCGACGAGGCCTTGGAACGGACCAACCGGAAGTTCATCCGACGCTTCCAGTTCCTCGAGCGGGAGAGCCACGCGGATGGCAAGGTGATGGGGGAGATGACCCTGGCGGAGATGGATGCCTACTGGGAGCGGGCCAAGGCCCAGTGAACCGACCGATCGACCGGCAACCCCGGTGCCGTAACGATCTTTTCATCTTCCCTACCGCGGATCGAGCGACCTTTGCGGCCCTTGATCCGTCCTATTGACCGATGAGCATGATGATCCGGATGCGCGACCTATCGACCCTGCTCGCGTTGAGCGTTGTTGGAATGGCCACCGCGCAGGTCCCCACCAAGTGTTTGGAGATCGAAAGCATCCTGGTGGATGCCTGCAACCCTTCTTCGACCTGCCCGGGCAGCAGTGAAGGCCAGAACGAGATGGTCCGCTTCCGCGTTGGACCCGCGCCCATCGCCCTCTCCGACCTCGAAGCCGATTGGCCGAATGGAAGTTGGCGTGGCCTGGTGCAGAACGCCACCACCGCCTCCATCACCGCACAGCTCAACGCCACCATCGTCAGCTGTGGTCTGCTGGTGGAGCCGCCCCAAGGCATCATGCCGGCCGGAGCACAGGTCCTGATGGTGACCAGCACCGAGATGTGCGTGGTGGGGAATTCCTTCGCCGCACTGGCGGATACCCTGCACATCATCTTCCAGGATGCGGGCAATACCGCTGGCCATTTCGCCAACAGCCCGGCGGCGGGCATGCCGGTGAGCCCCACACCGCCCTCCGGCTCGGGCCAGCGCACCCTGATCCTGTTCGACAATGGCACCAACTGCAGCGATTCCGCCACCTATGTGCGCGAGCTGCTGGTGAATACCTTGGGTACCTACGGTGGCCAAAGCGGCGAGAGCGATGGGGGCACGGCCGAGTTCTCCTGGCCCGGGGTGCCTCAGGCTTCGTACGTGAACTACGGCTGCCAGGCGCCGTTCACCCCGCTGCTGGTGGAGGCCGAGGCCGTAGGGACCTTGTGCGGCGGTACCGGCACGGTCAGCATCAGCGCCCAGGTGATCGGGGGGGCCTACACCAGCGTGCAGTGGACCGGAGGCACTGGCACCTTCGCCGACCCCAACGCGTTGGCGACCACCTATACCGCTGGTGCGGGCGACCTGGGCACGGTAACGCTTACGCTCTGCGCCCAGACGGATTGCGCCGCTCCCATCTGCGGTAGCGTGCAGGTGCCTTCCGGCAATGGCCCTTCCATCACCATCACCGCGAACGGCCCGCTGGCCCTGTGCCCCGGCGATCAGCTTGTGCTCACCGCCGCTGGCGCCGATAGCTATACCTGGGCGGGTGGGGGCAATGGGGCCACCCTCACGGTGACCACCCCGGGCACCTATACGGTCACGGGCACCAACCAGTGCGGTACCGGGCAGGGATCGGTGGAAGTGACCCAAGCCAGCGCCGTGGTGGTATCGATCTCCGGCGATACCGAGATCTGCCCGGGAGGTTCCACCACCCTCACCGCCAGCGGGGCCAGCAGCTACGTGTGGAGCACCGGCACCACGGGGCCCAGCATCACGGTATCGGCCACGGGAACCTATTCGGTCACCGCCAGCAGCAATTGCGGTACCGTTACCCAATCCGTCACGGTTTCGATGGGTACCGCGCCAGCGGTCTCCATTTCCGGTGCGGATATGATCTGTTCCGGTGCCTCCGTCACCCTCACGGCCAATAGCAACGCACCCCTGGTGTGGAGCACCGGCGACACGGGATCGTCCATCACGGTGAGCACACCGGGCACCTATTCCGTCACGGCCACCAATGGTTGTGGGTCTTCCACCGCCTCCTCCACGGTGGTCGAAGGGGTTCAGCCCACGGTCGAAGTCGCCGGTGCGGACATCTTGTGCCCCGGCGGGAGCATGGTGCTCACGGCCACGGCCAACGCACCGGTCACCTGGAACAATGGACTCTCCGGCAGCTCCATCACGGTGAACAGCCCTGGGTTGTACGTGGCCACGGCCACCAACGCTTGTGGAACGGATACCGATGGCCACCAGGTCAATGCCTCGTTACTCACCTCCGCCTTCACGGCCACGCCTTCTTCGGGTGCCGCTCCACTTCAGGTGCAATTCAACAACACCAGCGCACAAGGGGCCACGAGCGCGTGGGACTTCGGTGGTGAAGGCAGCAGCACGGCGACCACACCCACGTTCACCTTCGTCGATCCCGGGGTGTACACGGTGACCTTGGTGACCGCCATGGACGGCTGTACCGCTACCTCCAGTGTGGTGGTCGTGGTCCATACGCCGGATCCCGGTGGAGCCAGCACCATCTATGTCCCGAACGTCTTCACTCCGAACGGGGACCGGATCAACGATGTGCTCGCCATCGCCGCCACCAACATCGCCTCACTGGAGGTGTTGATCTTTAACCGTTGGGGCGAGCAGGTGACCGAGTTGAAGCGTGTGGGCGAGGTGTGGGATGGCCGTTCCATCAGTGGCAATCCGGTGGCGGATGGCACCTACTTTTACACGTTGAAGGCCCGAGGCATCGATGGCGTGGACTATGACACGGCTGGGCACATCACCGTGCTGCGCTGATCGCTGGTCAGCGACCTGCGAATGAGGGAAGGTCGAAGGCATACCGCCTGGCTGGCCGGCCTTGTTCCGGTGCTGGCGCTCCTACAGGCGTGCTCGGCCAAGGCCCAGTGTACCACCACCATCACCACCTTCCCGTACACCGAAGGTTTCGAGGGCGGCGCGGCATGGACGTCGGGTGGTACCAATGCCGATTGGGCCTGGGGTAGCCCCGTACATCCCACGATCGATCATGCGGCCAGTGGCACCAACGCATGGTGTGTGGGCGGTTTGTCGGGAAGCTTCTACAGCAACGGGCAACAGAGCTGGGTGGAGTCCCCGTGCTTCGATCTGTCGGGACTTGCCTACCCATGGCTCAGTTTCAGGATCTGGTGGGAGACCGAATACAACTACGATGGTGTGGGGCTGCAGTATTCGCCCAATGGAGGCACCACGTGGATCAACGTGGGGGCCTTCAACGACCCTGCGGACTGCCACACCACCAACTGGTTCAACAGCCAGAACATCACCGCGTTGAACCTCGCCAGCCCACGCAGTGGCTGGAGCGGAACCTCCACCACGGGCGGTTGTGCCAGCGGTGGCGGCAGCAACGGTTGGGTCACCGCCGCACACTGCCTCACCGACCTGCCCACGGCCACTCCGGTGAAGTTCCGGTTCATCTTCGGTGCGGGTACCGTGTGCAACACCTTCGATGGGGGGGCGATCGATGAGTTCCATATCGGCGAGGCCCCCCCGTTGGATCCGGCGTTCGTTCATACCTGTTCAGGGAATACCGTGAACTTCAATGCCACCGGCATGGCCGGATGCGTGGAGCAGGGCACATGGAGCTTCGGGGATCCCGCTTCGGGCGCGGCCAATACCGGCACCGGGGCCACGGCCGCCCATACCTACCCCGGGCCGGGCACCTACACCGTGTCGTTCACCATGTCCAGCTCGTGCAGCGCTCCGGTCACCGTGCAACATGTCGTCACCATAGCAGAGCTGGACTTGGAGGTGACCGATGTGGGCTGTGTACCGAACACCGGCTCGATAACGGCGGCGGTCACGGGTGCACCGGTCGGCCTCACCTTCGACTGGAGCCCTGGTGGTGCCGATACGCAGACGATCACCGGCCTTGCTCCGGGATCGTACACGGTATTGGTGCAGGCCCCCGGTATGTGCCCGTTGCAGGCGTCGGCCACGGTGGGTACCGATGCCGCCACCATCACCGCATCCGTAGCGCATACCGACATCAGTTGCCAAGGTGCTGCGGATGGTACGGCCTCCGTATCGGCCAGCGGAGGTTCCGGGGTATACACCTATGTGTGGTCGCCTTCGGGTGGAACGGCCGCCATCGCCTCGGGGCTCGCAGCAGGACCGTACACCTGTACCATCGCGGATGACGCGGGCTGCTCCACCGAGGTGAACGTAACGATCCTCGAGCCGACGGATGTGGTGGCCACGGCCGATCCGGGAGCGACGGTCTGCGCCGGACAGTCCACCACCTTGGTGGGTGCTGCGGTCGGCGGTACCGGGCCCTATACCTATGCCTGGTCGCCGGCCGGACCGGTGGTTTCGCCGGTCACCACCACCACCTACACCTTGATCGCCACCGACGCCAACGGATGCACCAGCGATCCGGTACAGACCACCGTTACGGTGACCGCGGCGTTCCAACCGGACCTGCTCTGGGACGTGAACGAAGGTTGCGCACCGCTGTGCGTGACCTTCACGGATGCCAGCCCGGTGGCCGGAACACGCAGTTGGACCTTCGGCGATGGCGGAACCGCCGGTGATATGTCATCGCCCACCTATTGTTACCCCACCGCCGGTGCCTTCGATGTGACGTTGTCCATCGTCACGGCCGAGGGCTGTTCCGCCTCACGGACCGTGGACGACCTGATCACGGTGCACCCCACGCCGCATGCCGATCCCGGGGCCTCGCCGGTCGTGGCCATGATCGATGATCCCACCTTCCATTTCACGGACCGTGGTGCCGGAGCGACCGCATACACCTGGTCGTTCGGCGACCCAACAGGAGCCACCTCCACGTTGCCCGCTCCGGCGTTCTCCTACCCCGAGGTGGGCTGCTTTACCGTAACGCTGACCACCTCCAACGATCACGGTTGTGTCGATACCGCCACGCTCAACGTGTGCGTGGAGGATGAGTTCGCTTTGTTCGCCCCTAATGGATTCTCGCCGAACGGCGATGGGATCAACGATGTGTTCAACGTGCGTACCACGGTGAGCGATCCCAAGGCGTTCTCCTTGGTGATCCATGATCGTTGGGGCAGGGTGGTGTACACTACCCATGACCCGCACCAGGGTTGGGATGGTTCAGAGGTGCCCTTGGGGGTGTACATCTGGCAGGTGAGCATCGATGATCGGACCGGCGACCACCAGCAACGGACCGGCCATGTGACGCTTCTGCGTTGAACGTGGGGCTATACCGA
>CAUJED010000157.1:0-9228 GCA_963169535.1 Bacteroidota bacterium | reverse complement strand
CCGCGGATGCTGTTCATGCGGATGCGGTCGCCCAGCAGCGCGCCACCGGTCTTGCGTTTGCTCGGGTCCACGCTGATCACACCGATGGTCTTCGTGGGCTGGTCCAGCACGAAGCGGCGGATCAATTCATCCACCATGCTGCTCTTGCCCGCACCGCCCGTGCCCGTGATGCCGAGTACCGGAGCCTTGCTCGCGGTGGCCTTCTTGTGGATCTCGTCGGCGATCTTCCCAAAGACCTGCGGGTGGTTCTCCGCCGTGCTGATCAGCTTGGCAATGGCCGGCCAGTTCTGCGGCGTCAGCTTCTTCGCCTCGCCGTTCACCTGGTCGCTCAGGTCGTAGTCGGCCTTTTCGAGCATGTCGTTGATCATGCCCTGCAGGCCCATCGCACGGCCGTCGTCCGGATGGTAGATGCGCGCGATGCCGTAAGCGTGCAGCTCCTCGATCTCGCTGGGCAGGATGGTGCCGCCGCCCCCGCCGAAGATCTTGATGTGCCCCGCGCCCTTTTCCTTCAGCAGGTCGTACATGTACTTGAAGTACTCCATGTGCCCGCCCTGGTAGCTGGTCATGGCAATGGCGTGGGCATCCTCCTGGATCGCGGTGTTCACCACATCCTCCACGCTGCGGTCGTGCCCCAGGTGGATCACCTCGGCGCCGGTGGCCTGGATGATCCGCCGCATGATGTTGATGGCGGCATCGTGGCCGTCGAACAACGAGGCGGCGGTGACCACGCGGATCTTGTGCTTGGGGACGTATGGAGGGGCTACGGCTGTTGACATGCCGCGAAAATACCGGTGCGCGGTCGAAAGCGTGAAATGGAAGGTGGGTTTGGGCGTGCCCCCTCGCACCCTTCGACTTCGCAGAGCCTCCGCTCAGGGTTCTCGGGGTCCGGCTCTTCGCTGTACTCCTCCCCCTCGCACCCTTCGACTCCGCTGCGCTACGCTCTGGGCCCTCGGGGTGCGGGGTGCCGCTGCGATCCGTCACGCGGGTTCAGTGCTCCACCCTTACACTTCGGTGCACCAACCACACCACACCCGGCGCGGAACATGGCTGCCGCCCTGAACGCGGCCGTCCCGTTCAACCCGTATCCGCTTATCCCATTTCGCACGAAGGCGTAGGCTAGAGATACGAAGGGATCACTACACAGGACGATACGGCGGGGGCGTTGCATAGCATGGGCTGCGGAACGATCACGACGGAGAAGTCATGCGGAAAGAGACCGAGTAGTTCGGCCTACGTCTTAGTGCGAATTGGGATCAGGGTTTCAGGAAGACCAACCGTTCCTTTCCCGCCACCAACGTATACATGCCCGAAGCAGCCGTGGTGTACCAGGCATCCATCCGCCCGCGATCGCCCGTGGCCAACAGCCGCCCGTGCCTGTCGAAGGCCTTCCAGTGCTTCACGTGCGTACCCAGTCGATCCTGGATGCTGCCGGCCGAGATGATCCCTTGCACGGGTGCCGGCACTTCCGCATGCCCGTGAACACCCGTCGTAACGGAGAGATCGAAGGTGGAGACCAGGAGGGTGGTGCTCTCGAAGAGGATGTTCAACGTGTCGTGTGTGGCCGCCGAGATCAGGTGGAGCATGCTTCCGTTCAGCAGCGCATCCTCCGGCATATCGTGCGTATCCGCGATGTCGTTCACCCAAGCCTCCCCGAGCACTGTGCCGGTGGTCGGGTCCAGCGCACGGATCATCACATCCTGGCCTTGGTCGAGGTGGCGGTCTGCTGGCGATACCAGCACCACATGGTCCTCATTCGCCAGGATCCGCGTGTTCGGGTACGCGGACGTCAGGTTCAGCGTGTCCATCCAAACGCGCCCGTTGCTCCTGGAGTAGGCGATCACGGAACCGCGGTCCAACGCCACCAAAATGCTGCCCTGGGACGGTACCACGGCCACGGAGGCCAGGTATGGCGAAAGGCTCAGGCTGTCCTCGAAGGACCACACGCTCTGCCCGGTGGTGGCCTCGGTCATCCGCATCAGCACCTTGCCCGCATAAGTGGTATGCACCGTGAGCATGGTATCGCCGGCCCATGGTACGGTCATGGCGGGCGAATTGACCACGAAGCCGGTGGTATCCTCCAGGTAGGCAGACCATTCCACGCTGCCATCCACGCTGTTGAGAACGACAAGCCGAGGCACGTCCGTGAACGCTCCGGGATGGTCCACCATGGCCGTGACCAACAGATGGCCCGCTGCGTTGAAGTTGGCGGAGAATTCGCGCCAAGGATGGCCGGTGGGGAGCTGCCAGCTCCCCGTGCCACCCGCGTGATCGTAGCGGAAGCCGTGCAGTGTTCCATTCTGGTAGGCCAGCACGAAGGCGGAGTCGCCCGCGCCATTGACCAGCGGACCGCACATCCGTGCCACGTTCTGCAGCCCGGCATCCACGGTCCAAGGCACCGTGCCATCCAGGTCGTACAACCGCGTGCGGACACCGATCCCAGCGCCGGATGCCACACGCTCGGCACCGATCATCGCATTCCCGAAAAAACTCCGCCCGCCCTGGTGGTACACGGTATCGCCCGACGATAGGGACCAGACCGGATCGCCTGTTGCGGCGTGGATCAGGCTGCTCTGGGAAATGTTCTCCCAGCTGTGGCCCACCAGCAAACTGTCATTCCGCACCGCCATGCCCACGGCCACGTCACCGTAGCCGGTCATGAATGTAGGCTCGGGGAAGCGGTGCTCCCAAAGCAACGGCAGTTCGGGTTGGGCCTGGACCACCAGCGCTGAAGCGGTCATGAACACCAAGAGCATTCTCATTCCATCCGAGTTGTTCATATCGTCGTTCGATCAGCAAGTTCGCAGGACATCACGCTCGTCCACGCGCAAAGTCCGATCCGTTGCACTATGGTGAGCACCGCCTCACGATCCCGTCCTCCACGGCTCATGCCACGCCTTCCCCACGACCCTGCAAGGAGTTCGTTACCGGCCCCATGCCGGTCACTTCCAGGATCTCCGTCTCGTACAAGGTAGGGGATCCAATGGCGAGCGAATGAAAGTATGAGTTGATCAGGCCGCCCGGGCGGGCTGTCCGCTGTGGTGGCCTGGCCCGGGCCGGCGTCACCGGGGCTGCGGGGTCCCTCCTACCGTCGGGCCTCCTCGCTCCACGGTGCCGCATGGCCCGGCCTGCGGCCAGCCGTCGCTCCCATCCCTGGCGGAGATCCCGTATGGAACGCTCACTCCCCTGAAGGATCCCTGAATCGCTCCATCGCCTTCCAATACACATGAGAAAGATCTCCCGCCTCCGGGAGCTCCAACAAGTAGGGCAGGAACCAGATCGGCACCAACGTGGGATCGATGTCCCAGAGCGTACCGTCATCCGTCCGCTTCATCTCGCAGAACAACTGGGCAGAACCGTGCTTCGAGTTGTCCCATAGGTAGGCATGGTAGGCGATCGATAGCGCTTCAGGCAGATTCGCCATGGTCCGATGGTAGCGGCTGATGATCTTGTCCTTCGGCACATCATGGCCACCCTGTTTCACGCGGATATCCTTCACCCGTTGGACGTTGATCGCAGGATCTTCCGTGGAAATGAAGTAGAGGTACACCTTGTAGCCCATTGCTTTGGCCCGCTTCATCAGTTCCAACTTGTTCGGGTGACTGAACACCGTCTCGAGCGAGAACTTGCGCTTCGCAGTGAGCAGCTCATCGTACAGGAACTGCGCGATCAGCTGGGCCACACGGTCCTTTGGCAGTGAAGGTTTGGAACGTACGCGATCGCTGGTCCAGACCACGCCATGCTCCAGGTCCTTCAGCATGAACTCCTTGTCCAACAGACCGGAAGCGGCCGCAAAGGCCAGGAAGCGTTCGGCATCAAATTCAAGCTCGAAGGGCGCAAGGTCGTAGCCCTTGCCGAGGGCCTTCGCAATGTCATCCGCGTTGATGTACGCACCCAGATCCACGGGACGGCCGTTCACCCGGGCCTTGCGTACCGCATTGATGATGGTCGTCTTTCCGGACCCGTTCGGCCCAGCGAACATCCGCAAGCGCAGCGATCGCGCCATGGCCGTTCAGGCAGCAGGAAGCTTGATCCGCTTCACCCGCTTGGTCACCTTGCCGGACTTGTCCACCTTCACCAGCCAGCCTTCCTTCACCACCAGCAGTTCATCCACGTGATCGAAAGCAGAACGGCTCGCGGACTTGGTGGCTGTGGTAGACACGCGACGCAGGGTCTTGCTCGTGAGCGGCGCTTTGGCTGCCTTACGAGGATTGCGGGCCGTTTTGGTCTTTGATGCCATGGTCGAAAGTTACGGAACCGACGGACCACTGCGGAACGAGGAACATGAGGCTTACGTTCATCGAGTTGGCCAAGGTAGCATTCCCTCATCCCCGTCCGGCCCGTACATTCGTTCATCATGCGCACAGCCCTCCTCCCCCTGGCCTTGCTCCCCCTGCTGGCCACCGCTCAGATCCCCAACGGTGGCTTCGAAACGTGGGTGGATCAAGGATCATACCTTGACCCGATGGGCTGGCTCACCTACAACGAGATCCCCACGGTCGGTGGCCCCACGGTGGAACAAGGCACACCGGGCCACCCCGGCGGCTTCCATGCCGTGATCACCACGCGCCAATCCCCGGGCGGCGTCATGGCGATCCAAGGTTGGCTCTCGGTCGGCACATCCTCCAGCCATGCCGGCTTCCCCTATGCCCAACGCCCCGCCATGCTCACCGGCCAGTGGCAATACGGCATCCAACCCTTCGACACCGCTCAGGTCCAGGTGGCGCTCAGCAAGTGGAACAGCGTAACGTCCAGTACCGACCTCATCGCATTCGGCTCATTGGAAGTGACGGGTACACTGGCCACCTGGCAGGCATTCTCCGTTCCCCTCGACTACCTCGGCACCGGTATCCCGGACACCGCCTTCATCCAGATCGTCTCCAGCACCAACTTCCTAGCGCCCGTGCCCGGCAGCTCTGTCAAGGTGGACGATCTCGCGTTCTCCGGATCGACCGGTGTGGGAGAGCAGGATCCCTCCACACGCATCCATGTCTTCCCCAACCCCGGCACCATCCACTTCTCGCTTTCCCTCCCGCCCGGCCCGCACACCATCACCCTCCTCGATGCCACCTGCCGCGTAGTGAATCAACAGCGCACCACCGATCCCCGCCCGTTGGTATCCACGGAAGCACTTCCGGCCGGGCTGTACCGCATCAGCGTCCGCGATGGTTCCGGCAGGTTGACCGGCACAACGTGGGTGAAGGAGTAGCACGGCGCGATCACATGCCGGATCAGAAGCCCCGATCGCATGGGGTCGGTTCAGCGTTACGTTCGCTCTTCATCACATTCATTCGGTATGCGCCTGTTCGCCTTCCTCGCCATGCTGCTTCCGTTGTGGGCCCCGGCCTGCACCGCCTTCATCCTCCACAATGGGGGGCGGACCTTCGTGGGCAACAACGAGGACTCGTGGTGTGTGGAAGGCCGCGTGCGCTTCGTGCCCGGCGAGGCTGGCCGGCTCGGCGCGGTGTACTTCAGCAGTTGGCGGGGGCATCCATACCTGCCCTGGACGGACCAACTGGGCATGAACGAGGTCGGACTCGTGTTCGACGGGCTCACGGTCCAGCCGATGGACGTAGCGCCTTCGCCGGGCAAGCCGCCGCTTGAGTTCAATGCGCTGACCAACCGCATGCTGGAGCAGTGCCACGACGTTCCGGAAGCGGTGGCCTTCCTGCGGAAACATGACCGGATCCTCCTGCATCAGAGCATGATCTTCCTGGCAGATGCGCAGGGCCGTTACGCGGTGGTGCAGAACGACACCATCCTGCTGGGCGACGAGCCGTACTTCGCGGTGGGCAACTGGCGGCTGGCACGCGATACGGACATGGACGCCATTCCCATTCCGCGCCTGCAACAAGGTCGTACGCTCCTCGAGGCGGGTGTTGCGCCTACGGTGGACGGCGCGTGGTCCGTGTTGGAAGGCATGAAGTCCTGCCGGAAGTTCCTGGGGAACGGCACCTTCTTCAGCACGCTCTTCGAACCTGACAGCGGCCTCGTGCACCTGGCTTTCTATCACGACTACGAACACCGGATCACCTTCGATCTGCACGCGGAGCTGCGAAAGGGCGCGCACACGCTGGACCTGCCTGCACTCTTCCCCCCGAACAAGGCCTACCAAGCGCTGCAGGCGTACCGCACGCCCTTCCACCAACGCTGGCTGTTCCAAGGGTTGATGGCCTGTGGCGTGGCGGCTGTGCTGTGGGGCCTCATCCTCGGCGTGTGGGTGCTCATGAACGGGCTGCGTCGGATCCGTAGGCTGCCGGTGCGTACGAGTTGGCCGTTGGTGGTGGCCGGTCTCGGGCTGGTGACCTTGGTGGGGCTGGTGGCCGTGCTACTCACGCTGGAAAAGGTCTTCTACTTCGGCCTGGGCGATGTGCATCCCGCGCTGGCCTCGCTGCCGTATTTCCTGCTCGTGGTGGCGGTGGTACTGATCCTTCGAGCGCATCGGTATCGGAGTGAGCGCTGGCCGCTACTGCCGGCGCTGGCCCTCTTGCTTCCCGCACTGGCCGGGTGCGCATACTGGGGCTTCTTTCTACCGCATTGAGCGGTGGGACTTCCGTATCGGGTTTAATCGCCGCACTACGGCGTTTTCTGTCATGCTGCCTGCTCTGTCGGGGGCTGCCGTGGCCTCGAAGCCATGTCCTTCCCTTGGTTCCAAGTTCCCGTTAGACCAGCGCCTCATCCCGGAACACGTAGCGCTTCTCCCCGGTCATCGGGTCCTTATCCACTTTCGGTTTGGCGAAGACCTTGTGCGCCAGGTACAGCGCGATCGCTCCAGTGGAAATGCTCAAGAGCCTACCGGACAAGGTCCAAGGATCGCCGCCATCCTTCACGAAAAGGCTCAGATCGCGCATCAACCCGAACACGCCCACCACGTTGCCCCAGCCCACCCACTCGAACACCTGCCCCTGCCAGCGGTAGAGGCTCCACCCCATGAGCAATGTGGCAATGGGGATCAGGCTCAGGTAGGCCGTCGCTTGATCCAGGTGGACCCCGCTGCTGAAGACCTGCCGCAGGATACGCAGTACGGCGGAGAGCACGATGATCGCCAGCAGGGCGAGGTGCAAGGTGCGGTACTTCTCACGTGCATACGAGGTGGGCATGTAACGCAGCCATTCGGCCAGCTTCCCCGGCTTCACCTCGGGGAACTCCATCCGCAGGTTGTCGAATACCTGTTGTTTGGGAAGACCGAAATCCAGCAGTTCCACCGCCTTGCTCTTGGCCGCCTTGTTGCTCATGGCAGCGCGAAGATCGGTCGGCGCATCCGTCCGCGCCTGCCGGTCAGCAGGTGCGCCGACCGTTCATCAACTCGTCTAGGTACACCCCAGGGTGATCACGCATGTGATCCCTCGTGGCGATGCGATCCGTGGGATCCAACCACCAGAGTTCTCCTTGCACTATCCTGGCATCCCAAAATACGACCCACCGCACGCAACGCCTTTTACCAGTCCCAGAACAAGGCATCCACCCCGGTGGTGTCTACAGCGCCCACTACCGCATCCGCCCACCTCACCCTACCCTACCCCTCCCCTCGCTCAATGCTTCCCCATCAGGTATTCCGCCATGGCCTGGTAGGCCGGGAGCGAGGTGGCATCGTTGGCCGTGTTGGCCGCCACCGGATGGGAGGCCAGGCGCACGATCACCATTTCGGCTTTGGGGTCGATGTAGATGGCCTGGCCATACACACCACGGGCCATGAAGGCACCATGCGCATTCCCGGTGACCCACCACATGTCCCGGTAGGACCAGCCCCGCAGTTCGGTGTACCCGGACTTGGCGAACACCTCCTTGCTTCCGCCCGCCATGATGTCCTCCACCGCGCGCTGGGGGATCACTTGCTCCCCCTGGTGGCGCCCCTTGTTGCGGATCAGCTCCCCGAAGCGCGCCAGGTCACGCAACGATGCGTTGAGGCCGCCGCCCGTGAAGGAGGTGCCCAAGGCATCCACCTGGTAGTATCCGTCCTGCTCCATGCCGATGCGCCCCCAGATCCGCTCCGCAAGCAGCTCGTCCACTGGTTTGCCCGTGGCCCGGGCGATCACCCAGCCCAAGGCGTCCGCGTTCACCGTCTTGTAGTGGAAGGCCGCGCCATGCTGCCCATCCTTCCGCACCGTTTCCAGATAGGCGCAGTAGCCCAAGGGCCCACGACCGTCCCCGGGCATCCGGTTCGGCTCGCCCGCGGCGCCGAACATCCACACATCGGCCTTTGGGTCCGCATAGTTTTCGCTGTAGCGAAGGCCGGTGGTCATATCCATCAGCTGACGCACGGTGGCATCGCCGAAGGCCGATCCGGCGAGCTCGGGCACGTAGAACGGCACGGGTTTGTTCTCGTCCAGCACACCTTCGGCCACCAGCGTGGCGGCCAGGGTACCGTTGAATGATTTGGTGAGCGACATCACCACATGGACATCGTCGGGACCCAAGGCGCCGAAGTAGCGCTCGTATACCACGCGGCCGCGATGCATCACCAAGATCCCGTCCGTGTAGTTGGCCCACAGCGACTGCTCCCAGGTCATGGTGGTGTCGGCGTGCCAAGGCTTGAACACCACCTTGTCGATGCCGGGATCCAGCGCGAAGGGCAAGGCCATGGGCGCAACGCTCCCACGCGAAACACGGACCGTGGGCATGAGCTCGCGCATGTGCACCACGCTCCAGCGCAAGGCCGGGAAGCGGAAGAAGGAACCGTCGGCCACATGCACCACACGGTCGGCAGGCGGCGGCGTGCCTTGCATCCAGCCGAGGCGCACAGGGTCGCTCTCCTGCGCGGACAATGGTTCGGGGCCCTTGCTCTGCGCGACCAGGCCGAACGGGAATGCGGCCATCAGCAAAAGGGTTGGTAACTGGTACTCCACACAACCAAGGTACGCCGGGCGGCCAAGCACCTTCATGACGGTAGAGCACTTCCCTTGCACGAGACACCGACCCATGATCCATACGTGGGGGAGCAACTCCACCAACCGCACCACCGTTCCATGCGAACGCCCCGCACGATCCCATCGGACCATGCGGGGCGTGCCACCTTTCAGCCTGCCCTTACGAAGCCTTGGCTCCGGGCGGTACCGGTGCCGGCACCACGTTCTCCACCGGCTTGGTGCTCTTCAAGTAGGCGAACATCGCCTGCATGTCCTCGGCCTTCATGTCCACCATGTTCTGCCACGGCATGGGCGGCAGCAACGGGCGCGAGCCTTCCAGACCCTTGTACAGGCCGTGCCGCAAGGCACGCTCGAACTGCTCATA
>CAUJED010000156.1:0-4479 GCA_963169535.1 Bacteroidota bacterium | reverse complement strand
GGCGTGGGCTACGGCGACTACCTGGAGCAGCTCACCTACCTGCTGTTCCTGAAGATGGCCTCATGCCAGGAAGCATGTCCCTCCCACGCAAGCGAACCGAGCACAAGCGCACGCCGGGCGACATCGAGATCACGCGCTTTGAGCTGATGCGCATTTTCGATGGCGATGAGGACTGGCTACACACGCTGGAGCACAACTTCTTCTGCGGCACCTGTCACCCCGGCTCGGAGGCCGGGGCAGGTTCACCCAACCGCCGTTTGATCAACTACCGGGTGATGGTGAACGACCTGTTCGACATCGCCCTTCAAGGCACGTGCAGCGGTTGCAACACCATAGCCGCCCGCTATGTGGAGACCGGTAAGGACCCAGCGAAGGTGAAGCGGATCAAGTCGGTTCTGCGGGAGCGGGAGAAGGGCCAGGGGTAGGCGGCTCGCCGCTTATCTTTGGGTCATGGTCCACGTCGTAACCAAGCGCACCACGAAGCGGCGCGTGAAGAGCATCATGAAGACCGCCAGCCGACGGAGCCGCCCGAAGAAGGGCGCGGACTTCAGCGACTTGGTGGGCACCGCCCCGTTGCACGCCGATCCGGTGAAGTTCCAACGCGCGCTCCGCGATGCGGAATGAGCGTGTCGCCATCGACACCAACATCCTGCTCTACATCCTCGGTGGCGACAAGTCAGCGCATGAGCTGCTGAAGGGGCGGGAAGTGGTAGCCAGCGCCATGGTGCGCATGGAGGCCATGGTGTACCACGGAGCGGATAAGGATCACCTGGTGCAAGTGCAACGCTTCCTTGACCGTTGCGCCTTGGAGGAGATCCACCGATCCATCCAGGACCGCGCGGTTGACCTTCGCCTGCGCTACAAATTGAAGTTGCCCGATGCGGTGATCGCCGGCACAGCCCTGCACCTGGGCATTCCGTTGATAACGGCGGACAAGGTCTTCAGCAAGTTGAAACCCGAAGTGGAGCTGGTGCTCTACGCGAAATAACCCGTGCTTTCCCGTTCCCTGATGACCTCCACCGCCATCGTCAACAAAGTCTGGAACTTCTGCCACACCCTGCGCGATGACGGCGTGGGCTACGGCGACTACCTGGAGCAGCTCACCTACCTGCTGTTCCTGAAGATGGCCGACGAGTACAGCAGGCCGCCTTACAAGCGCGACACCAAGGTGCCCAAGGGCTTCGACTGGCAGAGCCTGCGCGGCAAGAGCGGCGCCGAGCTGGAGAGCCACTACGTGAAGCTGCTCGACGAGCTGGGCAAGAAGACCGGCATGCTGGGCGACATCTTCGTGAAAGCCCAGAACAAGATCAGCGACCCGGCCAAACTGCACAAGCTGATCCAGCTGATCGACGGCGAGAGCTGGGTGCTGCTGGGCGCCGATGTGAAGGGCGACATCTACGAGGGTCTCTTGCAGAAGAACGCCGAGGACACCAAGAGCGGCGCGGGCCAGTACTTCACGCCGCGCCCGTTGATCCAGGCCATGGTGGAGTGCGTGCGCCCACAGCCCGAACACACCATCGCCGACCCGGCCTGCGGCACCGGCGGCTTCTTCCTCGCGGCCTACGACCACCTCACCAAGCAGCACAAGCTGAACAAGGACCAGCTGAAGTTCCTGAAGTACGAGACCTTCCACGGTTGGGAGATCGTGACCAGCACCGCGCGCCTGTGCCTGATGAACCTCTTCCTGCACAACGTGGGCGACATGGACCACGAGGCCGCCATCATCCGCGACGACAGCCTGCGCTCCACGCCCACGAAGAAGTTCGACCACGTGCTCACCAACCCGCCCTTCGGCAAGAAGAGCAGCGTTACGGTGACCAACGAGGACGGGGAGGAAAAGCGCGAGGCCCTCACCTACAACCGCCAGGACTTCTGGGCCACCACCAGCAACAAGCAGCTCAACTTCGTGCAGCACATCTGCAGCATGCTGAAACCGGGCGGCACCGCGGCGGTGGTGCTGCCGGACAATGTGCTGTTCGAGGGCGGCGCGGGCGAGACCGTGCGCAAGCAGCTCCTACGCACCACCGAGCTGCACACCATCCTGCGCCTGCCCACCGGCCTCTTCTACGCGCAGGGCGTGAAGGCGAACGTGCTCTTCTTCGAGAACAAGCCCGGCGCGAAGACCCCGTGGACCAAGGAGGTGTGGATCTACGACTACCGCACCAACATCAAGCACACGCTGAAGACCGACCCGCTCCGGTACGAGGACCTGGCGGACTTCATCGCTTGCTACAACCCCGCCGACCGCCACAAGCGCAAGGAGACCTGGAGCGCAAAGACGCCCGAAGGCCGCTGGCGCAAGTACGCGTTCGACGAGATCATGGCCCGCGACAAGGCCAGCCTGGACATCTTCTGGCTGAAGGACGAGAGCCTGGAGGACAGCGCCAACCTGCCCGAGCCGGGCGTGCTGGCGGCGGAGATCGTGCAGGACCTGGAGGCGGCGCTGAAGGAGTTCAGGGCGATCGCGGAGGACCTGAAAGGGTAGCCTTCACATCGGCGCCGGTTCGGGCATCAGAGCGCACCAGCATCCGCCAGCGGAGTATTTTCGTGCGCCGTTCAATGCGGCAACCCCTGCAATGAAGATCGCTGTTGTCGGAGCCACGGGCATGGTCGGTGGCGTGATGCTGAAGGTGCTCGAAGAGCGCAATTTCCCTGTGGATGAACTGCTGCCCGTGGCCAGCGCGAAGAGCGTGGGCAGCACCGTGTGTTTCCGTGGAAAGGATGTGACCGTGATCGGCATGGAGGAGGCCATCGCGCGGCGTCCGGACATCGCCCTCTTCTCCGCAGGTGGCGGCACTTCATTGGAGTGGGCGCCGCGTTTCGCGGAGGTGGGTTGCACGGTGATCGACAACAGCAGCGCGTGGCGCATGGAACCGGACAAGAAGCTGGTGGTGCCCGAGATCAACGGACATGTGCTCACGGCGGCTGACCGCATCATCGCCAACCCCAACTGCAGCACGATACAGATGGTACTCGCGCTGGCGCCATTGCACAAGGCGTTCGGCGTGCAGCGTGTGATCGTTTCCACCTACCAGAGTGTGACGGGCACCGGTGTGAAGGCCATGCGCCAGCTCGATGATGAGCAGCAGGGCGTGGCGGGTGAGAAGGCCTATCCGTTCCCCATCCACCGCAATGTGATCCCGCGCTGCGACGTGTTCACCGACAACGGCTACACGAAGGAGGAGATGAAGCTGGTGAACGAGACGAAGAAGATCCTGGATCCGACGATCCGTGTGACCGCCACCGCCGTGCGCGTACCCGTGACCGGGGGCCATAGCGAGGCCGTGAACGTGGAATTCGCCAAGGAGTTCGAGCTCGATGCCGTGCGCGAACTGCTGCGCAACGCACCGGGCATCGCCCTGCTCGATGATCCCGTGAACGATGGCTACCCCATGCCGCTGATCGCCCATGGGCGCGACGAGGTGTTCGTGGGCCGCCTGCGCCGCGATGAGACACAACCGCGCACGCTGAATCTCTGGATCGTGGCCGACAACCTACGCAAGGGTGCCGCCACGAATGCTGTGCAGATCGCGGAATTGCTGGTGCGGGAGGGGTTGTTGAACGGGCGGAACCCCGCTGCGTGAGCACAGGGCCACGTGTTCGACCTGTGCGTGGATCGGGCGCGTTGGACGTCAGTTCGTCAGCGGATCGCTCGTGCGCTCGGCAAGAGGGGCGGGCGCTTCAGGTGCGGCTGCGGATGCTGCCGCCTCGTGACGGGTCTGGCGGCGCTGTGCAAGGATGAACAGCCCGATGCCCACCGTGATGGCCGCATCGGCGATGTTGAACACAGGCCGGAAGAACACGAAGTGTTCGCCGCCCCAGAACGGCAGCCATTCCGGGAGGCGTCCCTCGATCAGCGGGAAGTAGAACATGTCCACCACGGCCCCGTGTAAGAAGGGGGCATAACCACCATCGGGCGGGAACAGCACGGCCTTCTGGTAGGGTGTGCTGGCGCTGAAGATCACACCGTAGAACGTGCTGTCGATGATGTTGCCCAACGCCCCGGCGAGGATCAGCGATATGCTGACCACCATGCGGACACCCGCACCGCGCTGGATCATACGGTACAGGCTGTAGCCGATGGCCGTTACCGCTCCGATCCGGAACAGCGTAAGCAGCAGTTTGCCCCATTCGCCGCCGAACTCCATCCCGAAAGCCATGCCCCGGTTCTCGATGAAGTGCAGATAGCCCTTGTCGCCGAGCAGGGGGATCGAACTGTCGTAGTAGAAGCTCAGCTTCACCCACACCTTCAAAGCCTGATCGGCCAGCAGCACGAGCAGGATGATGAGGAGGGCTTTCTTCATGCGTTGTGGACCGGAGGCCGGGGACCACCACCATGGTAGAACCCCTGTGTGACGATCACCGACCCTGCGGTCAATTGCCCATCTGCTGTTTGGCCTCGATGCTCAGGGTGGCGTGCGGCACCAGGCGCAAGCGCTCTTTGCTGATCAACCGGCCGGTGACGCGGCAGATGCCGTA
>CAUJED010000155.1:0-16591 GCA_963169535.1 Bacteroidota bacterium | reverse complement strand
GAGTGCGCCACGTTGAAATCGGTGAAGTGCCACACGTGGTTGGTGAAGCGGAAGGCTTGCAGGCTGCCCTGCGTGCTGCCCACGAAGTAGAAGATCACGGCCACGAGGAAGAAGGGGAGCACGTAGCTGCTGCCGATCGCGCTCCAACTACCGCGCATGGTCATGAGGAAGTTGGTGGTGCCGGCCACCACGGGGATGAACATGCCCGCGCTGAACACGATGGCCACCGTTTGCAGCCACCACGGCAGCGGCGCGAACACGAAGTGGTGAGTGCCGATCATCGTGTAGAAGAGCATCTGCGTCCAGAACGCCAGCACGCCCAATGAGTAAGAATAGATGGGCTTGTTGAGCGCGGAGGGCAGGTAGTAGTAAAGCAGCCCCAGCGTGAAGGTCATGAACCACATGCCCACGCCTTGGTGCATATAGTAGCCCTGGATCACGGTCTCGCCCAGGCCGTCCTGGTACCACGGCAGGTAACCGATGGTGGCGAGCACGAGCGTCCACACCAGCGCGGCGAGGATGTACCAGTTGCTGATGTAGATCTCGCCGATCTTGCGCGTGGCCACGGTGCGGTAGAAGTTGCGGAAGGTGAGGAACAGGCCGACGGCGAAGGGCAGCATGGCGGGCCAGATGTACTCGCGGTATTCGCCGCCGCCGTTGTTGATCCCGGCCATCAGCAGCAGGTTGCCGCTCACCAGCGAAAGGTTGATGAGCCACCACGCACGCCATGCCAGTTTGTAGCTGTGGATGGCCGTGGCCGAGGTACGCGCCACCACGAAGTAGCCCAGCCCGATCATGGCCAGCGAGGCCCAGCCCCAGAACACGGTGTTGGTATGCACCGGGCGCAGGCGGCCGAAGGAGAGCCACGCTACATGGTCCATGTCGGGCCACACGAACTTCATGCCCACGTACTGGCCCACCAACGTGCCGAACACCAGCCAGCCCGTGGCGGCGGCGAGGTACCACACGATCACGCGGCGCAGCTCGGGCGCTACCTCCAAACGTTGCCGCACCTTCTTCTTCTCGTCCACCAGCGGGATGTCGGGCTCGGTCACGGCGCGCTCCACCAATCCACGCGGGTCGTCGCTGGGGAACGTGCCACCCAGCTCGTCTCCACGGAGATGGAAGTCGCTGTGACGCACCGTGCGGCGCAGGCGTGGGTCGCGTTGGCGGCGGAGGTAGTCGATCATGCGCTGCACCCGTGCAGCCACGACCAAGGCACCTACGAAGAGTACGATGCCGGTCAATACCAAGGTGCCGATGATACCGGGCTGCGAGAAGATGCCGTTGGCTGCGGAGGAGAGAAGCATGGGATGGGAAGACGGGGCAAATATAGGACAAAAATGTCCGAAAACAGAATGGCCATGAAAGCGATGGCAGAGCAGTTGAATTACGGCTCCCCAGATCTGCGTGGAAAGGGATCAGCGTTTCAGCACCGCCTTTCCCTGCTCCAGGTCCATCGATAGGGTATGCACATCGGTGGTCTCCAACATCTTCCGGAGGTCGTCACGCACCTGCTGGAAATGGTCGTGCAATGGGCACGGTTTCTTGGCGTTGCACTGAGGCAGGCCCATGCCGCAGCCACGGTACACATCATCGCCATCGATGGCCTTCACCACCATGCTCAGCTTCACTTTCCGGGCATTGGCGGGCGAAAGATCGAAGCCTCCGTGAGGTCCTTTGGTACTTTCCAGGATGCCTTGGCGGGCGAGCTGTTGCAGGACCTTGGCGGTGAACGCTTGTGGCGAGCCGGTGCGTTCGGCGATCTGCACCAGGCTCATGCGTCGGCCATTGCGGCTTTCCATGGCGATAAGGACCGTGGCACGGATGGCGTATTGACAGGCCTTGGAGAACATGGGGCGAAGGTATGGGGCGTTCGTTGTGCGGGTCCCGGTCAAGCGGAGTGGAACCGGGCGTGGGTGGCACGCTCCAATTCCTCCCGGTGTTCCGGAGCGGCGATCGCGATCAATGCCCTGGCGCGCTGTTCCAGGTTCTTGCCGTACAGGTAGGCCACGCCATGTTCGGTCACCACGTAGTGCACATGGGCACGGGTGGTCACCACCCCAGCACCGGGCTTGAGGAAGGGCACGATCTTGCTGGCCCCGCGGTTCGTGGTGCTACAGAGGGCGATGATCGGTTTACCACCCTCGCTCAAGGCAGCACCGCGCATGAAGTCCATCTGGCCGCCCACTCCGCTGTATTGATAAGTGCCGATGCTATCTGCGCACACCTGCCCGGTGAGGTCCACCTCGATCGCGCTGTTCACGGCCACCACGTTCGGGTTCTCCCGGATCACTTTGGTGTCGTTCACGTATTGGGCGTCGAGGAAGGCGAAGAAGGGGTTGTCGTCCACCAGGTCGTAGAGCCGACGGGTGCCGAAGGCGAAGGCGGTGGCTACTTTGCCGCGCTGTTTCTTCTTGAAGGCGTTGGTCACCACGCCCTGTTGGACCAGGTCGATGATGCCGTTGCTGCACATCTCCGTGTGGATGCCCAGGTCCTTGTGTCCGCGGAGTGCACCGAGGATGGCATCGGGTATGGCGCCAATGCCCATCTGCAAGGTGGCGCGATCGTCGATCAGGCCGCTCACCAGTTCGGCCACACGTCTTTCCTTGTCACCGATCTGGCTTTGGTAGTCCACTTCGGGCAGCGGGTCGTTCACCGCGACCATGGCCGTGAACCGGCTCACATGCACCTGTCCATCGCCCAAGGTTCGGGGCATGTTGGGGTTCACCTGGGCGATCACCGAGCGCGCGTTGCGAACGGCGCTGCGGGCTACATCCACGCTTACGCCCAGGGAGCAGAAGCCGTGCCGGTCTGGTGGCGATACCTGGACCAACGCCACGTCGATGGGTAGTATGCCCCGGTCGAACAGTCGGGGGATCTCGCTCAGGAACACGGGCACGTAGTCGCCATGGGGCCCGTCAACCGAACGCCGCATGTTGGCCGACACGAAGAGCGCGTTCAGGAAGAAGGGGCCTTGCACCTCGGGTCGGTCGAACCCCAGGTCGCCGAAGGTGCTTATGGCGGTGAGCTCCACATCGTGCAGTTCGTTATGCCGGTCGAGCAGGGCGTGTACCAAGCGTACCGGCGTGGCTGCGCTACCGTGAATGAACACACGGTCCCCGCTCTTCACGCTATGCACCGCTTCCTCGGCGGTCATCCACGGTTGTTCCATGCGGCGAAGATCGTATGGTGCGAGGGATGGTGGTCCAGCATTCGTCAGTCGAGTAGGCTCGTTCACTGGAAGAAGGGCGGCTGGAGCGAAGGGTAGGTGCGGTCGAAGGACAGCGAGCCTTACACATGAGACCTGGCGATCGGTCCGCCTATGCAGCGGGGTGTTCGATCCACCCTTGGGTCAGTACATCGAGGAGGATCCGCGCATGATTGTGGACCGGATCAGCGGATGCGTACAGCAAAGTGACCATGCCATCCTCGGCCAGGGTACGAACGCGGTCGAGCTCTTCAAGATGGGTACGTAGTTCTTTGCGGTAGGCGCTGGAAAAGGCACGGAAGTCCAGCGATCCCGCGTGGTAGGCTTTGCGAAGTTCGTTGGACGGTGGGAGCGTCTTGTTCCACTCGTTCAAATGGGCGCGTTCCTTGGTGAAGCCTCGTGGCCATAAACGGTCCACCAGCATGCGGTGGCCATCGCTTGCGGCAGGTGCTTCTTGGATCCGTTTGAGCTGGAACGCCATGGTGAACGAAGGTAGCATTCCAAGAATTAAGGACGTATGTATCCGGAAAAAAGGATGGGTGTCCGAAAAGTTCGGAAGCCGAACTAAATTTGTCGCCGAAACCACGAAACCCCATCGACCATGCGATACACGATCGCCCTCACCCTTCTCGCCGCGACCACGGCCGCTACCGCCTGCGACAAGTGCGCCAACTACGACAATGCCAACTTCAGGATCAAGCAGGTCACCGTGCAGCACGATGCACGCATTGCCGCCACCATCTGGGAGGTGACGGTGGAAGGTACCGCGGGCAAGACCACTCCGGCACCTGCAGGCCAGTTGAACGGCGCGCCCGTGCTGGGCTACGTGTTCCCCACCACGCTCAAGTCCACCGACGTGGGCTTCAGTGCCACCGACGGCATCGTGGCCCTCGCCCTTACCTCCCATCCCGACTTCGACGACAGCCCGCTGTGGGACGAGAATGCGGATGGCGACTACGGCAACGACGGTGTGGTATGGCACCCGCACTGGGTGGTGCTCAACGAGGACAAGCGTGTTGCGGGTGGCCTCGCCGTGAAGCAGTTCGCCGAGGGCGATAAGAGCGTGAAGCTCCCACCCACCAACCCCGGCATGCCCATGTACATGGACTCGCCCGGTTACCAGGTGATCACCGAGGGTAACACCATCCGTGTGGTGGTGCCCGACTACCGGATCAACAACCGTCGCGATTTCTCTTTCGATGGCGTGGCCTGCTTCATGGAAGTGAACACCGGTGGCGCCGAAGGCGGCCATGGCAGCGGCGACAAGCCCATGCTTGGCGTGTACAAGGTGTATTCCGTGGCCAGCAAGGACCTCACGTTGCCGTACAAGGTGCGGTGACCACCATTCTCCATCTGAACAAGATCGTTCAACCAAAAACACGAACAACCATGAACAAAGCCGTTTTCTACCATGCAGGGTGCCCCGTTTGCGTGAGCGCCGAGAACCGGATCACCGAACTGGTGGACCGTGACCGTTACGATGTGGAGGTCGTCCACCTGGGCGAACAGCGCGCTCGTATCGCCGAGGCCGAGGCCGCCGGTGTGAAGAGCGTACCCGCGCTGGTGCTGGGCGCCGATGTGCTGCACATCAACTACGGCGCGAGCATGGCCGATGTGAAGGGATAGGACCGTGTACTTTCGCGAGGCGGAGCCCGGAACGTCCGGGTTCCGCTTCGTGATGAAGAAGACCCGCATGGCGAACACACCCGATGAGCACCTGGCCCAAGTGCTTGAACGCCTTGGTGAAGTAGCGCGCGCCATGCGATGGAGGCAGGCCACCGATGTGGGCCTCAGCGCGCTGCAACTGCGTATCCTCGGTTTCATCGCCGCACATCCCGAGCAACAGGTCGGTGTGGCCATGCTGGCGGAGGAGCTGCAGATCGGCAAGCCCACGGTGAGCGAGAGCGTGAAGGCGTTGGTGGAACAGGGCTATGTGGACCGCAAGGCCGGGACCGGGGATGGCCGCAGCCACGCCCTGCACCTACGCGCCGCCGGTCGCAAGCTCACCCACGACACACCACCGCTCGCACCCGCTATGGCCGCCCTGAGCGATGCCCGTAAGAACGCGCTGCTGCTGGCCTCCATGGAACTGCTCGAAGCCCTGGTGCGAAGCGGTGAGGTACAGGTGCAGCGCATGTGCTGGACCTGCCGCCATTACCGTGGCGACCGCGACAAGCGACACCACTGCCTGTTGCTGAGGAAGGATTTACCCGTGCAGGAGTTGAGGACGGATTGTCCGGAGCACGAGTGTGCCGCGTGATGCGGGACTCCGGTTCTTCCCATATCCTTCCCGATTGTTCCCGATAGCTTTGGCATGTGAAGGTCTTGGTGATCGAAGACGAGCCCGAGTTGGCGGAGGTGCTGGTGCGCTCCCTCCAACGTGAGAAGTACGTGGTGGAATCGGCCGCCGACCACCGCACGGCCCTCGCACGGATCGCTGACCACACGTACGATTGTATCCTGCTCGATATCATGTTGCCGGGTGGCAGTGGCTTGGATGTGCTGCGGGAGCTCAAGGCGTCAGGGCGATCGGCCAACGTCATCATCATCTCCGCCAAGGATTCGTTGGATGACAAGCTGGCCGGGCTTGACCTGGGTGCCGATGATTACCTCACCAAGCCCTTCCATATCGCGGAGTTGAACGCCCGCGTACGGTCGGTGTTGCGGCGTAAGGCCCTTGGGGGTGATGAGGCCATCACCGGTGGGAACGTGCGCTTGAACGTGAATGAGCGCTCGGTACAGGTGAACGGTTCGGAGCTTGGGTTGAATCGGAAGGAGTTCGATATGCTCACTTATTTCCTCCTTAACCAAGGGCGCTTGGTGTCGCGCGGATCCTTGGCCGAGCATGTCTGGGGCGACCATGCGGACGATGGTGCGGACCTCGATTTCGTCTACTCGCAGATCAAGAACCTTCGTCGGAAGTTGAAACAGGCGGGGGCCGATGTGGAGATCCAGGCCGTATACGGGATCGGCTACAAGCTGGTGGTGCCATGAGGTTGCTCGATCGGTCGTTGCTCCACCTCTCCGTGGCGCTCTTGTTGGTGTTGGCGGTGTGGTCCACGGTGTTCTTCTTCGTGGTCCGTGGATCGGTGCTGGACAGCATCGATGAAGGCCTGGAGGACCAGCAGAGCATGATCCTGCATCGGTTGCGGACGGACAGCACCTTACTTCAGGTGCGGGACCTGGGCCTTCACGGTTTCGCGGTGATGCCTTCGGATCATAAGGTGAAGAAGTCCTTCAGCGATACCCTGATCCATGTGCCCAGCGAGCATGGCCAGGAGCTCGTACGGTTGATGACCAGTGGCTTCAAGCATGAAGGAAGGCGCTACCGGCTCCAGGTGTTCGCCAGCACACTGGAAGAGGACGACCTCCTGGAAGACCTGCTCTGGGCCCTGGTGGGCCTGTACCTGTTGGTGCTGGTCACCATCGTGGTGGTGCACCGGTTGGTACTTCGCAAGGTCTGGAGGCCTTTCCATGGGATCCTCGCGCAGCTCAAGGGGTTCCGTCTGGGTACAGGAGGTGGGTTCGGCGAGGTGCCCACCTCGGTACACGAGTTCAAGGAGTTGAACGCGGCGGCACGCGGTCTGGTGGGACACGCCAATGAGGCGTATGCCCAGCAACGGGCGTTCACGGAGAACGCGGCGCACGAACTTCAAACGCCGCTGGCCATTGCGATCAACAAGTTGGAGTTGCTGGCCGAAGAAGGAGCGGATGAAGGGCAACGTATGGCCGCGATCGGCGAGGTGATCGTGATCCTCGAGCGGCTCACCCGCCTGAACCGATCCCTGTTGTTGTTGGCCCGCATCGAGAACCGGCAGTTCCCGGATGAACGTGAGGTGGATATGGGCATACTGGCGCAGGAGGTGGTGGACGAGTTCGCCGACCTGGCATCGCATCGTGGTGTGGAGATGTACGTGGAACTGGAGCACGATCTGCTATGGCGTATGGATCCCGGGCTGGCCCGGACCCTGTTGAACAACCTGGTGAAGAACGCCATCACCCATAACGTGCATGGTGGAGGGGTTTGGGTACAGGTCACCGCCCTCGGGCTGCGGGTCTCGAATACCGGCGCCGACGTGCCGTTGGATGCAGCACGCATCTTCGATCGTTTCCACAAGGTGACCACGAGCACATCCGGAACGGGACTGGGGCTGGCTATCGCCAAGGCCATCGCCGGTTTGTACGGGTTGCGCCTCACCTACCATTTCGACAAGGCGCACCACTTCCGGTTGGAGCGCGCCTAAGGTCGTCGGGTGTGCGTGGTGGTGGCCGCGTATAGCGGATCCATCGGTACACGTACCTCGCCCATGGCGCGCTGTGTCCTGTACCACCATGGGGCGGAAGCAATACCGTCCAAATCGTTTCGGGGAGAATGCACGGGGTGTATGAATTCCCGATCCTTTCCCGGATCATGTCTTCACTTCGTACCCATAAACACGAACGGACATGAAGAACATCAAGTCATACATCGTCGCCCTGGTGGCGTCCATCCTGGGGATCGCGCCGACCGCCTCCGCGCAGAAACTGCCCTCCGCACAAGTGCCCGAGGCTGTTCGCACCGCTTTCGAGAAGGCGCACCCCATGGCCATGGATGTGGAGTGGAAGTTGTCCGGCGATCAGTACAAAGTGGAGTTCGAGATCGGCCTCTTCTTCACCGACCATGAGGCGTGGTACGATGCCACCGGCAAACTGATCCGCCACGAGGAGGAGATCTCCTCCAGCGACCTGCCGACGGCCGTCACCAAGGCCATCGCGGCGGAGTTCCCCGGCTACCGGATCGACGATACCGAGCGGATCACCTTGAATGGCACCGTGTCGTACATCGTGGAGTTGAAGATGAAAGGCTATCAGGAGTGGAAGGTGGCGTATGACGCGAACGGCAAACAGTTGCAGAAGCAGGCCGATTGATCCGCAGCATATTGCGGAACGGACATAGGGGCCCCGCGGCCCCTATGTGCATTGGTGCATGATCGTGCGGACCACGGGAATAGGATGCGCACGCCGCCTGATCGACATGTGGTCGGTGGCGTACACGTTCCATACGCTTGTTCGGATGGCGCGGATGTCGCGCCAAGCCGTGCAAGCGGTCCGCCGTCATTGGATCACGAACGGCATGGTCCGGTTGCCGATCCTGGTCGACAAGAACAGAGTATAAGGGCCGGCCGGGAGATGGCTGATGTCGATGGTCTCCGATACGCCGTGCGTAATGCCGGAGAGCACGGTGCGGCCCAAGGGGTCCAGGACCCGGAACGAGGCGGGCATGGCCTCTTGCGTTCGGAGGGTGATCCGCTCCTGCGCAGGGTTGGGGAAGAGCTCGAAAGCGTTGGGCTCCGGATCGTTCACGGCCGTGGGTAGGTTCTCCATGTACCACAGACCATCCAGTTGGCCGGAGTAGAACCGTCCGTTGTACAGCACATGGGCGAAGCTCAATGCGGTCTCGCTGAACACTTCCCAGGAAAGGCCGTCGTTGTTGGATCGGAACCAGCGGGTGGAGCCACCTGTGCGCGAAGCGATCAGCACATCGTTCCACCAGGTGAATTTCACCACGGCGGCCGGGCCTGCGGTCCAGGTCCAGCTCGCCCCATGATCCGTGCTGCGGTACGTACCCATGGTACCACCCGCCACGAGCGCACCGGGTACCTCGATGATGTCGGTGAACTCGATGGAGAGACCGGCCACCACGTCCACGGGTACGGGGGTCCAGTCCGTTGCACCGGCGCTGATGCGGAACAGATAGCCGTTTCCACCTCCGCCGCACCATAAGGTGTCGCCGATGGCGCGGAGGAAGTAGACGTTGTTCGCCTGGTCGTCACCAAGTGCTCCAAAGGGTTGCCAGGTGTCGTTCACCAGGCGGAATGTGCCACCGCCCATCGTACCGCAATAGAGCGAACCTTGGAACTCCGCGATGCAGCTGACCTGGCTTGAGCCCAAGCCGACAAGTCCCGGAGATGCTACCCAAGGTGAGCCTGCACCGTTGCACCGGTACATGGCCGCGCCGCCGGTCCCGGCGAAGAGCGAGCCGCCGAAGTGGGCCAGGGCATCGAGGTATAGCAGGTCCTCCGGAATGGCGTTCCAGGCCTCCCACGGTGCTCCGGGTGAGGGCTGGTGATGTAAGGTGCCCACTCCACCAACGAAGAGGCCCGTTCCGTGGGGAAGAAGGCTGGGCACCTCGCTTTCGGGCAAGGCTTCGTCGCGGGTCCATTGGGCGGAGCAGGGCACCGCCATGAGCAGAAGGGGGAGGAGGAGGTATCGCATGTGGAAGGGCTGTGGCGTCAAAGGGACGTTGCGCACGCGGTACGCGCATCAGGCCATGGCATGAACCGGAAAGAAGACGTCATGGACGGGAACGAGGCCTGGCCACTGCCGCCGACGGTGGAAAGGGAGCTGTCGTGATCGTTTTCCGGCCCATGCAGCGTTCCTTCCGGTTCGTGCCATCCGATGGTGTTCCGGGCTGCCTTGGGTTTTCCCTTTGTCCAACGATAGAATGGATGACATGTACAGCGTGAACGACCCAGCATCGTGGTACGGGCCTGTGACAGGGCCACGCACCAAGGAACCCATAGTGATCGAGCATACGGCCGCGGGGCCTGCCCCGGTGCTGGAGGAGGATGGTGCCAAGGCTTGTGCGGATGATGTGATCGGTATGGAGCCGAAGGATTATGATCGTTGTGTGGCCGAATGCGCGGACGACCTTTTCCGGTCCGTCATGAAACAGCTGCGGGACCGCGACGAAGCCAAGGATGTGGTGCAGGAGGCCTACCTACGCTTGTGGATGCGGCTGGACCGGGTGCGTGCACAGCATGCCCGGGGCTACCTCTTCATCACTGCCCATAACCTGGTGGTGGACCGGTCGCGTAAGCGCAAGAACCTGGTTCGGATGGAATCATGGCACGGCCTGTCGCAGGTCACCCATCAGCCGGACCATGGCGTGCGTGAAGCGTTGGACATGGCGTTGGACACGTTGACGCCGATGCAACGAGAGCTGGTGCTACTGCGCGATCACCAGGGCCACAGTTACCAGGAGATGGCCTTGATCACAGGCCTGGACCTCACCCAGGTGAAGGTGTACCTCTACCGCGCCCGCAAGGCGTTGCAGCGGTTCATGGGGCATCCAGCGCTGGTGGCCTGATGGGGGGGGCGGTCTACCGGTCCAGCCACTCCTTGAATTCCGCACTGCGTTCCACGCTCACGATGGTGTCGTCCTCAGTGGGCGGGTTCAACACCAGCTTCACACGGCTCTTGCTGTACGATACCATGCTCCGGATGGCGGGGAAGGATATTACGAACTGGCGGTTGATGCGGAAGAAACGTCGGGGGTCCAGCTCGGCATGGATCCGGTCCATGGTGCCATCCACGATGTAACGGTGATTGTCCGTGCTCACCAGTTTCACGTACCTGCCCTCGCTTTGGAAATAGGCCACCTGGTCTACGGCCACCGAGCGGATCTGTCCACCACTGGCCACCATGAAACGTTCGCGATAGGTGGGCGGCTTCAGGTCCACGAGTTCACGCAGGATCCCGGGGTCGATCCGGAAGCGCCGTTGCATCTTCTGCACCTTGGCCAGGGCCTGTTGTACCGCCGGCAGGGCGATGGGCTTCAGCAGGTAGTCGATGCCGTTGGCTTGAAAGGCTTGGATGGCGTATTGGTCGAACGCCGTGGTGAAGATCACCGGGGCTTCGACCACGGTGCGTTCGAAGATGCGGAAACAGAGGTCGTCTCCCAGGTGGATGTCCATGAAGATCAGGTCCGGGTCGAGGGCCGTGATGCCACGCACGGCATCCTCCACGTTGTCGGCCATGCCCAGCACGCGAAGGCCCGGGTCGGCCTGTTCCAATAGACGTACCAATCCCTGGGCGGCAGGTACTTCGTCTTCTACGATATAGGCGGTCATGGCTGTTCGTTCAGGATCGGTACGGTGGCCAGGTAGGAACGTTCGGTCATCCGGAACTCGGGCTCCTCGGCACCGAGCATGGCGTATCGGCGGCGTATGTTGTCGAGTCCGGTGCCGGTCCCTCGGCTTCCGTCGCCGCGGGGTCGCAGGTCGTTGCGCACCACCAGGCGGGTGCGGTCGCCGGTGATCTGGATGTGCAATGGCCGGTTGGCGCTGATCACGTTGTGCTTGATGGCGTTCTCCAGGAGCATCTGCATGGTGAAGGGCGGAAGGTATCCGTTGGTGGCCTCCTGGGGCAGGTCGATCTCCACCACCAGGCTGTCGCCGAAACGGATGCGCTGCAGGAAGAGGTAGTGCTTGGCCAGCTGGAGCTCCTCCTGCACGGGAACGATGGTGCGTTCGCGGCTCAAGAGCACCTGGCGGTACAGTGCGCTGAAGCTGGCGATGAAATCCCGGGCCTTGGTCGGTTCGGTCTCCACCAAGGTGTACAGTGTGTTCATGGCGTTGAACAGGAAGTGCGGGTCCACCTGGCTCTTCAGGGTCTCGAATCTGGCCATCAGGTTCTCCTGGTGCAACAGTTCGTTCTCTTCCAATAGGCGCTCCTTGTCCTGTTCCAGGGCGAGCGCGGCGCGTTGTTCCGCACGGGCCTGTCGGTGGAAGAGGATGATCAACCCGATGGCGAGCACGGCGATGATGATCAACGCCCCCCACGCGATGCGGGCCCGCTGTGCGCGCAGGACCCCCAGTTCGGCTTCGGCCTTGGACAGCTCCAGTTCCTTTTCCAGACGCGACATGTCCAGTCTGGTCTGGGCTGCCGCGAAGGCCTCGTCGCGTACCACATGGGCCACCGAGTCCTTCACCTCGATCAGCTCCTTCAAGGTGGCCATGGCCAGGTCGGTGGCTCCCGTGGCTTCGTGGATCTCGGCGCGGTCCTCGATCACGGCGATCAGCAGTTCGCCATGGGAAAGCCTTCGTGCGATGGCCTCGGCGCTGTCCAACAGGGTGATGGCCTCGCGGTACCGGCCGCTGCGGATACGTAGGTGGGCGCGGATCTCCTGGGTGGTGCCTTCGAGCAGCGAGTAGCCGACCCGGGGGATGTGGCGCAAGCCTTCCGAGAGGTGCTTTTCGGCCAGGCGTGCGCTATCCAGCTGATCGTACACCACGCCCATATTGTAGTGCAGGTCGGCCAGCATGAAACTGTCGCGCGCGGCTTCGGCGAGGGTCAACGCCCTACCGTACCAATGCAGGGCGCTATCGCTGCGATGCATCATCGAGGCGCGGGCCCCCAGCACCAGTTGGATGCGCGCCGCGTGACTTGTTCGGTACTGTTCGCTGGTTCGGAGCGCATGGCGTAGCTCATGGCCGGCCCGTGCGAAGTCACGGAGGTCGAGGTGCACGGCCGCGATGGAGAGTTGGGCATCCACCATGGCTTCGTGGTCCGCAGCTTGCTCGGCCAGTTTGTACGATCGGATGTACGCTGCCAGGGCTTCGTCGCTACGGCCGAGTTGGCGTAGGGCATGCCCGCGCAGGGCATGCAGATGGATCATCCACTCGCCGTCGTTGCGGTATCGCTCCAAGGTGAGTAGCGAGTCCGTCCGGTGCAGGGCCACCCCAGGTGGTCCGGAGCGGATCAGATCGGTGGTGGACCGTATCTCCTCGCGCAGTGCCGGGTCCTTCCCTTGGGCATGGCCCACCACGGTCCACAAGGCCATGGCCGACAGGGCCAGCATGCGGAGGAGGTGTTGGGCCACGTGGGTCGTTCGTGCGGACATCCGGGGCCTCAAAGCTGGCGAACACCGCCCACACCGCCAGCCCAGGACGTCATGGACCGGGATTTCCGGTGTATGGACCGGCGTACGTGCTGGTTTGGCCGGATCAACCGCGCATGGCGGCATCCACCATCTGGCTGCTGCCGATGTACAGCGGCGTGCGTTGATGCAGTTCGGTGGGCATCAGGTCGAGGATGCGAGCCGTACCGTCCGTGGCCTTGCCGCCGGCTTGTTCCGCGAGGAAGGCCAGCGGGTTCGCTTCGTAGAGCAGCCGCAATTTCCCCTTCGGGGCCTTGGCCGTACCGGGGTACAGGTACACGCCTCCCTTCAGCAGGTTCCGGTGGAAGTCCGCTACCAAGCTGCCGATGTAGCGTGCGCTCATCTTCTTCTGCTTGCACCCGTCGATGTAGTTGCGCACGCCATCGCTGAACTCGTACCAATTGCCTTCGTTGATCGAGTAGATCTTGCCATCGGCGGGCGAGGTCATGTTCGGGTGGCTCAGGCAGAACGTGCCGATGCTGGGGTCGAGCGTGAAGCCGTTGACCCCGTGTCCGGTGCTGTACACCAGCATGGTGCTGCTGCCGTACACGATGTAGCCTGCCGCCACCTGTGCACGGCCCGGTTGCAGGAAGTCCTCCAGGGTGGCCTTCGGTCCGGTGCTGATCCGCTTGTAGATGCTGAAGATGGTGCCGATGCTCACGTTCACATCGATGTTGCTGCTGCCATCCAGCGGGTCCATCGTCACCACGTACTTGCCGCCGTTGTCGAAGTGAACGATGTCGTCGTTCTCCTCGCTGGCCACGGCGCATACGGCCCCTTGGGTGCGCATCATCCGTAGGAACAGGTCGTTGGCATAAACGTCCAGTTTCTGTTGGGCCTCGCCCTGCACGTTCTCCGTGCCCTGCGCCCCGAGGATCTCCGCCATCAGGCCCGCTTTGTTCACTTCGCGGTTCATGATCTTGCCCGCCAATCGGAACGCGGTGAGCAGCGAGCTCAGGTCGCCCGAGGATCCCGGGAATTCGGCCTGGCGTTCAACGATGAATTCGGAAAGGGTCTTGATGTCGGACATGGCAGGGGCGGCGCGAATGCCTGTTGTAAGGGTCGGTGATACGGCAAAGATCGTGAGATCGTTCCTTTGCGCCATGAACGTCGTGATCCGTCGTGCCGAGGCCCGTGATGTGCCCCTTATGTATGAGCTGGTGAAGGAGTTGGCGTTGTTCGAACGGGCGCCGAACGAGGTCACGGTGACCTTGGAGCACATGCACGAGGCCGGCTTCGGACCGGATCCCGTCTGGGTGGCCTGGGTTGCCGAAGTGGAGGGGAAGGTCCAAGGCATGGCGCTGTGCTATGTACGGTATTCCACCTGGAAGGGCCGGAGGCTCTACCTGGAGGACATCGTTGTCTCCGAGGGCCAGCGGGGAAGGCGGATCGGCGAGCGGCTCTTCATGGCGTGCGTGGAACATGCCGTGGCGATGGGGCATAGCGGCATGCAGTGGCAGGTGCTTGATTGGAACACCGAGGCGGTCCGGTTCTATGATCGTTTCGGAACGCGGTATGATGATCAGTGGCGCAACGGGTCGTTGGAGCACCACGACCTCCGGGCCTTGCTTGACCGGAAGTGATCGACATCGGGCGGAACCGCTATTTTCGGCGGAAACCATCCCGATGAGAACCGCCACCTGCATTGCTCTGTTATGCGCACCGTTGGTCGCCCTGCCCCAATTCCTTGATCCCGGGTTCGGGGAGAACGGGGTCGTACACCTCGATGTGGATGGTTCATTCGAACAGTTCTTCGAGGTGGTCGCGCAGGCCGATGGCGGCATAGTGGCTGTCGGACATGCCAACGTGGATTCCGACCTCAAAGGATTGATCGCCCGGTACACGAGCCAAGGTGAACTGGATACGGAGTTCATGGGTACGGGCTATCATGTCTTCGATGTGGGCGGTGCCGATACCGAATTGACCGGGGTGGCCCTGTTCCCCGATGGACGGATCGTGTGCTCGGGCAGTGTCGGCTCCGGGAGTTCGCGGCGCCCAGCGGCCTTCCTGTTCTCACCAAATGGTCAGCCGGATCCGGATTTCGGCTCCGCCGGGGCGAGCGTTTTCCCGGGAACGACCAGCGGTTTCGGTGAGGATGTCGCCGTGACCGTCGATGGGAAGGTGGTGGTCGTTGGTGGCCTGGGTGGCAACATCTTCGCGGCGCGCTATTGGGATACAGGGCTGCTCGACGAGACCTTCAACGGTGATGGGTGGATGGACTTGGATCTTGGCGGTTCCGAGCGGGCGTATAGCGTGGGGGCGCAAGGTGATGCCATGGTGGTCGCATGCTATGGCGATCCCGCAGGCGGCCCCGTGGGCACCGTGTGGGCCAAACGGATCACCGAGGACGGCGAATGGGATGCCACCTTCGGCGACGAAGGCTCGGTGATGCACGGAGTGACACAAGGCGGCAAGGCATTCGATGTGTTCACACGGGGCGATGGAGCCATCTTACTGAGCGGTCTGGCCACCACCATGGGCATGTACAGCGAAGCGGTGAACTTCATGCTCGATGCGGATGGTCACGGTGACGGTGCCATCGTGACCGAAACGGCCCCTGATGAGGAGGGTCGACCTACGAAAGCCTATGCGGGATGGCTCATGAACGATGGCAGAGCCATCGTGGCCGCCACCGAAGGGGAGGATGTCCTGCTCATCGGTCTATCCGCTTCGGGTGCCTTGGATCCGGGCTTCGGAGATCAAGGCCTGATGCGCGCACCTGGTTTGGCGCTCGAAGATGGCAGCAATGAGGATGCCGCGGGGTTGTGGGTGGAGCCCAATGGCCGAGCCTTGTACTGTGGACGATCACGGGATGGCGGCGATGCGTTCGTCGCGGCGTTCATGACCGGTGCCACGGGCTTGGTCGAAGGCCCCGTGGACCACCTGAAGCTCCATCCGAACCCGGCCACGGACCAAATGGTACTGCCGTGGTCGGAGGCGGGAGCCTGGCGTGTGCATGATGCGTTGGGTCGCGCTGTGTTGCAAGGTGTGCAGCCGGGTTCGGGGCCGTTGATCCTGTCGGTCGCGGAACTTCCGCCGGGCACGTACCGGTTCGTACAGCACGGCGCATCCCGTTCCGCAGGTGCATCGTTCGTGGTGCAGCGCTGAGGCCTGTTACGGCATCGGGATGCCCCTGGCCCGCCATTCCATTGTCCGAATGGAGAGCCTGCCGTACGAGCATGTGATCGCTCTTCCGCATCTTCGCGCCGTAAATAAGTTCGGGGGGGGATGAAGGTTTTCAAATTCGGGGGGGCCAGCGTGAAGGATGCCGCTGGGGTGCGCAACGTCGCAGCGGTGCTCAGTCACTTTCCCAAGGATGATCTATTGATCGTGGTGAGCGCCATGGGCAAGACCACCAACGCCTTGGAAGAGGTGGTGTGGGCCTATGCCGAAGGGCACGATGCTGGGCCGAAAGTGGCGGCACTGGAACAGCAGCACCGGGCGGTGTTGAACGAGGTGGCCCCCGCGGATGCCGCGGCGCTTGCGGCGCTGGATGAGCGGTTCAGCGCGTTACGCCTTCAATTGGCTGAGCCGGTCGTCTTGGACGTGGACCACTACTACGACCGGTTCGTGGCCTTCGGCGAGTTGTGGAGCACGATCATCGTCAGCGCTCACCTCAACGCGGTGGGTGTCGCGAACGAATGGGTCGATGCACGACGCATCATCATCACCGATGATCG
>CAUJED010000154.1:0-16027 GCA_963169535.1 Bacteroidota bacterium | reverse complement strand
TTTGCACCGCCGATCGTCGGCATTGCTCAAAGCGGAACGACCCGCCGCGATGGAAGCGTTCCTCGATAGCCTTCGGGACCGCGGAAGGTCCGATCGGACCAGCGCATTCGCACATCGACTCTTCCAGGCGCGCTGGTTCAGGCACTCCGGGCGCACCCTGGAGGCATACCGTATGCTCGACAGCCTACGGACCGTGCCACCGAATGGCGACCCATACGTGACCTATTTGATGAATTACCAGCTCGCGAATACGCTTGTGGAGCTGGAGGTGTACGACCAGGCCATACATCACGCCCAATTGGCCAGTCTGGCGGCACACCAGGCCGATATGGAGTACGAAGCCGTGGACATGGAATTGACCACGTGCGACATCAAACACGTCGCGGATCAGCTACCAGAGGCCCAGGCATGCTTCGAGGCCGCGCTCAACAAGGCCCAGCGGACGAACGACCGCGCCTCCATGGCCAGAGCACTGCTCGGCATGGGCAATGTGTACTACTACCAGGAGAATGATACGGCAGCACTTCAACTGTACAACCGTGCACTATCGGTGGTCCGGGAGGTTGATGAACCAGACCTTACCCTCAACATCCTGTTCAACATCGGATCGGCCTTATCCTTCACCGCGGACACCGATTCGGCCATTCATTTCTACGAATCCGTTCTCGATACACTGGACCAGGCCAGCCCACGCTTCAAGGCTGACCTATTGGGCAATCTCGCCAGTTTGTACAGCGACGATGGGGCCCATGCCAAAGCCCTTGAGCTGATCGATCAAGCCATGGTGTACCACACCGCCCAGCGTGATACCGGCAGCCTGGCACGCGCACAACTGTTCAAAGCAACGGCACTATGGGGGCTCGGTAAGCACGAGGCGGCCGCCTCCCAGGTCCGGGAGACCATGCAACGAACACGCTCGATGCACCTGAAGGCGCAAGCCATGCGCAAACTGTCCCGCTACCTTGAACAGATGGGGCAGAAGGACGAAGCACTGGCCGTCCTCGCCGATTACACCGACCTCGCCGACAGTCTGGCGAGATCGCGCTATACCAACGGGATCGCCGCCGCCCAAGTGCGGTATGAGACCACCGAGAAGGAAAGGCGCATCGAGGAGCAGGAGCAAGCCCTATCCCTCGCCGCTGCGGAGGATCGCCGGAAATCCATCCAGCGCAACGCGTTCATCGGTGCCACCATCGCACTGGCCCTGATGGCGCTGCTACTCTATCGCATCCTACGCCATCGGCAACGCCTCGCTCGCCAGCAGAAGGAAATGCACGATCAACAGGTGGACCAACTACTCGGACAACAGGAGCTCAAGAGCATCCACGCCATGCTCGAAGGCCAGGAGAAGGAACGCGAACGCATGGCTGCCGACCTCCACGACCGGCTGGGCAGCATGCTCGGCGGCATCAAAGCCAATATGTGCGCGTTGGAGGAACGCGTGGAAGCCATGCGCCAAGACCAGCAGTTCCAGAAGGTGAGCCGATTGCTGGACCAGACCGCCGGTGAACTCCGCCAGATCAGCCACGACATGGCCGCCGCCACCCTCAGCCGTTTCGGCCTGGAGAAAGCCTTGAAGGACCTGCGCGACACCATCCACATCAGCGGGCGCCTGGCCGTGGATCTGAACACCTTCGGGCTGGAACACCGCTTGGAGCGTAGCGTGGAGATCACCGTGTACCGCATCATCCAGGAACTGGTGAGCAACGTGCTCAAACATGCCAAGGCCAGTGAGCTCAGCATCGACGTTACGCGTGCACCAGGCCGATTGAGCATACTGGTGAGCGACAACGGCATGGGCTTCGATACCACCCAGAACAGCGATGGCATGGGCTTGGGCAACGTACGGTCCCGAGCGGCGACGATCGGCGCCCTGATGCAGATGGACAGCGCGCCCGGAAAAGGCACGACCGTGTGCGTGGAGTGCGCGGTGGTGGAGTGACCATAGACCGCGTACCCTGAGGCACTGGGTTGACTCAATATCAAAGTCTCCAACGGGCCAGCCACGACGGGTACGACCTCCGGACCGGAGTATGAGTTGGCTCCAGGATACCGGCCAGAACCTCGCCAAGCGCTTCGGGACCACACCCCAACCCTGGTTCTTCCGTGACGAGCGTAGAAAAGGATCCGAACCAAGGGTTCAGCCGGGGCTGCATGCACCACGGTGTATCCACGAATGGTCTGGACCTTCAACGGTGGCGGGGGGCGCCCCGAACAGTACGCGAACAGCCTCATACTCAATCAACTCACTCCCAACCCACGCCCCCCCCAGCGCACCGGCCCGCCCCCCATCCGCTTGAGGTTCACCGCAGTATGGTATCATACCCCACCCGCCTACGATCGGTGATGGACCGACTTCAAAAACCTGCACCGACCCACAACGGGTTCATCGTTGGCGACCCCTACTTTTGACCCCACAAGGCATGCGCACTTCATCCTCCCCGGTGAACACCTTTACGCCACTCCGTGGTGCATGTGCCATGGCATGCTGCCCCCCACCTTTCCGGTGATGAACATGTACGCCCTTCCCGTGAACCGGCTTCATCCAGCCTCTCGCGCGCCTCGGGCCTCGATGTTCCCCACGGTTCTCGCCACCCTTGTTCGGCCTACCTGCGACCATGCACTTCGCAGTGCTCCGGGTCGTGATCCATTCCATCCTCCGTCCTACACCAACCGTACCCGCTTCCCCAAGCAATGAAGACCCGTTACGTCGACCTGATCGAGCAGACCTTCGACTTCCCCAAGGACGAGTTCAAGCTCGATGATGATCAACTGATCTGGAACGACCTTCCCTTGGTCGAGTTGCTGGAAAAGCACGGCACGCCCCTGCGCATCAGCTACCTGCCCAAGATCGGCGAGAAGATCGAGATCGCACGCAACAGCTTCGCCAAGGCCTTCGAGACCCATGGGTACACCGGGACCTACGAGTACTTCTACTGCACCAAGAGCAACCACTTCAGCTATGTGATCGACAAAGTGCTGGACAAGGGCGTGAACCTGGAGACCAGCAGCGCCTACGACCTGGAGATGATCGAGCTCCTCATCGAGCGCGGGCGGATCACCAAGGAAAGCACCATCCTGTGCAACGGCTTCAAGGACGAACGCTACATCAAAGGGATCGGTCGATTGGCCAACCGTGGGTTCAATGTGGTGCCCATCATCGACAACATGGCCGAGATCTACCACCTGGATGAGGTGATCGAAGGCAACTGTGACATCGGCATACGCATCGCAGCGGAGGAAGCACCGAAGTTCGAGTTCTATACCAGCCGCCTGGGGATCGGGTACAAGGACATCATCCCCTTCTACATGCGGAACATCTCCAAACAGAAGAAGTTCCGCCTGAAGCTGATGCACTTCTTCATCAATACCGGCATCACCGACACGGCCTACTACTGGAACGAGTTGGGCAAGTGCGTGAACGTGTATTGCGACCTGTGGAAACTCTGCCGCACACTGGACACCCTGGACATCGGCGGCGGCCTGCCCATCAAGAACAGCCTCAACTTCAGCTTCGACACCGATTACATGATCGGCGAGATCGTGGGCCGGATCAAGGACATCTGCGAGGAGAACAAGGTGCAGGAACCCAACATCTTCTCCGAATTCGGCAGCTTCACCGTGAGCGACAGCGGCGCCACCTTCTTCAGTATCGTGCATCAGAAGAAGCAGAACGAAAAGGAACGCTGGAACATGATCGATGGCAGCTTCATGACCACCCTGCCCGACACCTGGGCCATCAGCAAGCGCTTCATCATGCTGCCGGTGAACAATTGGAACGACGAGTACGAACGCGTGTTCCTCGGAGGCATGACCTGCGATAGCGACGACTACTACAACAGCGAGCAGCACATCAACGCCATCTACCTGCCCAAGTATCACGAGGATCGCAAGCAGTACATCGGCTATTTCAACACCGGCGCCTACCAGGACACCCTGGGCGGCTTCGGAGGCATCCAACACTGCCTGATCCCCAAACCCAAACACGTGCTCATCGACCGACTGCCGGACGGGACCCTCACCGACCGCGTGTTCGCCGAGCAGCAGAGCGCCGAACGCATGTTGCAGCTGTTGGGCTACCTGCCCATGGAAGAGCCCGTGCGTAAGTGATCCCCGTGCCCGGGTCCCCTAACGGGCCTGACCCTGGTCTTCACATTTCTCTCCCGCTCTATCTTTCGCCCCCATTCCCTTCCGCCCTTCACGATCATGACCAACCGACCGATCAGCAGCTTCATCGAGAAGCATTACCTGCACTTCAATGCCGCCGCCTTGGTGGATGCCGCTAAAGGCTATAAGGCCCACTTGGCACAAGGCCGCAAGATGATGGTGACCCTGGCCGGTGCCATGAGTACCGCCGAGCTCGGCAAGATCTTCGCCGAGATGATCCGCCAGGGCAAGGTGGACATCATCAGCTGCACCGGGGCCAACCTGGAGGAGGATGTGATGAACCTGGTGGCGCACGACCATTACGAGCGCGTGCCCAACTACCGCGACCTCACCCCCGCCCAGGAACGCGACCTGCTGGATCGCGGCATGAACCGCGTTACCGACACCTGCATCCCGGAACATGAAGCCTTCCGGCGCCTGGAGAAACACGTGACCGACCTTTGGACCGCGGATGACAAGAGCGGCAACCGACGCTTCCCCCACGAGTACTTCTACGAAATGATCCGTAGTGGCGTGCTGAAGCAGTACTACCAGATCGACCCCAAGGACAGCTGGATGGTGGCCGCGGCCGAACGGAACATCCCCATCATCTGCCCTGGCTGGGAGGACAGCACCTTGGGCAACATCTTCGCCGGCCACTGCATCTCGGGCGACTGCAAGCCCCAGATGATGAAGAGCGGTATCGAGTACATGATCTTCCTGGCCGATTGGTACACGAACAATTGCGGAACCGACGGTATCGGCTTCTTCCAGATCGGAGGTGGTATCGCCGGCGATTTCCCCATCTGCGTGGTACCCATGCTGCACCAGGACCTGCAACGCGACAGCATCCCCTTCTGGAGCTACTTCTGCCAGATCAGCGACAGCACCACCAGCTATGGCAGCTACAGCGGCGCCGTGCCCAATGAGAAGATCACCTGGGGAAAACTGGACATCGACACCCCGAAATTCATCATCGAAAGTGACGCCACTATCGTGGCGCCCCTCATATTTGCGTACGTACTCGACATGTGATCGCAACGCCCCGAAGCAATGCAACGCCTGATCCGCTCGTTCAACACCCTTACCGATGAACTGAAGGAAACCCTTCAGGAACAATATCCCGATGGGATAGACTCCACGCACATCAAGACCATCCCCACGGCCAAGGGGGACATGCTGCGCGTGATCGAACTACGAACCGCCGACGCCCTCTACCTGATCAAGATCAACCCCGAAAGCCGCGAAGAGATCGAGCAGTTCCTCGACCAGGAGGATGGCGGCGCTTCGCCAGGTGAGGATGGTGACGACGCACCCGACCTGGAAGCCGCTGAAGGTGCGGACGAGGAAGACGGCGAAGACGCCGAGGACATGGATGACCAGGATGACGAGGATGACGGTGACGATCCCGCCGACGATGACGGTGGCGACGACGATGAGGATTGATCCTCCGCACCTATCCCCGCCCCATTCCTTGAACGCCTCCGCCACTGCGGAGGCGTTCCTCGTTCCACACCAGACCTCTCCGCGACCGATTTACTTTGCAGGGTCGGCCCCTCTCGACCGGCGCCCCCTCTCTCATGCTCCGTACCTGGTACATGACCCTGCTCGCACTCGCCGTTCCGCTGTGCTCCCTTGCCCAAGAGATCTGCGACAACGCCGTGGATGATGATGCCGACGGCCTGATCGACCTGAACGACCCGGATTGCCCGTGCGCCGCAATGCTCAACACGAATGGCACCCCGAGCTCCATACGCAACCACTCGTTCGAGGAAATGACCTGTTGCCCGTATGGCTTCGTGAGCGGGTCGTCCGCGCCTTGGCTGGATTGTGCCACCGGCTGGCACCAGGCCACCACGGCCACCACCGACTACCTGCACACCTGCGGCTTCGCTCCCGTGGGCATGCCCATGCCACCTCCCGATGGACAAGGCGCCGCGGGATTCCAAGTGGTGAAGGACCTGCCCTGGTTCGAATACGTGGGCACCTGCCTTGCCTACCCGCCGCCGTCCAATATCCTCCAGGCCGGCACCACCTATACCCTTTCCCTGTGGATCGCCGGAGCCGTGAGCGATGGCCAACTCGCACAGACCTACGAAGAGGGCCGTGCGCTCCACCTCTTCCCCGACCCGCTGCCCCTGGCCATCTTCGGCCATGCCGATGCCTGTGTGCCATTCCCGTTGAACACCACGGACTGCATCGGTACAGTGCCCGGCTGGCAGGAGTTGGGCCGGGTCTCCGTACAGCCCGCATGGGACTGGGTCCGGGTCTCCATCACCTTCACCCCTGCCCAGAACATGCACAGCGTGATCATCGGCAGTGCCTGCGACCCACCGGACTCCTTCGGCGCGCAGACCATCGAGTCCGCCCAAGGAACCACCCGTTCGGTATACGCCTATTTCCTGGTGGACGACCTGATGCTGACCGAGGCGCAGGACCAGGTATTGAGCCCCACCGTGGTAGTAGGCAGCCTGTGCGAAGGCGATGCCCGGGCCATGGCCATGCCTCCGGCGGGCGCCACGCACCACCAATGGTACCTCGATGGTGTAGCCTTACCGGGCCAAACCTCCACCACGTTGGATATCGCCAACAACGGCCTCGGCACCGGGCTCTACACCATGACCAGCGACTACGATGGCCAATGCCTCATGGGAGCCGCACCGCTGGTGAGCGTTACATCGCCCCGCCCCCGGCCACGGTTCGGACCATCGGAAGGCTGTGCCCCGCTCACCGTGGCGTTCGCCGATGCCTCCGCAGCGGGAACCGCCACCGTGCAATGGCTGCTTGGCGATGGGTCCATCCATTCCGATAGCGCGTTCCAACACACGTTCGACCTGCCCGGAACGTACGATGTACGGCTGCGCATCAGCGATGACACGGGATGCACGCACGACACCTTGTTGGTGAACGCCATCACCGTACACCCTGCGCCCAACGCGGCCATTGGCCTGGAACCCACCACCCCCGATCCCGATCACCCGGTGGTCGTGCTCGCCGCCACGGGCAGCAACAACATCGTTTCGTGGTGGTGGGACCTTGGCCCTGCCCAACCAGGCACCGCTACCTCCTCTTCCATACAGGCCACCTTTCCCGCCCAACCTGGCGAACACCCGATCCTCCTCGTGGTGCAGACCGCGGAGGGTTGTGTGGACACCGTTCGTTCGGTGGTGGTGGTGCGACGATCGGGTGCGATCGATATGCCCAACGTGTTAAGCCCGAACGGCGATGATCGGAACGACCGGTTCGTCCCGCTGGGATCGATCGGTGTGCAAGGCACGTTGGAAGTGTACAACCGATGGGGACAGTTGGTGTTCGCTACCGACGCGATCGCCCATGGTTGGGATGGACACGGCGATGGCGGGCCGGTGCCCGATGGCACCTACTACTACGTGATCACCCCGGCCGATCCACGGAACGAAAGAACGACCGGGCACGTGACCCTGTTGCGCTGAACGTGGTCCGATGGCCCTTATACCACGCCCACGGTACAGCGGTGGTTATTCCATCGAAGCACGCAGAGACCCTCTCCATCGGTGGGGCGGAGAACGCAAGCGGTGCACGCAATACCAATACGGCCCATATTCCATCGAAGATGCGCGGCTGCATCACCCTTGTCGATACGGGAAGCCGGTTGCAAGGCCAAAGGAAGAAGCGCAAGCCGATCGGCCTACTCCTTCGTGCGAATGGGTATACACGCCGCATGGCGAACACCACCGCGCACGGAACCTCCGCACCTCTCAGAAAGACAAGCGCCCCTGCTGCTCCATGGCCAGGCGCAACTGCCCCACCTCCTTGCGCAGTTCCACCACGCTGCGAGCCAGTTCGTCGCGGCTCAGGTTGGGCTCGGGTAGCTCGGCACTGATGAAGTGGACGAATTTCCAGATCTCCAGCACGTTGGCCACCTGCACCTCGTAGGGCGTATAGAGCGGATTGGTGCTGCACAGCAGCAGGGTCCCCTTCTCCTTGAGCTGGTTGTACAGCACCTTGAAGACGATGCCATCGTCCTTGGTGACCACGATGTACGGCTGGCCGTCGCGGATGGTCTGCCAGTTCTGCACGTACTCGCCGGTGACCCAGGAGCCATCGTTCACCGGGGGCATGCTATCGCCGCTGATCTGGAAGGTGCGGTATTTGCGATCCCGTGCCAGGAAGGGCATCTGGAAGGTGGGCAGGATGCTGATGTACTCCGGATCGGCATAGCCCAGCGCGTAGCCGGCCTTGGCCTTCTCGGGCACCAGCTCCACGTTCTCGCGGTCGTCGCGATCAACGGTGGTGGCCAGCACCCGTAGCCGGCGGCCGCTGAGGTCGATGTCGCCACCCCGCTCCAGGATGCCGAGCTGGCTTTCGCTGAGCGCGGTGAGGTCGTCGCGCAGCAGCTTGTCGATGCTCACCTTGAAATACTCGCTCATGCGCACCAGCAGATCGAACGAGGGTTCGGCGCTGCCGTTCTCGTAGCCACTGTAGCTGGAACGTTTCACTTCGAGGGCGATGGCCGTTTCCTCCTGCGAGCGGCCTCGGCGCGTACGCAGCAGTTTGATGTTGGATCCGAAGACGGGGTTTGCCATGGCGGAAAAATTTCAAGGGTCAAGTAACAAGGTTCAAGTGGCAAGGATCAACTGGCCAGCATTCAATTGTCACGCGGGTGTGGCGTGAAAAGGTGTTCCAGATCGTTGAGGGTGGCGGCGATGTCCGCATGGCCATTGATCGACCGCTCACCCAAACGTTCCAAGCGCAACAGAAGGTCCTGGTTGGCGACAAGCACCTGCCGCATGCGCACGAAAAGGGCCATGATGCGCACGCTGATGGCCACGGCGCGTTCACTGCCGATCACACAAGCCAGCATCAAAACACCTGCTGCGGTGAAGGCACGCGGACCGTCATTCAATGAACCGCGAACGGAAAGTGGCAGTGCTCCCGCCTCCTCCGCGGTCAACCGGAACGCGAGGTGCTCGGGGAAGCGAGCAGCGCTATGATCCACTTGTGTTCGCAGTTCCGTTGGATCCACGCCATACAGTGCGGCAAGGTCGTTCTCCAGCACCACGAACTGCCCTCGCATGTTATGTGTGCGCCGAACGAGTCCTTCATCCGGGAACGGGTTGACCCCATAGCTGAACGGAGGCTCCTGCACCAAGGCTGGCACTGGATCGAGGGTGTAGGTGACGTGCATGGTGAACGTGGGTTGAACGGTCAGTGGTCCGATGGTTTGAAGCCGATCGGTCTACTCGGCCGTGTTGCCGGGGAGACCAATGCGGTGAGATGGTCGAAAATGGCCTGGATCTCCTCGTCGTGCGTGGTGATGCGCCCTTCCAGTTCCTCCAACTTTTGCAGCACCTCGTGGTGGGCGAGCAGCATTTCGCGCATGCGGCTGAACACCCTGATAATGTGAATGCTCATGGCGATGGCCCGTTCACTACGGACCACGTTCGCCAGCATGAGGATACCGTGTTCGGTGAAGGCGAAAGGCAGGTACTTGATGTTCTGCCCTTGTTTCAAGGTCACAATTTGTGACCTTGAAACCTCCGCCTCCTCCATGGTCAATTCGAATATGAAGTCTTCCGGGAAGCGCTCCTGGTTCCGGCGGACGGCTTGCTTGAGCACACGCACCTCCACGCCGTAGAGTTCGGCGAGGTCGCGGTCCAGCAATACACGCTGGCCTCGGATGGTGTGGATGCGGCCGGTAATGGCGGTATCGGCCGGGGGCGCAGGCGGATAGCTGAAGGACGGCTCTTGCACAAGGGCCGGGACTGGATCCGTTCGATAAGCGACTGGCATGGCGTGATTCAATGATCCGATGGTTTGAAGCCGATCGGTTTACTCGGCCGCGCGGCCGGGGAGACCAATGCGGTAAGATGATCGAAAATGGCCTGGATCTCCGCGTCGTGCGTGGTGATGCGCCCTTCCAACTCCTCCAACTTTTGCAGCACCTCGTGGTGGGCGAGCAGCATTTCGCGCATGCGGGTGAACACCCTGATGATCTGGATATTGACGAGAATGGCCTGCTCGCTGTTCAACACGCTGGAAAGCATGGCCACGCCCTGTTCCGTGAAGGCCATGGGAAGGTATTTGATGTTCTCGCCTTGCTTCAAGGTGCCAAAATGGCTCCTTGAAAATTCCGCTTCTTCCATGGTGAGCTGGAACATGAAGTCCTCCGGGAAACGGCCCATGTTGCGGCGCACCTGGCGCTTGAGTCGTTTGGTCTCCACGCCGTAGAGCGCAGCGAGGTCGCGGTCCAGCAATACACGCTGGCCCCGGATGGTGTGGATGCGGCCGGTAATGGCGGTATCGGCCGGGGGCGCTGGTGAATAGCTGAGGGACGGCTCGTTCACGATGTAGGTGAGCGGCTCCAACACGGGCTTTTCGCGACCCATGAATTTCCGAATTGCCAGAGTTCCCATCAATGCACGGATCAAATATCCGACATCGCAAACATAATGACTAATTTGTCGGATGCAACATGACGGGTATTTTGTCAGGCTGGATCCGCAGGGCGGACGGGGGCCCGCGCCAGGGATGGGAGCGGCAGCTCCCGCGCGGCCGGGCCTTGCGGGGGCGTGCAACGAGGAGGCCCCGAGGAACGAGGGGACCCCGGAGTGCCGCCACCGCAGGCCCCGCCGCGCGGGACTACAGCGGACAGCCCGGTACCGCCCTCGCGAGGCTTTGCGAAGCGGCGGGCGGTAGGCGCCCCCCAATAAGCAATTAGGAATTCCGAATTACTGATCCCCATGCGCACCATCCAACACCTGGACCTGAACACCTTCTTCGTGAGCGTGGAGCGCCTGGCGCATCCGGAGCTGAACGGCAAGCCCGTGCTGATCGGCAGCGACAGCGACCGCGGCGTGGTGGCCAGTTGCAGCTACGAGGCACGCGCCTTCGGTGTGCGCAGCGCCATGCCCATGCGCATGGCCAAGCAGCTCTGCCCGGAGGCGGTCATCCTGCGCGGCAACAGCGGCGCGTACATGAAGAAGAGCGATGAGGTAACGGAGATCATCCGTGCGCATGTGCCCCTGTTCGAGAAGAGCAGCGTGGACGAGTTCTATGTGGACTTCAGCGGCACGGAGAAGTTCTTCGGCGCGTGGAAGCTGGCCCAGGAGCTGCGCCAACGCATCATCAAGGAGAGCGGCCTGCCCAACAGCTTCGGGCTGAGCAGCAACAAGACCGTGAGCAAGGTGGCCACCGGCGAGGCCAAGCGCGGTACCGGCGAACTGCACGTGGAGCGCGGCACGGAGAAACCATTCCTGGCGCCGATGCCGATCGAGGCCATCCCCGGCGTGGGCGAGAAGACCGCGCACCTGCTGCGCAGCATGGGCGTGATGCGGATCGCCACCATGCAGGAACTGCCGATAGACCTGATGCAACGCCTGCTGGGCGAGCACGGCCCCGTGCTGTGGCGCAAGGCCAACGGCATCGACGACAGCCCCGTGATCGCCTGGCACGAGCGCAAGAGCATCAGCACGGAGCGCACCTTTGAGCGCGATACCATCGATGTGGTGAAGCTGAAGGGCCTGCTCACCGCCATGGCCGAGAGCCTCGCCTTCCAACTGCGCAAGGGGCAGAAGCTCACCAGCTGCGTGGCCGTGAAGGTGCGCTACGCCGACTTCGAGACGCACACGCAGCAGCAGCGCATCGGCTACACGGCCTGCGACCACATCATCCTGCCCGTCATCCACGAGCTCTTCCGCAAGTTGTACGACCGCCGCCAGCGCATCCGCCTGATCGGTGTGCGCTTCTCGCACCTGGTGGGCGGCGGCCACCAGATGGATGCCTTCACCGACACGCAGGAGGCCATGAACCTGTACCAGGCCATGGACAAGGTGCGCAAGCGCTTCGGCGATCGTATGGTGATGCGCGCCAGCGGCATGGATGCGCGGAGCATCGGGAGGATGGACAACCCCTTCGACGGGCAGGCGCCGGTGCTGCTGGCGAATAGGAGGACGTGAGTGAATTGCTAATTCTTAATTGCGAACTGTAAAATGCCTTTCGGGGCGTGCCCCCTTCTCCCCACCGGCCTGCGCACGGGTCGGGTGCTCCGCTGTAGCTGCTTCGGCACGGCCTGCGCCCACGGCGCTCCGGGGTCTGCTCCTGCGTCGCAGCCTCCTCGCCGCACGTGGCCGCACGGCCGCTCCATCAGCAGGCTGCCGCTACGCCCCCTCACGCGGCGTGGGTCAATACTTCTTCTTGACACATTAACACCGTTAACTACATTTGCCGCGCCATGGGAATAACTGCACGCAAGGCCAAGGAGAAGGAAGCTCTGACGCGAGCCATCCTCGATGCGGCACGCGAACTCTTTTTGGAGCAGGGCTACGACCGCACCAGCATGCGCATGATCGCGCAGCGCATCGCGTACAGCCCCACCACCATCTACATCTATTTCAAGGACAAGGACGCGATCTTCCACGCGCTGCACACCGAGGCGTTCCAGCTGCTGGGTGGCCGTATGGCGCCGCTCGCCCACGTGGCCGACCCCATGGAACGGCTCACCGCCATGGGCCGCGTCTACCTGGAGTTCGCCGAGCAGAACCCGGGGCTGTACGACCTCATGTTCATCATGAAGGCGCCCGTGCAATCGCTGGAGGAAAAACACCACCTGTGGGAGGAGGGCGATCGCGTGTTCCAGGTGCTGAAGGCCACCGTGGAAGAGGCCATGAAGAAGAAGCTGCTGCGCAAGAGCGATGTGGAGATCACCAGCTTCCTGGTCTGGAGCACCGTGCATGGCATGGCCGCCCTGCTGGTGCGCGATCGCTGCTTCAAGGTGATCGACGAGACCAAGCACGACACGCTGGTGGCCGACAGCCTCGCCATTTTCACCAACTGGCTGAAATGCTTGCGACCCTGACCCCATGAACGCACACGGTCCGCATTTTTTTTGCCCGATGGTTAACGGTGTAAATAGACTGAACGATGTTCATTGAAATGCTCTTCGAGATGCAGAGAGGAGGTGACGAAGTGAGGAGGAAAAGAAGTACGCTGCTGGCTATACCCGGTAGTTCGTCCTCCTCGCATCCTCTCTTCTTCACATTCCCTCCTCTTCTCTTCCTCACTGCATTCACCGCCCACGCCCAGGCCCCATTGGACGCCTACATCGCGCAGGGCCTCACCCAGAACGTGGTGCTGCAACAGAAGCACATCGGCTTGGAACAGGCCATGCAGGATCTGAAGTCAGCCCGGTCCCTGTTCCTGCCGTCGCTGAACCTGAACGCGAGCTACATCAGCGGCGAAGGCGGTCGCTACTTCGACTTTCCGGTGGGCGACCTCGTGAATCCGGTGTACCGCACGCTGAACCAGTTCATCGGACAGAACGCATTCCCGGAGGTGGAGAACGTGCAGGCCTACCTGAACCCGAAGAACTACTACGATGCCCACGTGCGCGCCAGCATGCCGCTGTTGAACACGGATATCGTGCACAACCAGCGGATCCAGCAGCACGCAGTACACCTGAAGGAGTACGAGGTGGCGATCTACCAGCGCGAGTTGGTGAAGGACATCAAGGTGGCCTACTTCAACGTGTTGATGGCCGGTGAAGCCGTGCGCAGCTACACCAGCGCGCTGCAACTGCTGGAGCGCAACGTGGAGGTGACACGCTCGCTGCAACGCCACGGTGCGGGCGTACCCGCACAGGTGCTGCGCGCGCAGGCTGAACGCGAGCACATCACCGCGCAGCTGGCACAGGCCACCAACCAGCACGCCAACGCCAAGCGGTGGTTCAACTTCCTGCTGAACACGGACCTGGAGGCGCCGGTGGATGAAGACTTCGACGTGTCCGCAGCACTGGCCGATACCGCGCGCATGGCGGACCTGGACATCGGCCGCCGGGAGGAACTGCAGGCCCTGCGCACCGCCGTGGGCCTGCGCGATGCACAGACCAAGTTGACCAACAACTATTGGGTGCCGAAGCTCAGCACCTTCATCGACATCGGTTACCAAGGCATGGATTGGACGGTGGACGAGTACGCCGACTACTACCTCTTCGGGGTGCAGTTGGATGTGCCGTTGTTCAACGGAGGCCGCAACCGCTTCGCGAAGAACCGGGCCACGCTGGAGCGCGACATCGCCGCGTTGAGCGAGCGCAACTCCACGCAACAACTACTGCTGGGCGCCACGCAGGCCCACACCGAACTGGCCACCGCGCAGGCCGTGCTGCGCAGCGCCACCGCCCGCCACACCAGCGCCACCAGCTACTTCAACCTGATCGAGAAGGGCTTCAACGAAGGCGCCAACACGCAGGTCGAATACCTCGATGCCCGCAACCAACTGACCGGCGCCGATGTGCAGCTCGCCGTGGCTCGCACCACCGTGCTGCAACGCTTGGCCGAGATGGAAAGGCAGAACGCTTCATACCCGCTGAAATGATGAGTACGATGATGAATACATGTGATGAGGTGAAGAAGGGAGGATGTGAGGAAGCGCGGAAGGGAGGATGGCATGGGACCATCAGCTTCTCTTTCCCACGTTCCCTCCTATTCACCCCTTCTCTTCCTCTCTCCTTCTCCTCTTCTCCTCTTCTCTTCTTCACCTCTTCTCATCTTCTCTTCCTTACCCTCCTTTCCTCCCTCACCCTGCTCTCCTCCTGCACCTCCGCTGATGCCACCACGGAGACCACCGAAAGCGCGGCCACGCCCGTGACGGTGATGCAGGTACGCCCGTCGTACACGGCGGCGACGATAAGCGTGCCGGGTCTGTTCACCACCGATGATGAGACGGCCCTGAGCTTCCTGAGCGGCGGGATCGTGCACAGCGTGCTGGTGAAGGAGGGCGAAGCGGTGAAGGTCGGTCAGTTGTTGGCGACGTTGGAGCCGACGAGCATCGATGCGCAGGTGCAGCAGGCACAACTGGCCTACGAGAAGGCCGAACGCGACCTGCAACGCGCCGAGGCATTATACCGGGACAGCGTGATCAGCTTGGAGACGGTGCAGAACGCACGCACCGGCATGGGCGTGGCACAGCAGCAGTTGACCGCCGCGCAGTACGGTCGCCGCCATGCGGAGATCCGTGCCGCGGGCGATGGCTACGTATTGCGGAAGTTCGTGAACGAGGGTCAGCTGGTGGGTGCGGGCAGTCCGGTGTTGATGGTGAACGGCGCGGGCCGTGGCGCGTGGCTGTTGAAGGCCGGATTGAGCGACAAGGATTGGGCACAGGTACAGGTGGGCGACAGTGCCACGATACACGCCGATGCCTTTCCGGGCCAGCCGATGCGGGCCGTGGTGAGCAGCAAGAGCGCGGGAGCCGACCAGCGTACGGGGACCTTCCTGGTGGAGTTGCGGATCATCGATCCGCAGCTTGGCCTTGCTAGCGGGCTGTACGGCAAGGCGGCGATCCGCACAAGGAGCCGGGCCGATGCGATCGCGATCCCGTACGAGGCATTGCTGGACGGCGATGCGGACCACGGCCATGTGTTCGTGGCGGGTGCCGATAGCAAGGCGCACAAGCAAGCGGTGACGGTGCATGGCATCACGAACACGCATGTGCTGGTGAGCGGCCTGGATACCACGGCACGGTTGATCGTGAAGGGCGGGCCGTATCTGACGGAGGGGAGCACGGTGGTGGTTCGGTAGATCTTATCACGGAAGGACGGAGGACAAGGGGAAATGCAAGCACGACCCATGGGTGAATGGCGACAGGTCATTGGTGAATGGGGAACCGGAGAAGCGGGTGGTTGTGGCAGCGCCCCGGTAGGTAGGCCTGCGCCGGTGGACCTGATGGATGCGCGTGAGGGGGCGGAGCGGCAGCTTGCCGAAGCAACGGCCCAGCAGCCACGAGCAGCGAGGAGGCTGCGAGGAACGAGCAGACCCCGGAGCGCCGTGGGTGCAGGCCGGTGCGAGGCAACTACAGCGGAGCACCCGACCCGTGGGTGGGCAGTGTGCGCAGGGAAGGGACACGCCCT
>CAUJED010000153.1:0-6849 GCA_963169535.1 Bacteroidota bacterium | reverse complement strand
GGACGACCTTTCCGATGTGCTTGGACATGAGCTGGTTATGCGGTTCGGGAAGGGGTGCTCCCGGGGTTTGCGGCCGCGAAGGTAGGGCTTAGTCGCGGATGCGCCAATGATGTGGATAGCTTGTTGAAAGAGTGTGGGGAAAATGGAATGGAACGCTGATGACGCAGATACAGCTGATCTGCGCGGATCAAACCATGTACATCGCAACGATGAATTGCCTCATTGGCCTAGATGAAAAGCTCTTGCCTGAAAGGAACGCCATGATGGTGGGACTTGGCGCGTGCGTTCACGAGGCCGTTTTCTGGCTTTGGCTAGCACGCTTCAATGATTCGACTGGTCACAAATGATCGCTTCGGAACATCAACACGCTTCTCCAAATGGGCCTATCAGCGTTCATCAGCTGTATCTGCGGCATCTGCGTTCCCCGTATTTGGGTTTCTCTCCGACCTTCGCCCCCCGATGCAAGTCCACACCGACATCGCCGCCTTCAAGAACGTCCGTCGCCCGGTGCTCACCACGGGCACCTTCGATGGTGTGCACCGCGGGCACCGCAAGATCCTGGAACAGCTCACGGCCGTGGCGCGCAAGGAAGGCGGCGAGAGCGTGCTCTTCACCTTCCATCCGCACCCGCGCATGGTGCTCTTCCCGAGCGACAACGACCTGAAGCTGCTGAACACGCAACAGGAGAAGGCCGCACAATTGGAGGCCGCCGGTCTGGACCACTTGTTGGTAGTGCCCTTCAGCCGGGAGTTCTCGCGCATGCATGCGGCGGAGTATGTGCGCGATGTGCTCGTGGGTGGCATCGGCGTGCACGCCGTGGTGATCGGCTACGACCATCGGTTCGGCCGCAACCGCGAAGGTGATCTGAAGGTGCTCCGTCAGTACGGTGAAGCGTATGACTTCAGCGTGGAGGAGATCCCCGCGCAGGAGGTGGACCACGTGAAGGTGAGCAGCACCAAGATCCGCCAAGCCTTGCTGGATGGCGATGTGGTCACGGCCAACGAACAGCTCGGCTATCCCTATTCACTCTCCGGCGTGGTGGTGAAGGGCGATCAGCTGGGCCGCACGCTCGGCTATCCCACCGCGAACATCGGCGGCATCGATCCCTTCAAACTGATCCCGGCCGATGGGGTGTACGTGGTGCATGTGGAGTTGAAGGAGGGTGGCTTCGGCGGCATGCTCTACATCGGCGAGCGACCCACCTTGAAGAACCCGGAGCCGCAACGCAGCGTGGAGGTGAACATCTTCGGGCTGGAGCGCGACCTTTACGGCGAAGTGATCACCGTACGCTTTCTGGAAAGGGTCCGTGGCGACATGCGATTCGATGGCCTCGACGCGTTGAAGCGACAGATGCAACAGGATGAGGCCTTCGCACGTCAACGTCTGGGACGATAGATGATGATGAACTCGCTCTCCCCGCGCATGCCCGGCCCGTCCGATCCCCGGCTGGCTCGTGCCGAACGCCAACCCTCCGCCGGGTCTCTCGTAGCGGACCCTGCGGCGTTCACCCCCCCGAACCTCCGCCGGATCTCTCGTAGCGGGCCCTGCGGCATTCAAGCCCACGAACCTCCACCGGGTGGCTCGCAGAGCACCCTGGGTGGCGCGACCGCATCCATCATCTTCTTCGTAAGCGTCATTCTTGCGTTCCCGTTCACCACGAACGCGCAACTCTTGGATGCGGTGGCACTCGACAGCATGCGCACCTTCCGCAGCCTGGAGAAAGCACTGGCCAACCCCGACCAGGTGTATCGCCTGGACCTTTCGGGCCAGAAGTTGAAGGCGGTGCCCGAAGGCGTGTTCCTGCTGAAGAACCTGAACGCGCTGGACCTGAGCCACAACAAACTGAAAGCCCTGCCCGAACGGATGCAGGAGCTGCGGTACATGCAGGAGTTGCGGGCGTCGCGCAACAAGCTCACCGCGCTGCCAGCGGGCCTCTGCCGCCTCACGCACCTGAAGCGCCTCGACCTTAGCCGCAACGGGCTCAGAGGGCTGCCCCGGTGCGTGGGGGCTTTCAAGGAGCTCGTTTCGCTCGACCTGTGGGACAACGACCTGTCCGACTTCCCGGAGGAGATGGCCGAGATGCAGGCGCTCCGGTTCCTCGATCTGCGCGCCATCCAGTTCGAAGTGCCGGAGATGGAACACCTGCAGAACCTGCTGCCCGCCACGAAGATCTTCTTCAGCCAGCCCTGCAACTGCGGGATGTGACCTTCGCATGGCGGCGCTCCAAGTGAATGATGTGCTCGAGTGGACCTCGGTGGTCCTCAACATCGGCTATGCCTATCTGCTGGGCAGGCAGTTGCGGGTGGGGTGGTTGCTGGGCTTCGTGGCCTCCTCCATCGGGGTCTGGCTCTACGCGGACCAAACGGCCTGGCTCATGGCGGCGCTCAATGTGTTCTATGCGGCCATGGGGTTGTACGGGTGGTGGAGCTGGGGGCGTACCGTGGAGGTGCAGGCAACGGTCCGCTTCGCATGGTGGCAGCATGCCGTGGCCTTGGTGGTCACCGCTGTGGGCACGGTGCTGCTGGTGTGGGCCATGCAGGCCATGGCACCATCGGGTAAGCTGCTCGGCATGGAGGCGTTCATCACCGTATCGGCCATGGTGGCCACGTGGATGATGAGCCGGAAGGTACTGGAGAACTGGCTGTATTGGATCGCAGGCGACCTGGTGGCGGTGGGGTACAACCACCTGATCGGCTACCAGGGGTATGCCTTGCTCAATGTGGTGTACATCGCGCTGGCCGTCATCGGCTACGTGCGTTGGCGCAGGGGGGCAGGCCACTTGGACATGCAATAGCGGCCGAAGATGCGCGGCTATTCTTTCATTGGCCGATCCGGGAGGCCCGTTCCATAGCGGGGCCTGCGGAACATGTCTCGCGGAGAAGGCATGGGGAAGAAGAACAAGCGGATCGTATCGGAGGTCCCAATGGTACTGAGCCGGTGATGAAGATCCGGCCGAGCTCTGCGATCTGGACCACTGGGGTGATAGCGTGAAAGGGTGCGAGGCATTTCACCTTCACACGCTTTTCACCTTTTCACCATTGGATCGACCGGGTCTTTCATGCCGTCCCAGTGATACGGTGAACGAGCAGGAGCGGTGGGCATGCCTGCGGCCCCGCTCCCCCGGTCAGGATCGCTGCAACGCTCGTTCGTGGAACGTCGTCACGATCAACAGCATCAAGAGCAGGTACACGCTGTCCTCGACCGGGATGGTGTTCATCCGGATGCCGAGGTTCTCCGCATCGTTGTACCACACGATGGGTTCGGGCAGTAGCCATCCGGTGAGGATGCCGTTCACCAGGAGGAAGGGGATCAGGCTCACGGCCAGGCCGGCATAGAAGCGACCCAGCCAAGGGCTGCGGGCCACGAACACGTGGTAGGCGAGGAACAAGGCGGTGCCGATGAAGGTGATGCTGGTGTACAGCCGGTGGAGGTTCCATACGCCGATGAGCAGCAACGCCACGGCAAGAACGATGCTCAACGGTCGGGCGGCCGTTGCGAGCGGGTCGCGTGGCAGAGCATCGCGCATCACCTCGTAGAGGAACATGCAGGCGTAGGGAATGGTCACGAAGAAGAGCCACTCTTCCAGGGGTAGGCCCAGTAGAGTGGCGCCCGTCAGGTAGCGCGGGTTGAACCCCCAGATGCCATGTGCGGCGAATGCCACATCCCAAGGGATGAGGATCAGTGCCATCACCCCGATGCCGAGGAAGATGCCGGGCCAGCGGGTATGGAAGCGAAGCCGGTGCTCGAAGCTCGCCATCAAGGGGAAGGCCACGCTCAACAGATCGAGCAAGAGGTAGGTCCAGCGCTCCACGGGCGCAAAGGAACGCCAGGGGCCGCCAGCGTGCGAAGGCCCTGGCCGGGGCCTCCGCACGCTGGTCGGGACCTCACCGTTTCACCAACCGTCCCGTGGCGCGGATCCCTTCGCCATACACCTCCACGGTGTAGGCGCCCGGTGCGAGGGTGGATACGTCCATGCGCAACTGTTCGGCCTGGCGCTCCACACGTACTGCGATGGCACGTCCCGTGGCATCGAAGAGCCGTGCACGGGTGCCCGCGGGCAGGGTGCCGGGCAGGGTGATCGAGACCATGTCCTTCGCCGGATTGGGGTGGATGGTCACCGTGCGTGTGGGGTGGCCTTCGGCGATGGCCGAGGTGAGGTCGGTGCTGATGATGTTCTCCAAGACCTCCGAAGCGCCACCCACCACCAACTGATCGGACCCGAGCAGCGCGATGCTGTTGCCGTAGCCCATGAAGTCGCAGAGCGGTTCCACATCATCAGGCGCTCCGTTGTAGGCCATCACACCACGTCCGTACGTCATCGGCGTGTTGATGTGGAAGTCGCCCACGATATAGATACGGCCGCCGTGCACGAGCATGGCATAGGCCACGGAAGGGGCATCCACGGGTGAGGTGGAGATGTAGTTCATGATGTTCGGCATCAATGGTGCCCAGGTGCCCTGATCGGCCACGATGCTGGCCAGCCCGAAGTAGGGTCCTGTCATGGCCACCATCATGCCGGTGGCGTACAAGGCCCCGTCGTGTACCATCAGGTCGTGCACGGTGCCGTCCAGCCCGTCGGCCACCTGGTGCCAGCCGGCGTTCATGTATCGCGCCACGTGCATGATCTCGTTCTGCGTGGAGAGGAAGGCGCCGGTGAACTCCCCGCCGGCGATCAGGAAGTCCTCGTGGAACTCCAGCGCGTGGATGGGTCCGTTGAGCACCCCTGGCAAGGGCGACCAGTTCCCGCTCTGCTTCACCTTCACGCCATGGTCCACACCAGCGAAGCCCGATTCGCTGCCTGCCGCGTACAACTGGCCGTTGTGGCTGTGCAGGGCGGTCACCTCTGCCCATTTGCTCGCGAACACGGTTTCGCCTTCCCAAGCGGTGCCGGTCCAGTGCAGCAGGTCGATGCTGCCGTTGTTGAACGAACCGCCCACATGGATCACCCCCTCGTGCACCACGGCGCAGGTCACCACTCCATCGGGTAGGGTGCCCATGGCGGTGTATCCACTGCCGTTCCAGCGCGCGGCACCTTGGCAGGCCACACCGCCGGCGTAGGTGAAGGTACCCACCACCAGCAGGTCGCCGTCGGGCAGGGTGAGCACCTCGTTCACCGTGTTGTTGGTGCCACCGCCGAGGGTGACCCACGGGATCACGGGCGGATACGCCGGCTGGATCCAGGCCAGCTCATCGGCAGTGAAGCCATGGTCGGTGGCCCAGGTGCTCACCGGGGCTTGGAACCGGGCATCGGCGAGGATCTCGGCGAGGTATCCCGTTTCCAGTTCGGCATCGATCCTTTCGGCGAGCGTGCGGTGCCCGCTCGCGATCATCAGCTGGCCCACGGCACAAGCGGTGCCCTGCGGGTCGATGAAGATGGGGTTGCGGTAAGGGAGCACGTGGTTCTGCGGGAAGCGCCCGGCATCGGCGTACGTGCCCAGCACCTCGAGCAAGGCCGCGCGCTCGGTGGCTTGCGCTGCGCTCAGCCCTGCGGGGGCGTGCGTGGCGAGGTGTTCGCGCACCAGGTGGAGGTGTTGTGCGATCCGGTCCTTCTCTTGCGCGAACCGAACGGGGGTGGCGGGTCGGGCGGGCGTATGGTCCGTCCACTGTGCGTTCACCTCGAGCAGGTGGTCGTACAGCGGTGCGTTCGTATCCGGTGCCAGCTGACCGTGCATGGTGGCCGAGAGGAGCAGGGTGATGGGTACCAGTAGTTGTTTCATGGTCGTAAGGTGTCCGTGTCCATTGTCCGTTGTGAAGGGGAGACGCGGGTGGCTTCGCCGTACGCTGCCTGCACGGTGATGGAAAGTTACTCAGGCGGTGAAGGAGCCGTCGTTCCATGCCGGTGATCCGGTTCGTGGAAAGGCGCGGAAGTGAAGATGGCCGCGGGTTTTGGGCTATGTCTGGGCCCCGCGGTCGAGTCGAAGGAGACATTGCTTCGCTGCCACCTAAGCGCCCGTTCGGGAGATCCCGAACATAGGAGGCGCTTACCTTCGAAACCGATGCGCGTGTTGAGGATCGCCGTGGTAGGGCCGGAGAGCAGCGGGAAGACCACGCTCGCCGAGGCGTTGATGAGGCACTTCGGCGGTGGCCGGGTGGCCGATGGAACGCGGGAGTATGTGGAGGAGCTGGAGCGGCCCTACATCGAAGAAGACCTGCTGGCGATGGCCCGAAGCCACGCGCAATGGTTCGCGGATGCGCCCCTGCATGCCGCCGAGGGCCGCGAGGAATTTCGGCGTAACGAACCGGTGGGCCGCAGCGTGTCGGTGGAGCCGGTCTTCTTCGACACCGACATCCTCAACATCAGGATCTGGAGCATGGAGAAGTATGGTCGTGTACACCCGGGGATCGATCGGCTGGTGCACGACCTGCGCTACGACCTGCGCCTGCTGTGCCGCCCCGACATCCCTTGGGAGCCCGATCCGCAGCGCGAGAACCCGCACGACCGCGACCGGCTGTTCGCGATCTGGGAGCGGGAGATGAAGGCGTTCGGGTTCCTATACATCGTCATTGAAGGTAGCCGCGAACAGCGCCTGCACATGGCCACGAGCATGGTGGGTATGTTGATGCAGGGGAAGGCGGAATGAACATCGTTCGCCTAGCGCCCGCAGACGTTCCGGCACCAACCCGTAGCGTCCCCGGCGTCCGCAGACGTTCCGGCACCAACCCGTAGCGTCGACCCTCAGGGTCGACCTATTCACGGTTCACCGCCATTTCGCAGGATTGTCCACGATATACCGGGCGATCCGTTCGAATTCGCCGCGTGTGGTACGGATGACCCGGTCGTGATACCCGGGTTGCCAGTACCTGCGCCCCGGCGTGTTGTCGCGTTCGTTCAGTTTGTAGGTGGTGGAC
>CAUJED010000152.1:0-16063 GCA_963169535.1 Bacteroidota bacterium | reverse complement strand
ATGGGCCACCGGGTGGAGCCTTCGGAGGTGGATGTCGCATTGGGGCCTTTGGTCCAAGGCAGCGTGTTCACGTTGGCGCATCGCGGTGCCGATCGTGTACGGTTGTACACATTCGTGGATGTGCCCTTCGATCATGCGGCGCTGATGAGCGAACTTCGCACGACCTTGCCCGCGTACATGCTGCCGGAGCGGATCATCGGTGTGGAGACCATGCCAACGACCCCCCACGGCAAGCTGGACCGCAAGGCCTTGTTAGCGCTGATCGAACATGGATAGAGCGGAAATGTTGGAACGCCTGCGGGATCGCCTCGCCCAACGGGCGGAGCGGTTGGGATTGCATCGCGAGGAACTGGTGGGGTCGCTGGACCTGGTGCGCAGTGGCCTGCTCGATTCCTTGGGGTTCGTTGATCTGATCACCGAGCTGGAGCAGGTGGTGGGCCGCGAGGTGGACCTGGCGTCGGCGTTCGATGCACCCGGAGCCACCACCGTGAATGGAGTGATCGCCCTCTTCACCGAAGCATGAGCAGCGTTACCATCATCGCCATCACGGATCCGGCGGATGCGCGGTTGGAGCAGGTGCTGCCCATGTTCGAGGATCTGCATGCGGTGATGCGCCGATACGGGATGATCCAGCGTCTGGCGCCCGATGGAGCACGGTTGTGGATGCAGGGCATGAAGGCGGGGCTGGAGCGCTTCGGGCGCATGGTGGTGGCCATGGATGGCGACAAGGTCGTCGGTTTCACCTGTGGTTCGATCAAATTGGCACCGGAGTATCTGGGTGGTGCACGGGTAGGCCATTGGACCCACCTCTATGTGGCGGAGGCTTATCGGCGTGGCGGCATCTCACGCGCCATGTCGGACCTGTTGCACGCGTGGTTCCTCGAGAAGGGGGTGGAGAACGTGGAGACGCAGGTGGTGCGTGATCACCCGAGCTCCTTGCGCTTCACACAGTCGTTCGGTTACAAGGTGGAGTGGTACAACCTGCGCCTTTTGCCGTGAACCAGGTGGTGCAGCTACAGGGGATCCCGGAGCGTATCGGGCTGAAGCACGGGCAGAACGTCGTGCTCTCCGCCGATGTGACGCGGCTGGCGTGGATGCATCGCCGTTCGGGAACCCAGCGCGTACCGGGTATGTTGCTGGAAGCCTTCTTGGAACATCTGGGGCCGGACGGCACCTTGGTCGTTCCGACCTTCAATCATGACCTGCGGGACGGCGGATCGTTCGATCGGCAGCGGACACCGCCCATCACGGGTGTGCTACCCACCACCGCCTTGGCACACCCTGCGTTCTTGCGCACCCGCCATCCGTTGCACTCCTTCGCTGTGGCGGGGGCCGCACAGGCACGCTTTCTGGCGCTCGATGACGCGAGCAGCTTCTCGGATGCCTCACCGTTCGCACTGTTCCGGACCGAGGGGTTCGTGGTGGTGGGCGTCGATATGGCGTTGGACCATGCGTTCTCCTATTTCCACCACGTGGAGGAACGGGAGCGTGTTCCGTACCGCCGGTGGCGTGACCTGACGATCCACTATACCGATGAAGGTCGGGAAGCAGCACGTCGATACCGGTTCTACGCCAAGCGCTGGGGCTATGCCAATCGCCTGCGCGACCTGCGCCCGTTGTTGGAGCAGGCGGGGGCCATGCGCAGCTATGCTTTCGAGGGGATCCGGGCCTTGACCGTGGACGTGGCGTTGGCGCATCCGGTGATCGAGCGGGACATCCGGACGAACCGGGCGCGGAGCATCGTTCACTTCACGGCAAGGAACTGGGTGCGCGATCTGGTGCGCACGGTGCGCCCGCGTTCCTCATCCACCGACCATCCGTCGCCGAGCGATGCGCGTTCTCATTGATCATCCATCGCCCCGTGCGGAGTACGTGATCCAACACGTACTGTCGAACATGCTGGGGATGTCGGTGGAGTTCGTGCTGCATGTGGAGGATCTGCTGGCCACCGATGGCCCCAAACTGCGGTATGGCGGCACCGCCCTGAACGGTGTGTTGCATATCCCGGATAGCGGCGGACTGCGGCTGGATCGCGTGCCGCAGGTGAGTGATCACCATGGCGGTCCTTGGTTGTTCGAGGTGAATGGCCGGCACGATGTGTTCGCCTCGATCTTCTACCTGTTGTCGCTGGTGGACGAACTGCGGTGTACCGATCGGGATGCACATGGGCGGGTGCCGAGCGAAGTCTTGTTCGCCGTACGTACCGGGTTGGCCGATGCGCCATGGGTGGACCGTTGGGCACTGGCACTTGCGCAAGACATCGAGAAGCGTTGGCCGGGCGCAACGCAGCGCAGGAGCCATTACCGGCACGTGGCCACCGTTGACATGGACAGTGTATCGCGCTTTCGTGGGCGTTCGTTACCCCGGGCGTTGGGGGCCACGGTGAAAGAACTTCTGCGAGGTGCCTTCGGTGAGGCGATCGATCGTTGGGCGGTGCGATCGGGGTTGCGCGAAGACCCGTACCTCGCGGCCATGGAAGTGGTGGGTGAGCAGCGACAGGCATTGGCCGACGCCCTGTTCTTCTTCCTCATGCGCGGCCATACCGCCCATGATCATGCGGCGGCACAGGACCATCCTGATTTCCGCAGGTCGGTGGCGCGTGCGGCACGGCACGGTGCAGTGGGGTTGCATCCTTCGTACGCGACCAGTACATCACCAGGCCTCATCGCCCGGGAGCGCGATCAGCTGGAAGCCATCCAGGGTGCGAAGGTGCGCGCCTCGCGCCAGCATTTCCTGCGCTGGCAGGTGCCGGAGACACTTCGCGAACTTGAGGCGCTCGGTTTCGTGGAGGACCACACCCTTGGTTTCGCGGACCGGGTGGGGTTCCGTGCGGGAACATGCACCCCGTTCGCTTGGTACGACCTTGAACAGGAGCGCGTTTCGGGATTGATGCTGCATCCTTTTGCCGCCATGGATAGCGCTTTGATCGACCGGATGCGGCTGGGTCCGGAAGCGGTGGTGGAGCGGATGTGCGCACAAGCCGACCTGGTGCGCGCCGTGGATGGTACGTTCGTGTCGGTATGGCATGACCGCTACCTTAGTGGGTATCGTGGATCCGCACCCTGGCCAAGCGTCTTCCGCCAAGTGGCACAACACGCCAAGGCATGATCCGGCACCTTACTCACGGTATGATCGACAAGGCCGAGTGGGATCGGTTGTTGCTGCGATGTCCCGATCGGCTGTGGTACATGCAGAGCTGGGTGTTGGACCTGTGCTGCCCGCAGTGGGAAGCCTTGGTGAGCGATGATGGAAGCATCATGCCCTTGATCTGGCGACGGAAGTTCGGTGTGGACTATCTCTACCAGCCGTATGCCGTGCAGCAGCAAGGGGTCTTCACACCGAACCGTACCCGCGACACGGACCAAGCGTTCCTCAACGCCGTTCCGGAACGGTTCCGATACTGGGATATCCATGTGAACTCCGTCATGCACGTGCGCGTGGGCCCCGATATTCGGACCACCACCGCCAACACCCAGGACCTGCTTCTGGACAAGGACCCCTCGGCGCTTCGCGCCGCCTATTCCAAAGGGCATCTCCGGAACCTGCGGAAGGCGGGAGACAACCCTCCGGTGGTCCACACGAACGTTGGTGTCCAGGAGTTCGTCTCCCTCTTCGACCGCACCACGGGCCGTCGCTTCAAGAACATTCCCCAAGGTGGAATGCTGCTGTTGGAGCGGCTTTTGGCCGGCGCCAGGGAGCGCGGCCAATGCACCCTGACGGGGGTGCGCGAGCGTGGCATGCTGGTGGCTGGGGCCTGTTTCGTGGAGTGGGAAGGCCGCTCCATCCTGTTGAAGTCGGCCAACGATGAGCAGGGTGCGAAGGTGCAGGCGATGTTCCACATCGTGGACCGCTACATCACCGAGCATGCGGGCACCGGCGTGCTCCTGGACTTCGCGGGTTCGAACACGGAGAGCACAGCGCGTTTCAATCAAGGTTTCGGAGCGCGCAGCTCGGTATATTTACGCCTGGTGCGGAACCGACTTCCGGCACCGATAAAGTGGTTGAAGCGATAACGGATCATGGTGAAGGAACTGGTGAAGGAACGGAGCGTGGTGAACCATTTCATCGCGGAATTGCGCGACGTACAGGTGCAGAAGGACCCCATGCGGTTCCGGCGGAACCTGGCGCGCATCGGCGAAGTGATGGCGGTGGAGATCAGCCGTACCCTGGAGTTCAAGGAGACCGAGGTGGTCACCCCCTTGGGCGTGGCACGGACGGACTTGATGGCCGAACAACCGGTGCTGGCCACGATCCTGCGCGCCGGGCTGGCCATGCATCAAGGGTTCATGAACTACTTCGACCGGGCGGATAGCGCCTTCGTGAGCGCCTACCGCAAGCACCGCAAAGGCGAGGATGCCTTTGAGATCGAGGTGGAGTACATGAGCAGCCCGTCGCTGGAAGGCCGTGTGGTGGTGCTGTGTGATCCCATGCTGGCCTCGGGACGGAGCATGGTGCTGGTGTACAAAGCGCTGCTGCGACTGGGAAAGCCCAAGGCCTTGCACGTGGCCTCGGTCATCGCCAGCGTGGAGGGGCTGGAATATGCGAAGGCGCATCTTCCGGCGGGCACCCACTTCTGGATCGGCGCCGTGGATGACGAGATGACAGCACAGGCGTACATCGTACCAGGGCTTGGTGATGCCGGTGATCTCGCCTACGGGGAAAAGGTCTGATGGAAGCCTTTCTCGCTGCGCTATCCGTTGTTCTGACGGCATCGGTGAAATTCCTTTTCGCCGGGCTGGTCTCCTTCGGAATGGGGAATGGTTTCTGGGAGACGCTGATCTACACGGCCCTCGGCGGTTTGCTGGGCATGTGCGTGTTCTACCTGGGAGGTAAAGGGCTGCTGGAGTGGTTCCGGAAGCGGTATCTGCGTCGTGTGCAAGAACGGACCTCGAAAGGCCTGCCGCCCAAGCGGATCTTCACGCGTACCAACCGCCTGATCGTGCGCGTGAAACAGCGCTACGGCATCCTGGGCCTGGCGATGTTCGCGCCTCCCACGCTCTCCATTCCGGTCACCGCGTTGCTGGCAGCGAAGTATTTTCGGCACGATCGTCGCACCCTGCCCACGTTGTTGGTCTCGGTGCTGCTATGGTCCGCGGTGCTGAGCATGGCCTGGAGCATGATCCGATGAAGAAGTACGCCCACCTCTTCTTCGACCTGGACCACACCTTGTGGGATTTCGAGACCAACTCACGAGCCACCTTACGCGAGCTCCACGCTGCCGAGCGATTGCTGGAGCGTGGTGTGCCAGACGCGGCCGAGTTCATCGATGCCTACGAGGAGGTGAATCAGGGCCTGTGGCGGCGGTATGAGAGCGGACACATCGACCGGCATGTTCTGCGGGTGCTACGGTTCCGGAACACGCTGTTGCGTTTCGGGGTGAAGGACGATGCGCTGGCCGATCGCATGGGGAGGGAATACCTGGCGTTGACCCCGAAGCGCACCACCCTGATGCAAGGGGCGCGAGAACTGCTCACCGACCTCGGTGGGCAGTATCGCATCCACATCATCACCAACGGATTCCACGAGGTGCAGGAGGAGAAGGTCGCATGCAGCGGCCTGGCGGAACACATCGATCTGCTTCTGTCCAGCGAAATGGCCGGAGCCAAGAAGCCTGATCCGCGGATCTTCCGTGCGGCCTTGCAACGCACCAAGGCCAGGGCCGATGAAAGCCTGATGATCGGAGACAGCGTGGCGGCCGATATCGCGGGGGCACGTGCTGCGGGTTGGGACCAGGCACACTTCGCCCCGAACGGCGGGGGCGATGATCAGGCGACGTACGTACTACAACGGTTGGACGACCTGCGCGGTATCCTCCTGTGATGGGCTCGTGCCGTCCGGTTGGAACACGTATTCCATCAATTGCCGCGTGCCCGTGATATGGCTGTGGCGCAGGAACCGCACCATGGATCCGCTCACCACCACACCCCGGTATTCGATCTCGCCCTTCTCGGGATGCGTGATGAACACCAAGCTGTCGCCCACCAGGTCCACCGGTACGTTATGTAGGCCCAGACCCGGGTTGCCTCGGGTCTCGCGCACGAGGTAGGCCGGCAGGTCCTTCTCCACTTCCTGGGTGCCGTTCACCGTTACCACCCGCCCTTCCGGGAAGAACCGGAGCAGATAGATGAGGTTGCCCACGGTGTATCGGTAGTGGCCATCGAAGCGCAGGCCACTGCCCACCAGCGGGCCGTCGGTCGAGGTGGTGGAGGGCTGGTCCGAACCCGCCGGTATGGGGCCATCAGGGCTCAACAGGCTCTTGCCCACCAAGGCGATGGCGAGGGCGGCGATGATACCGATCAGGATGGTCTTGATGGTGTTGTTCATGGTTCACTGCTTGAAACGGGCGATCACCGATGCGGACCCCGTCACCACCTGACCGAGGGCCACCTCCACCTGGGCATCGAGCGGCAGGAAGAGGTCCACGCGCGAACCGAATTTGATGAAGCCGAACTCGCTGCCTTGTGTGGCAGGCTGGTCCGGGCGCGCGTAGGTGCAGATCCGCCGGGCCAGCGCGCCAGCGATCTGGCGGAAGAGCACTTCGCCGTGTCGCGGATGTCGGTTCACCACGGTGCTGCGCTCGTTCTCGGTGCTGCTCTTCGGGTGCCAGGCCACGAGGTACTTGCCGGGGTGGTACTTGTAATACGTGGTGGTGCCGCCGATGGGATGATAGTTGATGTGCACGTTCAGCGGGCTCATGAAGATGGAGACCTGAAGGCGCTTGTCCTTGAAATATTCAGGTTCGTGCACTTCCTCGATCACCACCACCTTGCCGTCGCAAGGGGAGATGATGGCGGAATCGTCGTTGGGCCTTGAGCGCTTGGGCACGCGGAAGAACCAGAGCACGATGGCGAGCACAGCGATCAGTAGGGCCGCGAGGATCATGGCGAGGAAGTCCGGGAGCACGGGCCATTTCAGCAGGGTGAACAGGCCGAAGCAGACCACGGCGATAACGATCAGGATGGTGGGAGTTCCTTCGCGGTGCAGGCGCATCGATCGGGTGATGGTTCGGTCAAATATAGAAGGCTCTTTCTGCCCCTACCGGATCAGGAAGAGATAGATCAATGTCGCGGGTATGGCGAGCAGGAAGCCATCGAAGCGGTCGAGGATGCCGCCATGGCCGGGCAGGATGGTGCCGGAGTCTTTCACGCCGCGTTCCCTTTTGAAGGCCGATTCGAGCAGGTCGCCGATGGTGGAGGTGATGGCGATGATACCGCCGGCGATGATCCATTGGTGCAGGCGCAGTTCGTGGTGGAAGGAGCCCAGGAGCCATGCCACGCCCAAGGTGAGGGCGATGCCGCCCAGGAGGCCCTCCACGGTCTTCTTGGGCGAAACGGCGGGCAACAGCTTGGTCCGCCCCACGGCGCGCCCGACCAGGTAGGCACCGGTGTCGTTGGTCCAGAGCAGGATCATGAAGCCGATGAACATCCACGGGCCGAAGGCGAACAAGTAAGGCATGAGGCCGAAGGGCACCGCCACCAGCATGATGGCCGTGAGGATGCCGCCCAAGAAGGAAAGCGGGGCGGGCTGGCCGTGGAGCAGGGCCCAGGTGATGGCGGCGACCACCAATAGGAAACTCACGGCCACGGAGTAGCTGATCGTCCAATCGCTGTAGAAGGCCCCCATGGCGAGGGCGGCGTACACGCCGCCGCCACAGAGCAGGGTCCAGGTCATCGCGGGGTCGTCCGGAGTGTCGGTGGAGAGGCGGTGCAGTTCGCGCAAGGCGATCAGGCATACCGGGAAGTAGAGCATCGCCGTGGTGAACGGCCCCGCCCAAGCCGCACCCAGGGTGAGAGCCACATACACGGCTCCGGTCAACGAGCGGACGCTGAGTTCCTTCATGATTCGTTGGATCCGCGGATCAGCCGGATCGCGCGAAGTACGTCATCGCGGTCCACCATCACCTCGATGGATCCCATGGAAGGGTACACCGATGATCGTTGATCGAGCACCATGGCCGGGATATCGTTCGCCTCCAGCCGTCCGCGCAGCATTTCAGCTTCGTGCCGGTCACGGGCGGTATGGATCGGCGTCCAGTTCGCCATGGCGGGGTAAGGATCACGCCTGCCCGGCGCTTTCGCCAGCGGGTTCGGTCCGTTGGGTGGTGCTGGCACCGCTGCCATTGACGTATCCGTTGTTGGTGGCGGGCTCCGGTTTCTGGAACGGGCGGTGTCCGAAGATCTTCTCCAGGTCCTCTTTGAAGATCACCTCCTTCTCCAGCAGTTGGGTGGCGAGCGCGGTGAGCTTGTCCTTGTTCTCGCTGAGGATGCGTTTGGCGCGGAGGTATTGGCCTTCCACGAGTTTGCTCACCTCCTCGTCGATGGTCTGGGCCTGCTTCTCGCTGTACGGTTTGCCGAAGGTGTATTCGCTTTGGCCGGAGCTGTCGTAATAGCTGATGTTGCCGATGCGATCGTTGAGGCCGTACATGGTGATCATGGCATAGGCCTGCTTGGTCACCTTCTCCAGGTCGCTCAGGGCGCCGGTGCTCACCTTGCCGTAGATCACATCCTCTGCGGCACGCCCGCCCAATGCGGCGACCATCTCGTCCAACATCTGCTCGGCGGTGGTCAGGTGCCGTTCTTCGGGCAGGTACCAAGCGGCGCCCAAGGAGCGCCCACGGGGTACGATGGTCACTTTGATCAGGGGGCTGGCGTGTTCCACGAGCCAGCTCACGGTGGCATGTCCGGCTTCGTGGTAGGCGATGGCCTGTTTCTCCTCGGTGGTGATGATCTTGTTCTTCTTCTCGAGGCCACCGATCACGCGGTCCACCGCATCGAGGAAGTCCTGCTTCTCCACGCTGGTCTTCTTTTTGCGCGCGGCGATGAGGGCGGCTTCGTTGCAGATGTTGGCCAGGTCGGCGCCGCTGAACCCGGGCGTCTGGCGAGCCAGGAAGGCCACGTCCACGTTGATGTCGAGTTTCAGGGGCTTGAGGTGGACCTTCAGGATCTCCTCCCGTTCGTTGAGGTCGGGCATGTCCACGAAGATCTGGCGGTCGAAGCGGCCTGGGCGCAGCAGGGCGCGGTCCAGCACATCGGCCCGGTTGGTGGCGCCGATCAGGATCACGCCGCTGTTGGTGCCGAAGCCATCCAGCTCGGTGAGGAGCTGGTTCAGGGTGTTCTCCCTTTCGTCGTTGGCGCCCATGCTCACGCTGCGTCCGCGTGCACGGCCGATGGCATCGATCTCGTCGATGAAGATGATGCTGGGGGCCTTCTCCTTGGCTTGTTTGAACAGGTCGCGCACACGGCTGGCGCCCACGCCCACGAACATCTCCACGAAATCGGAGCCGCTCAGGCTGAAGAATGGCACGTTGGCCTCGCCGGCGATGGCTTTGGCCAGCAGGGTCTTCCCGGTGCCCGGAGGGCCTACGAGCAGCGCGCCTTTGGGGATCTTGGCGCCCAGGTCGGTGTACTTCTTGGGGGTCTTCAGGAAGTCCACGATCTCTTGGAGTTCTTCCTTGGCCTCGGCCAAGCCGGCCACATCGTTGAAGGTGACATTGGTGCTCTTGCCGCCCTCGAACACCTGCGCGCGGCTCTTGCCGATGTTGAAGATCTGCCCGCCGGGACCGGCACCACCGCCGATGCGCCGCATCACGAACATCCAGATGGCGATCATGATGCCGAAGAAGAGCACCCAGTTGAGGATCTCCTTGCCCCAGTTGTCCTGGACCTCGTATTCGTAGGGTACATGGTGTTTCTCCGCCTCTTGCACGATCCGGTCCTTGAGCACGTTGCTGCTGCCCATGTTGAAGGCGTAGTGCGGGCCGGTCACATTGGCTCCGGAGATGGGCGACCCCTTGATCTTGCTCTTGTGCGGCTCTTTGTCCAGACGGTCCTTCTTGATGAAGACCTTCACCACCTGGTCGTTCATCACCACGATGCGTTGCACGTCCCCCGAATCCAGCATCTGCTGGTACTCGGTGGGGTCGATCTTCATCATCCCCCCGCCGTATTGGAACAGGTTGATGGAAAGGATCACCAGGATGATGATGCCGTAGATCCAATAGAAGTTGAAGGAGCGCTTGGGCCCCTTGTTACCACCTTCGGTCCGCTTTTCGTTGTTCTCCACGTTGGTCGTCGTTCTCCGTTCGTTCAAGCCACGTTCTCGTACCGCTTACTGGCGGCGTCGCCCCACAGGTCCTCCAATCCGTAGTAGGACCGTTTGTTCCGGTGGAAGATGTGGACCACCACGTTCACGTAATCCATCAGCACCCATTCGGAGTTGCTGGAGCCTTCGGTTTGCCAGGGCTTTTCACCGGTCCTCTCGCGGGCGACCTTCTCCACCGAGCGTTGGATGGCATCCACCTGGGTGGCCGAGTCGCCGTGGCAGATGATGAAGTGGTCGCTCACCGCATTGGGCACCACACGCAGGTCGAGGTGCACGATATCCTTGCCCTTCACCTCCTGGATCCCAGCGATGATGGCGTCCACGAGTAGGGCAGAGGCGCTAAGGGCTTTCTTCATCCGTTTACTTTGGTCCGTTCAAAGGTACGAAGTTCCCCACGCCAGCTTGGAGCTGGCACCAAGCGGTCTGAAGCATGGCCATAGGGCACCCGGTCATTTCGTTCGATACGGTGGAGAGCACCAACAAAACGGCTGCCGAACTGCTGCGCCTGTCGAAGGTGCAGCATGGGGCTGTCATTGTGGCCCGTGCGCAGACCGCAGGCGAAGGCCAGCGCGGCCGGACGTGGGTGTCGGAACCGGGTGCCGATCTGACGTTGAGCGTGGTCCTGGAGCCCGAACGATTGCGGGCGGTGGACCAGTTCGAGCTGAGCAAGGTGGCGGCGCTGGCGGTGGCCGAGGTGGTGCGCCAGCGGGTGTCGGGCGAGGTGCGTATCAAATGGCCCAACGATGTGCTGGTGGGCCGAAACAAGGTATCGGGGATCCTGATCAAGAACGAGCTGGTGGGGGAGTGGGTGCAGAGCAGCGTGGTGGGGATCGGTATCAATGTGAACAGCGCGGGGTTCCCGGATGAGCTGGTGGCGACCAGCCTGTTGCTCGAGACAGGGGGGGTGGTGCCGGTTGATGGTCTGCGGCAGGACCTGTGCGCGGCCCTGGCACGGTACTGGGCCCTGCTGGAGCGGGGAGGGGCGGACCTCGCCGAGGCGTATACGGCGCAGTTGTGGATGCGTGGGCGATGGGCCGATATGGTGCTCGACGCCCGGCCGGTAACGGTGCGGCCGCTGGACGTGGACGGGTCCGGCAGGCTGCTGGTGGAGGATCCGGACGGGAGGGTGGCCGTCTATGGGCTTGACCGTCTGCGGTTTGCGCCACGATGACAGAAGTTTTGCCCCGGGCTTGCGGAAAAGTGGAAAAGTCCTACTTTTGCCGTCCCTTACGAAAGACCAACGGCGATGATACGTACCTACCAGCCCAGCAAACGCAAGCGCACCAACAAACATGGTTTCCGCAAGCGCATGAGTACGGCTGCAGGCCGCAATGTGCTGGCCAGCCGTCGTCGCCAGGGGCGTTACAAGCTCTCTACGAGCGACGAGCCTTCGCACAAAGGCTGATCCACCGATCGTGAACTCAGGGGAGGGCTGCCGGAAGGCGGCCCTTCTTCGTTGGCCCTCAGCCTAGGTGTGTCGCGATCAGGGTGCCCAGCTCGGGGGTGAGGAGCACATGCCCGGTGGGCAGTACCTGCCGGGTCACCAGTTCCGGGGCCAGGTGTTGCAGCCGATCGCCCAAGGCGGGTTTGATCACCCGGTCGTGTGTGCCGAAGAAGAGGTGGATGGGGATGCCGTGTGTTTTCGCATGGGCGGCCACCACGGCCAGGTCCGGCTCGATCAGGCGGTAGCTGAGCCAGACATCGCGCACGAGCATGCGCTTATGCCGACTGTCCGTTTGTCCCATCAGGAAGCGGTGCATCTTGACGCCGATCAGCCTGGTGGCATGTGCGCCGTGGATCAGGGCATGCACGGCCGCCGGTCGTTCCACGAACCGCCGGAAGAGGGCGCGTCCCGTGCGCGAGGCGGCCATGCTCCGGTACCATGGGCGTGTCTTCAGGCCATCGGGCGCCACGAGGAAGGCACGGTCGATGCGATCCGACATGTGTTCCAACAGGCATAACGCGATCCGACCGCCCAGACTGTAGCCCATGACCGACGCCGAGGGTACGCCGAGGTCGTCGATGAACGCCGAGAAGTGGTCGGCCAACTCTTTCGGGGTGAACGGCTGCCGGGCCCGTTCGGGGTACCCCGGGCTTTGTCCGTGGAAGTGAAGGTCGAAGGCGTACAGGGTGCAGTGACCCTTCAAGACAGGTTCCAGCACGGCGAAGTCCGCGCCAGTGCGCCCGAAACCATGGAAGGCCAACAAGGGCAGCGGGCCGTGGCCGTAGGTGCGGTAGGCCAGGGTGACCCCGGAGGTGAAATACCGGACGGATGGATCCATGCTACGCCGTTGGGCGACAATGGAGGGCAAGATCGAACATCGCGGGCGAAGTGCGGCCATTTTCCGCATCGTGCGCATCGGCTTGGCCTGATGGATCTTTTCTCAACGATCCCCCTCGCTTATCCACCATGGTCCGCATGGCAAGGCAGGGTGGGTTACCTTCGCGGCCCGGATACCCTCCGGAAATGCCCCTGCATCCTGCCATCACCGCCGTCGCCTGTTCAAGGTCGGTCAAGGTCCATCGGGGGGGCCATTCGATCAATTCCAGGGTGAAAGAGTGCGAGGGTGCAAGAGCGGAGTTGTTCGGCTCTTGCGCCCTTTCACATCCGCACGCGTTCACTTCCCCACGCTCTTCTCTTCATGCCAAAGGACAATAGCATCAAGTCCGTCCTGCTCATCGGCAGCGGCCCCATCGTCATCGGCCAAGCCTGTGAGTTCGATTACTCCGGCTCCCAGGCGTCCCGCTCGCTCCGCAACGAAGGCATCGAGGTCACGCTGATCAACAGCAACCCGGCCACCATCATGACCGATCCGGTCACGGCGGACAACGTGTACCTGAAGCCGCTCACGGTCGAGAGCATCGAGGAGATCCTCAAGAAGCACAAGATCGACGCCGTGCTGCCCACCATGGGCGGACAGACCGCGCTGAACCTCGCCATCGAATGCGAGAAACTCGGCATCTGGAAGGAGCACGGTGTGCGCATGATCGGCGTGGACGTGAAGGCCATCGACATCACCGAGAACCGCGAACAGTTCCGCCAGTTGATGGAACGCATCGGCGTGCCCATGGCGCAGAGCAAGGTAGTGAACAGCTTCCTCGAGGGGAAGAAGGTGGCGCAGGAGTTCGGCTTCCCGCTGGTGATCCGCGCCAGCTACACCCTCGGCGGCGGCGGCGCCAGCTTCGTTCACAAGGAAGAGGACTTCGACAAGCTGCTGAAGCACGGTCTGCAGGTGAGCCCCATCCACGAGGTGATCATCGATAAGGCCCTGCTGGGCTGGAAGGAGTACGAATTGGAGCTGCTGCGCGACAAGGACGACAACGTCACCATCATCTGCAGCATCGAAAACTTCGATCCCATGGGCATCCACACGGGCGACAGCATCACCGTGGCGCCCGCGATGACCCTCAGCGACCGCACCTACCAGAAGATGCGCACGATGGCCATCAAGATGATGCGCTCCATCGGCGACTTCGCGGGCGGCTGCAACGTGCAGTTCGCCGTGAGCCCCGACGAGAACGAGGACATCTACGCCATCGAGATCAATCCGCGCGTGAGCCGCAGCAGCGCGCTGGCCAGCAAGGCCACAGGCTATCCCATCGCCAAGATCGCCAGCAAGCTCGCGATCGGCTACCGGCTGGATGAGCTGGAGAACCCCATCACTGGCACCAGCGCCTTCTTCGAGCCCACGCTCGATTACGTCATCGTGAAAGTGCCGCGCTGGAACTTCGACAAGTTCGAAGGTGCCGACCGTCGTCTCGGTGTGCAGATGAAGAGCGTCGGCGAGACCATGGGCATTGGCCGCAGCTTCCAGGAGGCGCTGCAGAAGGCGTGTCAGAGCTTGGAGATCAAGCGCAACGGCCTGGGTGCCGATGGCAAGGAAACGCGCGACGCCACCGTGCTGCTGGAAAGCCTCGCCAACCCCAGCTGGAGCCGCCTCTTCCACGTGTACGATGCCATCAAGCTCGGCATCCCCTTTTCGAAGATCCACGAGCTCACGCGCATCGACATCTGGTTCTTGAAGCAGATCGAGGACATGATCCTCACCGAGAAGGAAGTCGAGAAGTACACCCTCGACACCATCCCGCGCGACCTGCTCTTCGAAGCGAAACAAAAGGGCTACGCCGATCGACAGGTCGCGCATTTGCTCGGCTGCCTGGAAAGCCAGGTGTACAAGAAGCGCAACGAGCTCGGCATCAAACGCGTGTACAAGCTGGTGGACACCTGTGCCGGTGAGTTCCCCGCGAAGACGCCGTACTACTACAGCACCTTCGAGGAGGAGAACGAGAGCGTGCGCAGCGATCGCAAGAAGATCGTGGTGCTCGGCAGCGGCCCCAACCGCATCGGTCAGGGCATCGAGTTCGACTACAGCTGTGTACACGGCGTGCTCGCGGCCAAGGAGCTCGGCTACGAGACCATCATGATCAACTGCAACCCGGAGACGGTGAGCACCGACTTCGACACGGCCGACAAGCTCTACTTCGAGCCCGTGTTCTGGGAGCACATCTACGACATCATCCAGCACGAGCAGCCCGAGGGCGTCATCGTGCAGCTCGGCGGGCAGACCGCGCTGAAGCTCGCCGAGAAGCTGGAGAAATACGGCATCAAGATCATCGGCACCAGCTACGCCGCGCTGGACATGGCCGAGGACCGCGAGCGCTTCAGCTCACTGCTGCGCGACCTCGACATCCCATACCCCAAGTTCGGTGCGGTGAACAACGCCGAAGAGGCGGTGAAGCTCAGCCGCGAGCTCGGCTTCCCGCTGCTGGTGCGCCCCAGCTACGTGCTCGGCGGCCAGAAGATGAAGATCGTGATCAACGAGGAGGAGCTCGTGGACCAGGTGCTGGACATCCTGCGCCTGATGCCCGACAACAAGATCCTCATCGACCACTTCCTCGACGGCGCCATCGAAGCGGAGAGCGACAGCATCTGCGATGGCGAGATGGTGCGCATCATCGGCATCATGGAGCACATCGAGCCCGCCGGCATCCACAGCGGCGACAGCAATGCCGTGCTCCCGCCCTTCGACCTCAGCGAGAAGGTGATCCAGCAGATCCGCGAGCACACGCACAAGATCGCGCTGGCCCTGAAGACCGTGGGCCTGGTGAACATCCAGTTCGCGGTAAAGGATGAGGTCGTCTACGTGATCGAGGCCAACCCGCGCGCCAGCCGCACGGTGCCCTTCATTGCCAAGGCCTATGGCGAGCCCTACGTCAACTGGGCCACCAAGGTGATGCTCGGCGCCAAGCTGAAGGACTTCCAGTTCAAGCCGCGCCTCAACGGCTATGCGATCAAGGTGCCCGTCTTCTCCTTCGATAAATTCCCCAACGTGGACAAGAGCCTGGGGCCTGAGATGAAGAGCACCGGCGAGGCGATCTACTTCATCAAGGACTTGAAGGATCCGTTCTTCAGGCAGGTGTATGGAGAGCGGAGTATGTACCTGAGCAGATAGTTCATCATGAACCCAGATAGCCTAAATGTCGACAGTTCCTTTTACCGTGACCTGAGCGTCGAGGTGATTGGCGGCATTGTCGGTAGTGTTATTGTCGCCATTCTCCTGTTTGTGGTGCCTCCGATACGCCAATGGTTTTGGAGGAAATTGGTACAGATAGGACGTTGGCTAAAGCACCGTTTTGGACGCATTGGTGGATTGCCGCTCGCAATTCGGAAAAAGAAGACGAAGATCCTATTCGTGGACGACGACAAGACATTCAAGATTGCCTCTATTCTTCGAAGTTCTGGTTGGGAGAGTGTTCGGAGGATAGATGATGTACGAAGTATTGACGATGATGAAATCGTCGATACGCACATTTTGTTCATGGCGGATTCAACCAATAAACGCAATCGCGGGGTCATCGGGTTAGTCGGTTGAACTGGTTGATCGGGGTGTCGAAGTTGAAGCGTTTTCTTGGTCTGCGGTTGAGCTGGTCCTGGACTTGCTGGACGAACTCATCGGTAAGG
>CAUJED010000151.1:0-3143 GCA_963169535.1 Bacteroidota bacterium | reverse complement strand
GGGGCTCTTGTGACCCGCTCACATTTAATTCGCAAGCGCCACCGCCCGGGCCCTCCCGGGGCGTCCCCGATTCCTGGGCCTGGGTTGATCAGTGGGCCACCACCAGACGGGCGGTGCGGCTGGTCCCTTGCTGCTGGGTCCGGACCAGGTAGACCCCGTTGGGTAGCCCGGTCGTGTCGAGGGTGATGAGGCCACCCGACGCTCGGTGCCGGGATACTTCCTGGCCCGCGAGGTCCAACACCATCACCCACGCCCCTTGGGCTACATCATTCACGTGCACCATGTCCTGCGCTGGCGAGGGCCACAGAGCCAAGCCGTCGGTATCCCGTTCCGCCACGCTGCTGGGGCCGTTCGCATAACGCATCACCGTGCTCTTGAACGTGAATCCTGTGGCATCGCTGAAGACCACATACGGCACATCGCCCTGGTCGATGGCCAGGGAGACGAAGTCGGCCGCGCTCGGGGTGAAGCTGATGGGGCCCACGGTTTCCCAAGCACCGTTCACGAAGCGTTGTACCGTGGCCTTCTGTTCGGCATGGGAGTCCTTGTAGGCCACGTAGGGCACGTCGTTCCCATCCAGCGCCATGGTGTAGTAGTCCATGCTGGCGTCTTCATTGGTGAAAGCCACCGGCCCCACTTGTTCCCATGCGCCGTTCACGTACCGCTTCATGCTGCCGCCGAAGTCGTTGGAGCCGTCCAAGTAGGCCATGTACACGGTATTGTCGCTGGCGATGGCCAAGGACGCTGTGCTCGCGTTGTAGAATGAGCTTTCCTCGCCCAGGAGCTGCCACGCACCGTTGACGAAACGTTCGACCCGAGAGCCTCCGGTACCGGCCAGGGCCACATGTGCCACACCATCGTGGTCGAAGGCCATGGAGAGGCTGCTGGCGTAGTAGGGGGTGTGCCCCGCGCCGCCCACAAGGCTCCATGCACCGTTCTCGAACTTCTGCGTGGTCACTTTGTATTCGTGGGCCGCGTCGCGGTAGCTGAGGTAGGGGGTGCCGTTGGGCGCTATGGCCACGCAGGTCAGCATCGCCTGGCCTTCGGAAAGGCCCGCTTGCCCTACCACCTGCCAATTCCCACCTTGGAATGACATCACCGTGGCCTTCTGGCTTTGGGTCATATCCCGGTACGCTACGTACGGCGTACCCTCCGGGCTGAAGGCCAGGCTCAGGTCCAGCGCGCTGCCGGCCGAGAACCCTGCAGTGCCCACCGTTTCCCAAACATCACCGATGTATCGCTTCACCACCACCTTCTCCAACAGGCTCATGTCAGTGTAGGCCACGTACGGGGTGTTGTCCTGTGCGAAGGCGATGTTGGTGTGCCGCGCCCAGCCATTGGAGAACTGCTGTGGCCCCACCAGTTCCCATTGAGCTTGAAGCGTTGGGCCGAGGAGCAAGGCGATGCCGAGGGGGAGGTAGGAGCGTAGTGTTCGATGCATGTCGTGGTGGTTGGTTCAGGGGTGGTCCATGGTGCCGGGTGGTGTCCCGGACCATGGACCACACGGGGCAGCGTTCAGGTTTGGTGGTGCCCGCAAAGGTCCAAGGGCTGGACGGCTCTTGGAATAAGGGCTTCACCGTATTTCCGGTAGGGGGCCTCGCCCGATCCGGGCGGTACGGGCGTGGGTCAGGGATCCTGGGTATCCAGCTCCTGGACCAACTGCAGCAGGTCTTGTTTCACCAGCTTGATGGTGGATTCCAACTGGTCGTACATCGAGGCCCGCGTGTGCAATTGTTCGGTGCTGTACGTACCGCCGTCGCCCAGGTACAGTGAGGCCTCGTCGCCCACGGTGGCGCCCTCTTCCCGCCAACGGTTCAGCAGTTCGGTGCGTAAGGTGCGGTCGGCAGGTGCTCCAGGGACGGGATTCACCAAGCAGTACCAGATGGATGCGGGGAAGAGGCCTTGTGGATCGGTGCCTTCATGGATGATCCGCAGGGCGTTCCGCCGGTGGGTGTACTCGGTGCGCTCGCGGCTTAAGAGCATGGCCGTACCCAACGCCGCTTCGGCCACCCCGAAACCGATGCCCAGGGCGTCCACATCGCTGTTGTCGTCCTGGCTCAGGTGTATCCCCGTGATCACCGCCCCCATCGCACCCACCACGATCGCGGCCACGTTCAGGCGCGATTGGGTGCGGGCTTCCACCTCTTCCATGTGTCGTGCCATTTGACTCACCTTTTCCTCTTCACAATCCAGTTCCGAGGCCACAGCGCTGATCTCCAACGAGGCCAGGTCGCAGTGGTAGGCGATGGTGCGACGGAGTTCCAGCAGTTGGATCCGTTGCTCCAGGCTCCGTTCGGTCGATGGCACTTGCATGTGGGCCATGTAATCATCCAACAGCGGTAGCACATTGATGGCGTGCGCGATGTGTAGGCTGTTCGGGCTGAAGTGAGCCTTGACCTCGGCCGGTACCGCGGCGGCATCGAACGGTGCCGGCGGGGTGGTGGCGATGGCCATGGTGGGTGTCCATTGGTTGCACTGGCTGCGGTCCAATTGTGCCTTGAACCGGGCCAGGTCCTTGGTGGAACAGCCGGCCAGCATACCGATGAGCAAGGCCAGTACCGTGGTTCGGATCGGGACGTTCACCCTCCAAATATGGTGCGTTCAGACACATCGCCGGGACTACCTCGGTCCTTTTCCGTCGTTGTGCGCATCGACCCCACTGAACGTTTGGTTCGGATCCGGCCTATCGCCCTTTGCACGCCCTTGTGGACCCGAGGGATCCAACCTGGTGATCACCGGAACGCACGGGTGGGTCGATGCCAAGTGCCTTATGGGTGCCTCGAAGAACCTCGAACGGATGGCGCGCGCCGCTATCATACGTCCAGACGAGGCGCTCCGAAGAGAGGATACTGGATCGAAGTATCCGACTGAGGAGCAACAAAGTATGGGCGAATGAGAGCAAGCGATGATCGCTGTGCTTCTTTCTCATGAACGCCGCCGGAACGAGGTTCTTCGAGGTACCCTTATGATCGGTGCGCTGGTCCGGGCAGGGCCATCGCGTCTTACTGAGCCGGTGATGAAGATCCGGCCGAGCTCAGCGATCTGTACCACTGGGGTGATAGCGTGAAAGGGTGCGAGGCATTTCACCTTCTCACGCTTTTCACCCTTTCACCTTTTCACCATTGGATCGACCGGTTCTTTCA
>CAUJED010000150.1:0-3777 GCA_963169535.1 Bacteroidota bacterium | reverse complement strand
CTCCACTTCATGCCTGTGGGGAAGCCGGCGCCACCACGGCCCCGCAGGCCGCTCTTCTTCACTTCCTCCACCACGGCCTCGGGGCTCATGGTCTTCAAGGCTTTCTCCACGCTGCGGTAGCCGCCGTTCGCACGGTACCCTTCCAGCCCACGGATGCCGGGCTTGTCGATGTGTTCGAAGAGGATCTTGCGGGCCATTATGAACGCGAGTGTTTTGTGCCGTAACGACGCAACGGCAGCGCAACCGAATACGGATCCGATCCAACGCAAAGACGCGGAGACGCAAAGGGCGCGGAGCAGATGGTGGCAGCAGGGCGCGCAGTGGTAGGCGCGCAAGCGCGCGACCGCCAACTGCCGATTGCGAATTGCGGGCTGCTCATCGATCCGTGTAGTTGGTGCGTGAATTCCGTGCGCGGAGCTGTTCGATCAGCTGGTCCACCTTCTCGATCGTGAGGTCCTCGTGGTAGCCCGCGCCGCATTGCAACATGGGCCCCGTGCCGCAGCTGCCTAAGCATTCCACGGCCTTCAAGGTGAACATACCGTCCTTGGTGGTCTCCCCGGCATGGATGCCGAGTTTCTTCTCCAGGTGGGCGATCAGCTCATCGCTGCCGCGCAGCATGCAGGGGGTGGTGCGGCACACGTCGAGCACGTAGGTGCCCACCGGGTGCAGGTTGAACATGCTGTAGAAGCTGGCCACCTCGTAAACCTCGATATGGCGCAGGCCCAGCAGGTGCGCCACGGCGTCCATCGCGTTCACGCTGAGCCAGCCGTCGTTCTCGGCCTGGGCGATGTGCAGGATGGGGATCAGGGCGCTCTTGCTACGCCCTGCGGGGTAGCGCGCGATCAAGTCACGGCATTCCGCCAGGGCCGCTTCGCTGAAGGCGAATGGCTTGGTGCCTTCGGTGGTGGTGATGGGTCTCGTGCGGGCTGACATCAGTTGCAGGGTCCTGGGGTGGTCCGTGGAATGCCGTGCTGCCGGGCGATGCGGTCGTTGCGATGGGTCGTACCGTCGCAATCGCACAGGCCGGGACGGTCCATGGTGCGTGCTTTGTCCCGATAGGCCGCTTGCAGCGCGGGATCATGGCGGCCGGTCTCCTTGGTGCAGGCGGCCGGGGCGAGGGCGGGAGCGCCGATATGGATGGAGGCCATCATGCGTCCAGTTCGCCGGCGATCACGTTCATGCTGCTCATGGTGATGATCGCATCGCTCAGCATGCTGCCTTTGATCATCTCGGGGAAGGCCTGGTAGTAGATGAAGCAGGGCCGACGCAGGTGCAGCCGGAAGGGTGCCCGGCCGCCATCGCTCACCAGGTAGAAGCCCAGTTCGCCGTTGCCGCCCTCCACACAGTGATACACCTCGCCCACCGGCACCTCGGTCTCGCCCATCACGATCTTGAAGTGCCAGATCAGCTCCTCCATGTTGTTGTACACCCCTTCCTTGGGCGGCAGCACCCATTCCGGGGCGTTGGCGCGGAAAGTGGTCTTGTCGCCCAGTTTGTCCAGCTTGTCCAAGGCCTGGCGGATGATGGAGAGGCTCTGGCGCATCTCCTCCTGCCGCACGCAGAACCGGTCGTAGGTGTCGCCGTTCTGGCCGATGGGGATGATGAAGTCGAACTCGTCGTAGCTGCTGTACGGGTCGGCTACGCGTACGTCGTAGTCCACCCCGGCGGCGCGCAGGTTGGGCCCCGTGAAGCCGTATTGCAACGCCCGCTCACCGCTGATGGGGCCGCAACCGATGGTGCGGTCCATGAAGATCCGGTTCCGCAGGAGCATGTCGTCGAACTCCTTCAGCGCGGCGGGCAGGTCCTTGACGATGGTCCGGATGCGGGCCCAGGTGGTATCGCTCCAGTTGCGCTCCCAGCCTCCGATACGCCCCATGTTGGTGGTGAGGCGGGCACCGCAGATCTCTTCGTACACCTCGTAGATCCGCTCCCGCCATTGGTACACGTACAGGAAGGGCGTGGTGGCGCCCACGTCCTGCCCGATGATGGTGTTGCAGATGATGTGATCGGCGATGCGCGCCAGCTCCATCACGATCACCCGCATGTATTCCACCCGCTTGGGCAGCTCCAGCCCCAACAGCTTCTCCACCGTCATGTGCCAGCCCATGTTGTTGATGGGGGCGCTGCAGTAGTTCATCCGGTCCGTCAGCGTGGTGATCTGGTAGAACGGTCGGCGTTCGGCGATCTTCTCGAAGGCGCGGTGGATGTAGCCGATGGTCTGCTTGGCATCGAGGATGATCTCCCCGTCCAGGGTGAGGATGTTCTGGAAGATGCCGTGCGTGGCCGGGTGGGTGGGGCCCAGGTTGAGCGTGGTGAGCTCACTCAGGTCACGTCCTTCCACGAGGTCCTTGGACCAGAAATCGATGGGGGGGTGCTGGCTCATCGTCCGAAGAAGCGGTCGTCCTTGTCTTTGCGTGTGGGGTCCTCCATCGGATAGTCCTTGCGCAGGGGGAACGCCGGGAAGTCCTCCATGTTCAGGATGCGCGTCAGGTTCGGATGCCCTTTGAACTTGATGCCGAAGAAATCCCAAGCCTCCCGTTCCATCCAATTCGCGGCCGGCCAGAGGTCGGTGGCGGTGCGGAACTCCAGGTCGTTGGCCGTGGTGCGGCACTTCACCCGTATCCGGTGGCCTTCGCGCATGTTGTGCAGATGGTACACCAGGCCGAACTCCTGGGCCTCACCCGGGAAGTGCATGCCGCAGCAGGTGGTGAGGAAGTGGAAACCGTGCTCCTCCTTCAAGGTGCGGAGCAGATCGTGCAGGGCATCCTTCTTCACCTGGATGCAGAGCAGGTCGCGCTCCTGCTCGATGGCGGTGACCTTTTCGGCGAAGGCTGCGGAGATCCGGTCCTTCACCCGTTGGTCACGTTCGGTTTTCACTGCGAACCCCGGCATCAGTCGATCGCGTATTTGGCCAGGAGGTCCTGGTATTCTTTGCTGTAGCGGCGGCGCAGGCTTTCGTTCTTGGCCAGCTCCTGGATCCTCAGGATACCGTCGATCACCTGTTCCGGGCGTGGCGGACAGCCCGGGATGTACACGTCCACGGGGATCACCCGGTCGATGCCCTGGAGCACGCTGTAGCTGTCGAAGATGCCGCCGGTGCAGGCGCAGGCGCCCATGCTCAGTACCCACTTGGGCTCGGCCATCTGCATGTACACATCGCGTAGCACGGGGGCCATCTTCTTGGCGATGGTGCCCATCACCATCAGCAGGTCGCTCTGGCGTGGGCTGAAGCTCAACCGCTCCATGCCGAAGCGGCTCAGGTCGTAGTGCGAGCTCATGGTGCTCATGAACTCGATGCCGCAACAACTGGTGGCGAAGGGCAGCGGCCACAGGCTGTTGGCACGGGCCAGGCCGATGGCCTGGTCCACGCTGGTGGCGAAGAAACCCTCGCCGCTATGGCCCGCCGGAGCGGCCACGATGTTCGGCCTGGGCCGGTCGGTTTTTTGCAGCTCGCTCATTCGATCTTCATTACGCCCTTCCGTAGCACGTAGTAGAGCCCCGCCAGTACGAAGCCGACGAAGACGATCATTTCCACGAATCCGATGGCCCCGAGCGCCTTGAAATTGACCGCCCAAGGGTACAGGAAGATCACCTCCACATCGAAGAGCACGAACAGGATGGCGATGAGCAAGTACTTCACACTGAACGGCTTACGCGCATTGCCCTGTTGCTCGATCCCGCACTCGAAGCTCTCGTCCTTCTTCTTACCGTGGATCTTGGGACCCAGCCAAGCGGCCGCGGAAAGCGCGAAGCCCACGAAGCCCACGGCGATGGCCG
>CAUJED010000149.1:0-5724 GCA_963169535.1 Bacteroidota bacterium | reverse complement strand
GCGTGGTGAACCGCATCGGCCTGCTCACCGGAAAGCACCACTTCGGCTCGCCCACCGCCATGGAGGATCTGCTGAAGAAGGAAGGCGTGAAGGTGAAGAAGGATCAGGTGGTGGAGTTCCAGAAGAAGTTCTGGGATCCGGTGGTGGAGTTGGGGTGGTGAGAGCGAACGTCAACCAGGCAGTCCGTCCCGGATTGAGCGGAGTTCCCCCAAGGTCACGGGCAATACCCGCTCAATGGTCAGCCATACGGCCACCTTGTCGATGCCGAGGTAATCATGCACCAGCTTGTCGCGCATACCGGCCACCTTTTTCCATGGAACGGCGGGATTGCCCTCACGTAGCTCTTGCGAAAGCCGCTTCACCGCCTCGCCCATTACCATGAAGTTGCGTATCGCGCCGTCCTGCACCAGCCGGTTGTCCAAAAAGCTGTTCAGGTCCATGCCTTGGGTGTAGCCCAGCACCACTTCCATCGCCTCGATGATATGGTCGAGCAGGATGCGATCGTCGTGCGCGGTACTCATGCGGCCACGTCTATCCGGACAAGGTCCTTCAACACGAACGGCCGCAGCTTGCTGTCCACGGAGCGGTCGGTCACGAGGTCCACTTGCAACCCCAGCCGTTCGGAGAGTTCCTGCTCAATGCCCACGAGATCCAACAAGTCGACCTCTACTCCGAGGTCCACCAACAGATCCAGGTCACTATCTGGCCGGTTGTCCCCACGCGCACGGGAGCCGAAGACCGCGATCAGTTTCGGTGCATAAGGCGCAAGTACTTCGTGTACAAGGTGCTGTTGTTGGGCGGTGAGCATGGATCAAAGGTACATGGCCGAAGAAGGAGGGGCGATCCGGCGGTGGAGCTGGGGTGGTGAGAGCGAACGTCAACCAGGCAGCCCGTCCCGGATGGAGCGGAGTACCCCCATGGTCACGGGTCAGCCATACGGGCGTAATTTCGCATCCTCATCATGCCCATCACCGAAGCCGCCATCCAAGCCGCCTTAGCGCGCATCATCGAGCCCGACCTCAAAAAGGACATCGTGGAACTGGACCTCGTGCGCGAGGTGACCGTTGATGAGAACACCATCCACGTGCATGTGGAGGTGAGCAATCCCGCCATGCACAGCCGCAAGCGCATGGAAGAGGCCGTGACCTTCCAACTGAAACAGGCGCTGGGGCAGGACGTGCAGGTGGTGGTGCAGGTGACCCCATTGAGCGGCGAGCGCGGCCAGTTGCGCAAGGTGCTGCCGCAGGTGAAGCACATCGTGGCCGTGGCCAGCGGCAAGGGCGGCGTGGGCAAGAGCACCATCACCGCCAACCTCGCGGCGGGGCTGGCGGCGCAAGGCCTCAAGGTGGGCCTCGTGGATGCCGACGTGCATGGCCCCAGCATGCCCATGATGTTCGATGTCATGCATGAGCGCCCGACCACCGTGGAGAAGGACGGCAAGCGTTGGATCGTACCCGTGGAAAGCCACGGCGTGAAGCTCCTGAGCATCGGCTTCTTCGCCGACCCCGCACAGGCCATCGCGTGGCGCGGGCCCATGGCGAGCAAGGCCCTGGAACAACTCTTCAAGGAGGCCGACTGGGGCGAATTGGATGTGATGCTCGTTGACCTGCCACCGGGCACCAGCGATATCCACCTGAGCCTCGTGCAAGTGGTGCCGCTCACCGGCGCCGTGGTGGTGAGCACGCCGCAGCCCGTGGCCCTCGCCGATGCCCGCAAAGGCGTGGGTTTCTTCCAGCTGCCCAGCGTGAACGTCCCCGTGCTCGGCATCGTGGAGAACATGGCCTGGTTCACGCCCGCCGAGCTGCCGGAGAACAAGTATTTCATCTTCGGGAAGGGTGGCGCGCGCGCTTTGGCCGGAGAACTCAACGTCCCCTTCCTCGGTGAGGTTCCGCTCGTGCAGAGCATCCGCGAGAGCGGCGACGTGGGCCGCCCCGCCGTGCTGCAACGCAACACCCCGGCATCGACCGCTTTCAACGACCTTTGCACGGCTTTCAGCCAACGCCTGGCCACCCTGGAGGCCACGCCCATCAGCGCTTGACCATGAGCACGATCGATCTGGACCGTATCGCCGAGCGCGTGAATGCCGCCTTGGCCGACCTGCGCCCCTTCCTCGAGGCCGACGGTGGCGACATCACCTTGGAGGAGGTGACGCCCGAGGCCGTGGTACGCGTGCGCCTGCACGGGGCCTGCACCAACTGCGCCATGAGCGGCATGACCATGAAGGCCGGTGTGGAGGAGGCCATCAAACGCGTGGCGCCCGAGGTGAAGGCCGTGGAAGCCGTGAACGTGAAGGCCGGGGTGGTGGCGTGACAAGGGTCACCCTCCCATAGCCCCTTTGCCCCGTACCTTCGCGCAGCGATTCCCCATGGACCAACAGACCACGGCGGTCAAGACCGTTGAGCAACGCGAGCAGGTGGTGATCCTGTTCGCCGGCGATAGCGGTGACGGCATCCAACTCACCGGCAGCCAGTTCACCGACACCAACGCCCTCTTCGGCAACGACGTAAGCACCTTCCCCAATTTCCCCGCCGAGATCCGCGCGCCGCAAGGCACACTGGCCGGCGTGAGCGGCTATCAACTGCACTTCGGCAGCGTGGAGATCTTCACGCCCGGCGATCAGTGCGATGTGCTGGTGGTGATGAACGCCGCAGCGCTGAAGGCCAACCTCTTCAAACTGAAGAAGGGCGGTATCCTCATCGCCAATACCGATGGGTTCGATCCGAAGAACCTGCGACTGGCAGGCTACCCCGAGGGTGCCGATCCCCTGGCGGAAGGAGCACTGGAGAACCATGTGCTGCACCGCATCGATGTGACCAAGATGACCCGTGCGGCGCTGGAAGGCACCACGCTGGGCATGAAGGAGAAGGATCGCTGCAAGAACATGTTCGTGCTCGGCTTCATCAACTGGATGTTCAACCGGGAGATGGCCAACAGCGAACGGTTCCTGGAACAGAAGTTCGGGAAGAAACCAGACCTGCTCGACGCCAACCGGCGTGCGCTGAAGGCCGGTTACCATTACGGCGATACCAGCGAGACCTTCACCACGCGGTTCGATGTGAAGCCCGCGCCCATGCCCAAGGGCACCTACCGGAGCATCACCGGCAACCAAGGTGTGGCCCTGGGGCTGGTGGCAGGGGCGCAGAAAGCCAAGCTGGACCTGTTCTACGGCAGCTATCCGATCACCCCGGCGAGCGATATCCTGCACGAACTCTCGCGCCACAAGAATTTCGGCGTGATCACCTTCCAGGCGGAGGACGAGATCGCCGCCATCGCATCGGCCATCGGCGCCAGCTACGGCGGTGCGTTGGGGATCACCGCCAGCAGCGGCCCGGGTATCGCGCTGAAGACCGAGGCCATGGGCCTGGCCTTCATGCTGGAACTGCCCTTGGTGATCGTGAACGTGCAGCGCGGCGGACCCAGCACGGGACTGCCCACCAAGACCGAACAGGCCGATCTGTGGCAGGCGGTGCACGGGCGCAATGGCGAAGCACCCATACCGGTGATCGCCGCCAGTACGCCGATCGATTGTTTCGACATGGCCTTCGAAGCGGTGCAGATCGCCTTGGAGCACATGACACCCGTGATCCTGCTCACCGACGGCTATATCGCGAACGGTGCGGAGCCCTGGCGGTTCCCGCAGGCGGCCGACCTGCCCGCGATCAAGCCCAACTTCATTCCCGCACGCGAGGAGGGCACATCCTCCGAAGCGTTCCTGCCCTACCTCCGCGATGAACGTGGTGTGCGGCCATGGGCGTTGCCGGGGCAGGCGGGGTTGCAGCACCGCATCGGTGGGATCGAGAAGCAGGACAAGACCGGTAACATCAGCTATGATCCGGCGAACCACGAATTGATGGTGCGCCTGCGTGCCGAGAAGGTCGCGCGCATCGCCGACCGTTTCAAACCGATCCGCCTGGACAGCGGGCCGCCCGAGGGCGATGTGCTGATCGTGGGCTGGGGCAGCACCTACGGCGCGATCCGCACGGCCGCGCTGGAGTTGCAGGCCGATGGGCGCAGCGTGGCGCATGTGCACCTGCGGCATCTCTTCCCGTTCAACAAAGGCCTTGGCCCGTTGCTGAAGAAGTACAGGAAGGTGCTGGTGCCCGAGATGAACAGCGGCCAGCTGCGGCAGTTGTTGCGTGCCGAGTTCCTGTGCGATGCGCAGGGGCTGAATAAGATCCAAGGCATGCCGTTCACGAGCGAAGAGATCCGTGAGGGTGTGCTGAATTTGATGGAGGGGTGATGAATGCAGGTCTGGCAGAAATGAAGAGAAGAGGTGAAGAAGTGATGAAGAGAGAAGGACCGACAAGGGTCTTCCCGAACAGTGCTGTCTTCTGCGTATGCACCGCTTACCTATTTGTCTTCTTCACCTCTTCTCTTCTTCACCTTTTCTCTTCTTCACCTCTTCACCTCCATACCGTTCCACACATAGCATCATGAGCACCACTAACGGCATCCCAGCTGCACCGCAGAAGGTCGATTTCTCCTCCGATCAGGAGGTGCGCTGGTGCCCCGGTTGCGGCGATTACAGCATCCTTAAACAGGTGCAAACGCTGTTGGAGCAGAGCGGCAGGAAGAAGGAGGAGGTGGTGTTCATCAGCGGCATCGGGTGCAGCTCGCGGTTCCCGTACTACCTCGACACGTACGGCCTGCATGGCATCCACGGTCGCGCACCCGCGATCGCGAGCGGCCTGCGCAGTGTACGCCCCGAGCTGAGCGTGTGGATGATCACCGGTGATGGCGATGCGCTCAGCATCGGTGGCAACCACATCATCCACCTGCTGCGCCGCAACGTGGATGTGAACGTGCTGCTCTTCAACAACGAGATCTACGGGCTTACGAAAGGGCAGTACTCGCCCACAAGCCCCGAAGGTGCGGTCACGCGCAGCACGCCCATGGGCAGTACGGACCATCCCTTCAATCCGCTGGCGCTGGTGAAAGGCGCGGACGGTACGTTCATCGCCCGCAGCATGGACCGCGATCCCAAGCACATGCGCGAGGTGCTGGCCCGTGCCGATGCGCACCGGGGCACGTCGCTGGTGGAGATCTACCAGAACTGCAACGTGTTCAACGATGGCGCGTTCGAGGTCTTCACCGAGAAGGCGAGCAAGGCGGCGAACACGCTTTTCGTGGAGCATGGCAAGCCGCTCGTGTTCGCCGGTGGTACCAAGGGCATCTGCATCAAGGACATGAAACCGCGTGTGATCGACATCGGCCCAGACTTCTCGCCGAACGATTGCTGGATCCACGACGAGCGCGACAATTTCAAGGCGTCGATCCTGGTGCGGCTGTTCGAGGACCCCACCCACGAGCATGCGTTCCCGCGCCCCTTCGGTGTGTTCTACGTGGCCGACCGCCCCACGCACGAGGAGAAGCTGCAAGTACAGGTGAAGCGCGCGAAGGCGGTGAAGGGCGTGGGCGACCTGGATGTTCTGCTGAAGGGCGAGCATACCTGGGTGATCGGCTGAGCCGATCACGATCTGTGTCCGCGATGATCCATCGGCTCTCCTTGAGATCGGCGCATATCACCCTGGGTGTGTGGTTGGCGACGATCGGTGCCACGTCCAACGCCCAATCTTTCGACCTGGAGCAGTTCGATCAGCTCTTTCGTCCACGCCTTCGGGTGGATGCGCGATGGACCCCCGGAACGCCTTTCAGCGAAGCCCCGGGCAGCTTCGAGGACCGGTCGGGCACGGCGGGTTTCACCGTACCGATCCACAAGAAGTG
>CAUJED010000148.1:0-8207 GCA_963169535.1 Bacteroidota bacterium | reverse complement strand
GTAGAATTCGCGAAGACCCTTTTGTATCACCACCGTGTCGGAACCATTGACAGCCTTCAAACGGTTGTACTCTGCCTGAATCTCGGCAGCACCCGGTTTAGCCTCGCGCCAAACGGTGTTCTTGTTCGATAAGGCGGTCTTGCTCTTAGCGACAAGGAGCATATACTCGTGTCCAATAGAAACAAGCTTCGCGTCATTCTTGCGTCCCTTCTCCCAAATGAGTTGTGCAATGAAATTCTCATCCCCGAACACCTCGCTCATCAGCGCCCGCAAGTGATGCACCTCATTGTCATCGATGCTCACGAAGATCACCCCATCATCGCGCAGCAGCTGGCGGGCCAAGCGCAGGCGGGGGTACATCATGCTGAGCCACTTGCTGTGGAAGCGGCCATCGGCGCGGGTGTTGGTGGTGAGGGCCTTGCCCTCCTCGTCCACCTGCCCGGTGCGGCGCAGGTACTCCTCCAGCGGCTCGGTGAAGTCGTCCTCGTACACAAAGTCGTTGCCCGTGTTGTACGGCGGGTCGATGTAGATCATCTTCACCTTGCCGGCGTAGGCCTTCTGCAGCAGCTTCAGCACCTCCAGGTTCTCGCCCTCGATGAAGACGTTGCGGGTGCTCTCCTCGTTCATCCCCTTGCCGGGCTGTGGCACCAGGGCGCCCTTGCTGGGGCTGCCGGCCATGCGGCGCGCCTCGCGCTTGCCCGGCCAGTTGAGGCCGAAGTGCTCGGCCTGGGCATCGTCGTCCTCGAGGTACTCGCCCAGGGCTTCGCGCAGGCTTTCCCAGTTCACCTGGCCGTCGGCAAAGGCCTCGGGCACCACGCGGCGGAGTTCGGCGAGCTTTTCGTCGGTAAAGGAGAAGGAGGGGCGGAGACGGGTGTGGGACATGCGAGGATCAGAAGCTGGGGTGGGGTGAAGCTTGCGGGGTAGTTGCGTTGCTCACCCCGCAAGCCTCCGCCAAGGAGTTGCTCATCAGCGCCTTGGCTTGCGGGGTGGCTTGCGGGGTCATGGCTGCGGGAGCGTGTGGTATTGGACAAGCCATTTTCTGCCCTGCTCGGTGAGCTTGTAGCGTTGCTGGGGGTGGTTGGGTGGGTTCAAGGTGCGCACCAGCCAACCGGTCTGCACCAGGGGCACCAGGTATTGCTTGCGGAAGTGCTCGCGGTCCGCCAGTCCCATGGCCTCTTGCAAGGCATCGCGGCTCTGCTCTGTTCCCGAGGCCAGTTGAAGCATGCGAGCTACTTGCACGGCAGCTTGCATGGTGACTTGCATGGTGGGTTTTCCGAGTGCCCCGGCAAGTTCCTGCAAAATGCTGATCCTCAGGTCGTCATCTTGCATGTTGTCTTGCATGGCGGGCCTCCAGAGCACCTGCACCACCTGCCCGGCGCTCTGCCTGAACTCGGGTGGTGCCAGACCGGCCTCCTTGGCGCGGGCGATCATGTCCAAGGTGCCGGTGCCCACCTTTTCGATGTAGCGCGCCAGGAACATCGGCTCGGCGATGAGCGGATTGCGCGGAATGGAGGGGTGCGGCCGGCGCAGGTCGTCCAGGGAGATCTCCGGTGGATAGGCGCCCGGATTCCACACCTCCAAGCGGTCGGCGAAGAGCATCACCTGCACGCTGGCGTGGCTGGCATAGTCGCGATGGACCGCGGCGTTGACGATGGCCTCCGCCACGGCCAGGCGCGGTATCTCCGGGGTGATGGGCGCGGCGACGCTCTCGCTGCGGGTGCCCACGGCGTGGGCCAGCTTGTCCATCACGAAATGCAGGGCCTGATCCACCAACTCGAGCACCGTGCCCTTGAAGATCTTGTAGTCCGGCATCGGCTTGGCCACCTCGGTGCCGAAGAAGTGTACGCACTTCACCTCGCTGCTGATGAGGCCGATGTGCCGCTGCGGCGCCTTGCCGAAGAGCAGCACCGCTGCGTGGCTGGGTCGTTGGCCGTCCAGCAGGTTCAGGTGGGTGAGCACATCGCGCACCGGCGTGCCGGGGCCCAGCACGAAGTTGCGTTCCCGCTGGGCGATACGCAGGAAGCGCTCCACCTTCTCGGGGTCCAGGTCGTCCAGCGTGGCGCCATGGCAGGCGCTGGCATCGTAGGGCAGGTGGCGGATGATGCCGCTGCGCTGTAGGTGGTCGATGAGGCTGGCATAGAGCGCGGTGGTCAGTTCCGGTGTGCTTGCCACCCGCTTGCGGACGAGTTGTTCGCCCGCTTTGCGCACCAGGGCGGCCATGCGTGGATCCCGCCCTTCATCGGTGCTGCCCATCACATAGATGAACCGCTCTTTGCCCCGTATCGCGGCCCGGTCGAATTCGTGCTCGGTTGGGGAAACCCCGTTCGTACCGGTGTGGCCGTATTCCCTGCCGAACAGCCCCACGTACAGGTCGCAGTGGTCCACCTCATGCAGATACACGGCATCCGTACGTTGGTCCTTGGCAGGCAGGTCCTCGAACAGGAAGACCTCGAAATGCTGCCGCAGGAGCGCATCGTTGCGCACGAAATCCTTCAGCGCACGGCGCTCGGCCGCCAGCTCCTTTTGTACGCTGCTGATGAAGATGCGCTGCATGGATGGATCTCCCGGGCGTGAAGTTCGGGCTCATTCGCCGATCGGGGCGGTTTCGAGGTTGCCGTCCACCCAATCGTTCTGCTCGGCATCGGGCACGGGGTCGCTGAAGTATTTGGCGGCGCTGCGGTCGTTGCCGCTGCGCTTGCGCGCCCAGGTCCGGTAGCTGGTGCAACTGAAGCGGGCGTCGCAGTTGCGGCACACGCGGGTGGCGAAGCGGCGTTTTCCACCGCCGTCCAGGTCTTCCTCGGTGCGCGGCGCGAAGTGTTTGCCCTCGATGGCGTCCACCACTTCGGCGAAGCTGCCGAGGGTCTCCTCCAATCGCCCCTGGTCGAAGGGCAGTTCGATGAGGGGCTGCCAGCGTTCGAACTCGAAGAGGAAGGCGGCCATGTCGTTGCGGCGCCAGGCATCCTTCATGGCGCGCGGGTATTGCGTGGCGATGATGGCCGTGTGGTGGAGCGGCTGGCGCTGCAGGTTCTGCCAGATGTGGGCGTACACGTTGAGCTGCTGTTCGTAGCTCCCGGGGTGCTGCCGCACATGCTCCGGGTCGTGGGTCTTGATGTCGTACAGCCAGGTCTCGTCGCCCTCCTGCACCACATCCACCACGCCCTCGATGGTGAAGCGCCGGCCTTGTGCGGTGCGCTGTTCGGGCAGGGCCAGGCGCACCTCGGTGCGGGTGACGTTGTCGGCCACGTGCTTCATCTTCCGGTAGTAGAAGAGCACTTGGTTCAGGGCTTCCTGCTTGAGGTCGTTGGTGAGCACCTGGCCGCTCTCCATGCGGAGCAGCTCGTAGTTGCGCTCGAAGAAGTCGCGGATGCGTGCTTCCGTGGCGTCGCCTTGGGGTTGCTTCTTCTTGGCGCTCATCGGGCTGGATCGGTGCGGCGGTTCCGCTCCGCGATCAGGAATTGATGCAGGTCTTCCACGGTGCGGTGAACCAGGTGGCCGAAGAGGCGGGTCTGCTGGCGGCTGGGCACGAAGCCGTATTTGTCGAAGATCATGTACTGGCGCGGGCAGGTGAGGTAACTGGTGTAGTCGCCGGTGAAGCTGTAGGCTTTGCCCATGTCCTCCACCTCCGTGGTGGCCGGGGGCAGGGTGGCGATGTCGAGGTCGTGCAGCTTGGGCAGGTCCAGGTCGCGGAAGCACTTGAGGGGATCGAAGACATGTCCTCCTTTCTTCTCCACGAACACCAGCAGGTCCTTGGCGCGGCTGAGGGCCACGTAGAAGAGCCGCATGGCATCGAACTCCGCGTGGCGCTCCAAGGGTTCGCCTTCCTTGCCGAGCATGTCGCGCACGGCCACTTCCAGCGGCGAAGGGTCGCGGAGCTTGCGCCCCATGTTGCCGAGGATCACCACCTTGAACTCGAGCCCCTTGCTCTGGTGGATGGTGAGGAAGGGCACGCGGCCGCGGGGGAAGGGGTCGTCGTCGTTCTCGTATTCACTTTCGCCCAGGCGCCAGAGCGCGTAGCAGTAGTTGCGGAAGAAGCTGTTCGCCAGCCGCTCCTCCTGGGCATACCAGCCGGTGAGGATGGCGGTGAACTCATCCTGGTAGCGCCCGATGTACTGGCTCAAGAGCGCGAGGTTGCAGATGGGGCCTTCGTCGTAGTCCTTGTTGTCGCCATCCTCGGCCAGCTGGAACCACGTGCGCATGGGGTTGAAGCCGGCCAGTTGGTAGAAGAGGTCGAGGATGTTCCAATCCAGTGCGGTGGTGCGGTTGAGCACGTAGGTGAGGGAGAGCGGCGCGGGGCCTTTGGCTCGGCTGGCCACCAGGTCACGGAAGTACTTGCTGGAAAGCGCCTTGATGGCACGCGTGCTGAGGCCGGTGGCCTTGGTGAGGGCGGCCACGTGGTCCAGGGTGCAGGTGTCGGTGGGCGCCCACTTCTTCTTCTGGATCACCTTCTGCAGGGCGGTGAGGTCGTTGGAGGCCTGCTCCATTTCGGCCTTGCGGTCGTCGATGAAGGCCTTCAATTGCTTGTCCTGCTCCACAAAGGCTTGCGCCTCCTTGCGGCAGCGGCTCAGCCAGCTGCGGAAGGCCTGGTAGCTGGGGTTGTTCCATTCCGGTTCGTGCGGCGTGCCGATGATGAGGCGGAGCAGGCCCATCACCACGGTGGCCTCCTCGGTCTCCAGGAAACGCCCGGCGCGTGGGGCATACACGGGGATGCCGTGTAGCTGCAAGGCATCACGCATACCGGTGACCGCCGCGTTCGGCGTGCCGTTGTATGGGCGCACGCTGGGGAAGAGCACGGCCACCTCGTTGTAGTCGTTGATCTTGCCTTGGTCCTTGAGCTGCTTGATGAAGGCGGCGAGTTCGGCATACACGGTCTCACTGTCGGCCTTCTCGGTCACCACCACGCTGGGGAGCGGGTCGGTGCGGTGGGCCTGGATGTTCTTGTTCTGAACGCGGTAGTGGCCTTTGCCTTCGTTCCGCCTCCAGTCGATCCGTTCGATGAAGTGGTTGTACACATCCACCACCTGGCTGCGCGAGCGGTAGTTGATGTTGAGGTCGATGCGTACCGGCGATGCCCCCAGGCGCTTTTCACTACGCTCCGGGAATTGCACGAGGTTCTCCACTGTGGCACCGCGGAACCGGTAGAGGGCCTGGTCGTCGTCGCCCACCACGGTGAGGTTGGTGCTGCCCCCTGCGAGGTGGAAGAAGAGGTCCTCCTGGATGGCGTTGGTGTCCTGGTACTCGTCCACGATCACGTGGTCGAAGAGCTTGGTCCCATCCGGGTGCGCGGTCAGCACCTTGAGCGCTTGCTGTTGCAGCAGCGAGAGGTCCACCTTCTGCACTTCGTCCTGCTTCAGCCAGTTCATGTAGGCCGCGTGTGCATCGCGGATCAGCTGCCAGTCATCGTCGCAGTCGAACTCCCGCTCGGGCAGGATGCTCTCCTCGGCGAAGCGGTTGAAGGCCTTGATGGCGCTCAGCACGGCGAGGTGCTTGCTGCCCGCATCGCTGTCCTCGATGGTCTTGTTCAGGAAGCGCTGTGCGTCCTCGGCCTTCTCCTTGCCCAGGGGGGCGAGCAGGGCATTCCACGCGCGGCGGCTCACCTGGAAGTACTGGGAAAGTTCATCGAGCAGCACCACCGGGTCCGGCCGCGTGCCCGGTGGCGCGAAACGCCGGTCGGTGATCATCTGCCGGCAGATGCTGTGCACCGTGCCGATGGCCATGCCGCTGATGTCGTAGTGCTGTCCGGTCTTGCTGGTGGCGATGGCCAGCAGGTAGCGCAGTCCTTCCTTGAGCTGATGGGCGGCCTTCTCGGTGAAGGTGCTCAGGAAGATGCGCTCCGGCGCAACGCCCTTGCAGACGATGAGGTTGACGGTGCGCCAGAGGAGCACGCGCGTTTTCCCGGAGCCGGGACCGGCTGTGAGGAAGAGGGGGCCATTCTCGTGCAGGATGGCTGCACGCTGGTTGGCATTGGGGCTGAATCCGACGGCCTTGAAAAGTTGATCGATCGACATCGAGAAATGCACGCTATCCGGGTAGGGGACCCCACGCGTGCCACACGGACCTGCATGATCGTCCCAGGACCAATGTACCGGATGTATCCGATCCGCAAGCGGACAGTGAACGATCCTGCTACCCACAGCCTCTAACCCTGCTCCAATCTCTTTCCCATCGTCAAGATCGTCGCCAGCGCCACCATTGCACCCGTTTCATCCACGAACTTGGGAGCATTAGGCTTCACCGCACCCCCTCGATCCGGTCCGTGTGTACCACGACCAGTTTGTGGGTCTCGTTCATGTCCAGGACTTCCGGCCAGCACTTGTCAATGGCAGCGTGGAATGTTCGCATGTCCATGTTCCCGAGCCGGATGTGGATGACTTTCGGGGGCGGGCTGCTGAGCAGGATGCGGCTGGTGAAGTCGCTGTCCTTGGTGATGATGGTGAGGTCATTCTCCCGGGCATACTCCCAGATCAGCGCATCGTGAAGGGTCGCATCGATGTCGTGCTGGTGCACGTAGTCCGGGCTGTTCCATTGGCTGAACCAGCGCGGCAGGTTCGCATCGACGAGGTACCGAGGCATCTCAGGCCGCGATATCCTTCACGGAAAAGCTGTTGCCCATGAGCGACAGCGCGAACTGGCGGCAGGCCTCCAGATCTGCTGCCTCCAGCATGGGGTACTGCTTCAGCACCTCTGCTTCGGGCGTGCCGGCCATGAGGAATTCCAGCACGGTCTGCGCCGTGATCCGCATGCCCCTGATCACGGGCTTGCCATTGCAGATCCGGTCGTCCACGGTGATCCGTTTGAGCAGTTCAGTGTTGGCGTTCATGCTTTCAAAGATAAGGTGGAGTGAGGCAGGAATGTGCCCCCCGCAAGCCGCCCCCCTTGCAGGACTGTCCTATGTCCTATGCGAATGCAAATCCCGGCGGTTCAAGCATAGGCCTTAGGACGATCCTGCAATCGTCAATCTCTCAACCCTGCTCCAACTTCCTCACCATCGTCAAGATCGTCGCCAGCGCCACGGTCTCGCCGGTCTCGTCGTACACGTCCACCAGGCACTTCACGCCGATGGTCATGCCGGGGTAGACGGGCTTGGTGAAGCGGGCCTCGTCGATGCCGTAGTTGGGCAGCACGGGGCCTTTGGGTGATTCAAGCCACATGGGCCTTTGTCTTGCGTTTGGCCGGGTGTCGTTTCGCGGTCTTCTTCGCAGTGGTCCGCTTCACCTTGTTCACAGCGACTTTCCGCGCTTGGATGAAGGCCGACACGATGCTGGCATCTTCCTTCGTATATGGGCGGTCGCCTCCGATATGACCGATGTCGTCGAGGTCGAACTTTTTGGTCCTCATGCCGGGAAGTGTTTGTCCAAAAGATACTGCGCAGCAGCCGTCTCGATGACCATTCGCCCGCCGCCCACATGGATGGCGTTGAGTGTCTCTTCGTAATGCGTGATGAGCCGGGTTTTGGAGATGAAGGCCAAGTTTCCGCTGAACCCAAGTTCGAAGGATCGCTTGCAACCGAATGCGACCAAATTGCCCAGCACTCAGGCGTACACTTTGTTCCGGCCGAGGTTGAAGGGCGCGCTTTCCACCAAGTGCATCACCACGTGATCGGCCAAGACTTCCAGGCTTACCAAACCCTGGATGACCGCTGGATTCTCGATGATCGTCAACTTGTGGACGAAGCGTCCGGGAAGCCGTGATTCCTGCTTCCAGTTGAACAGCCAGCCCTTGCTCCGCGCGACGGTTTTCAGGTCACGTTCGGTGATCGGCAGCACCACCGTGGCGAAGCTATCGCCCGTCACCACGTTCTCGATCGACCGCGTGAGCTTGTCGATCTCGAAAGAGAGGCCGGTGGTGCGCGGTTTGGCCATCACTTCTGATCCAACTTCCTCACCATCGTCAAGATCGTCACTGGGGACAAGGTCAACTCTCGAAGCTCTTGAAGAACTCCGGCACCAATTCATACACGGTCTTCGGCCTTAGGCCAAGCTCGTACTTCTCGAACAGGCTCACCAGTCGCTCGCCATCGATCAGCTCGATCGGAGGTACGCCATCCCGGCTGGCTTCCTTCTGTGCGTCCGGAGTGAAGCGCCCAGTAGTGAGGATCAGCCCTTTCTCGGCGCGGCCTTGCATGGAGCCTCGGAAGTCGCGGACCAAGGCCGGCGAGACTGTCTCCTTGTAGCGTTTGCACTGGAACACGATATTGAAGTTCACCACGT
>CAUJED010000147.1:0-78857 GCA_963169535.1 Bacteroidota bacterium | reverse complement strand
CATGAAGAACAACAGGATCATCGATATCGCCACCTGGGCCATCGTGCTCATATCCGCGCTGGGCACGCTCTCGGTAAGCCTCATGGCCTTGGTCGACCCCCAAGGGGTGATGGCCATGGTGCATACTCCGTTGGACAACGCCGATGCATACAGTTCCGTACGGGGCGTATTCGGTGGGGTGGGACTCACCTTGGCGGCCATCATGGTATGGGTCTTTCGGCGGGATCGCACGGCGGGGCTCGGTTTCATCGCCCTGTTCTGGGGCAACTATGCACTATGCCGTGCGCTCACGATCGCCATGGATGGTCCGCTGGGAGCCTTTGGTGGCCAGTGGATCGTGATCGAGACCATGTTGGCGCTCGCGGCACTGGCGCTCTATGTGGTCCGTAAGCGTGCCGTTAAGGTGCACCAAGACCTGGTGTGGTCCTGAGTGGCGACCGCGGTATTGTCCGATGCCGAAGGCCGGGCCACCTGCCCGGTCTTCGGCATCGGTCTTTCCCAGGAGTCGGAGATCCGGGTCCGTTGTGAACGGAATGTCATTTGGGCTTTCGGTATCGGCCCGGACCGTGCGACCGTCCATTCACCGATCGCGAGACATGTTGCGTCACCGGATGTACGGAACAAGTCTCCCGATGTCGGTAAGCGAGGCCGGGAAGTGCGGATCGGCGGGTAGGGGCTGTCCGAACGGTTTGCGCCCTGCACGGTGACGGTGAACTAGCCCAAGCCCACCAGCACCGAACACGCGATGACCATGGCCACCAGGTGGTAGGCACCACTGAGCACCGCATAGGCCACGGGGCGCGGCATGTTGGGGTTGATGGCGATGTTCAACGTGTTCGCCACCAGATAGCCGAACCCCGCCAGAAGCGCGAACCACAAGGCGTCGCCGTAGGTGTGGATGTTCAACCGTTCCATGAGGACCGCCGTGGTGAGCACGATGACCGCCGTGCAGATCATGGGCCCGACGAAGAAGATGGGGTCCTTGCTCGGGGGTTCGTTCAGCGGGCGGTCCAAGGTGTACAAGTACCGCTTGCGGAAGAGTACGGTGAACCAAATGGCGCCGAGGGCGGTGTAGAGCACGAAGGCTACGGCGATGCCGAGCCAGGGAAGGGAGGAGATCATGGTCGTCATTTTTTCGTGACGCAAAAGTCACGGCCCCCATGGACAACCCTATGTCAAGGGTGGTGAACGAACGATCGGTCCAGGGTGCTACTGCTCCGCCTGGTGGTATCGTTCGAAGAATCGCTGCAAGGTCATGTCGTGCGGTGTGAAGGTCTCCTGCAGCACTTCCATGCGTTGGATGCGGTCCGTGCGGAAGTAGCGGAACTCCTTCCGTCTACGGCACCAGGCGATCAGGAGCCAGTTCGCGGTGCTCAGCAGCGCGAAGGGCTCCACGGACCTTGGGGTGGTGACACCTTCCGCATTCGTGTATTCCATGCGCACCACGCGGGATCCAGTGATCGCGGATTGAAGTTCGGAAAGGTTGGCGCTGGTGCGTTCTTTACGCACCAAGGCGGGGAACTGGCTCCGGTCGGTGAGCAGGTCCAGCCTCGCCTTGGACCGTTCGTCCATGATGGAGATGACCTTCTCCATCGCACGGCCGTAGGATGCGACCAATGAGGCATCCGTGGACCGCAACACCAGCTGGTTCGCGGCGACCAAGGCATTGGCTTCCTCTTCCGTGAAGCTCACCGGAGGCAGCCGATAGCCTTCCATGAGGGTATATCCCTTGCCCTCCTCGGTGACCACCGGTACTCCGGCCTTTTCCAAGGCCCTGATGTCGCGGTAAATGGTGCGGAGGCTCACCTCGAACCGGTCCGCCAGTTCAGAGGCTGTGACCACACGCTTGGTCTGTAGGCGCGTGAGTATCGCCGTTAGTCGCGGAAGTCGTTTGAGGTCGGCACTGGCCATCGCCCCAAAGATCGGCCGGACCAGGATGATCGCCTACCTCAACGCCAGAGAAAAGGAAGCATGCTGCCTACAGCGTCCCCCGCGCTTCCTGCTCGCGCTCGATGGCCTCGAACAACGCCTTGAAGTTGCCCTTTCCGAAGCTCTTGGCTCCCTTGCGCTGAATGATCTCGACGAAGAGCGTGGGGCGATCCTGCAGCGGTTTGGTGAAGAGCTGCAACAGATAACCCTCATCGTCACGGTCCACCAGGATGCCCAATTCGGCCAGCGGTGCAAGATCCTCTTCGATCGGACCAACGCGTTCCAGTAGGCCTTCGTAGTACGTGCTGGGCACCTTCAGGAACTCCACGCCACGGCTCATCAGGTCGCGTACGGTCTGCACGATGTTGTCCGTGGCGATGGCGATATGCTGTACACCCGGTCCGTTGTAGAAATCCAGGTACTCCTCCACCTGGCTCTTCTTCTTGCCTTCCGCGGGTTCGTTGATCGGGAACTTGATGCGCCCGTTGCCGTTGCTCATCACCTTGCTCATCAAGGCGCTGTACTCGGTGCTGATGTCCTTGTCGTCGAAGCCCAGTACGTTCGCGAAGCCCATCACGTCCTCATAGAACTTCACCCAGGGGTTCATCTCGTTCCAGCCTACGTTGGCCACCATGTGGTCCACGTATTTCAGGCCCGTGGTGGTGGGATTGTACGCGCTGTTCCACGGTTTGTAGCCGGGCAGGAAGGTGCCGTGGTAGTTCTTGCGTTCAACGAAGATGTGCACCGTGTCGCCGTACAACTTGATCCCGCTCTTCACCACTTCGCCATGTTCGTCCTTCTCCACGCGGGGGGCGTAGTAGGGTACTGCGCCACGCTTGGTGGTCTCTTCGAAAGCCTTGCGTGCATCATCCACCCACAGGGCGATCTCCTTCACCCCGTCGCCATGTACCCGAAGGTGTTCGTTGATCTCGTGGTCCTTGGTCAGTGGCGTGGTCAGCACCAGGCGGATCTTGTCCTGCACGATCACGTAGCTCGTACGGTCCTTCACGCCGGTCTCCAAGCCCGCATAGGCCAGGCTCTGGAACCCGAAGGCGGTCTTGTAGAAGTGGGCGGCTTGCTTGGCATTGCCTACGTAGAGTTCAATGTAGTCGGTGCCGAGCAAAGGCAGGAAGTCGGCGGCTCCTGCTACTACTTTCTTCAGATCGGGAGTTGCGCTTTCGATGGCCATGATCGTTGAGCTCTTGGTGCTGTGAATGTACGATATAGGAAGTGCGGCCGGGCCGATCGCCATGCCCTGGCCGTTGGGTGGGCCAAAGGTCGGATATTTCCCTGGGAAAATGTGATGCACGTCAGATCACGGCCGGTGGACCGTGACGTTCACCTTCGAAAGAGGGTGGTACCAGCGCTTGGTGCATGTGACCACTTTCCAAGTAGGTGCGGCATGGCGCTGCGGCCATCGGTCGGATGTTCCGGAGGAAGTGGCGACGCGACCACACCGTGGGGTGCGGTGGAGGATCCGGAGCCAAGAGGAACCTGTTCGCATGGTACCCTTCGGGCTGCGCAAGGGTCTTTCGCGTCCATGCTTCGTTGTGAAAAGCCTCACAGAGCTGCCGGCCATGCTCGGTTACTGCGCCTTGCCTGGACGCGAAGTACCTCTCGCTCGCCTACAAAAGCACTATGCAAACAGGTTCTAAGGGATTAGCTGGTGGCGACCACGGTGCTTCCGGTGGTCAGTTGTCCGTCGCGATCGTGCTTGGGCTTGCGGCTGCGACGGTCACGATCTTTCCGACCACTGACCACGAAGTACACGGTGGCGCCAATGAATGTCGTCAGGATCAAACTGTTCTCCAACCAATGCTCCTTCGGGTGCACCCAGATCTCGTGGAACATGTCCCAGCGCCCCATGACCTCCACGAAGTTCCAGAAGATCACCACCGTGGGAATGGCGTAGCGCACCGCATGGTCGAAGGATCGGATCCGCATCAACTTGGCGATCAGATACAGACTCCACGCCAGGGAACCGAAGGCCACGATCCATGTCGCAGGGTGTCTGTCCCCGGCGATCTGATCATCGTATACGATCAGCAGCACCAAGTAAAAGGTCCAAATGATCATGATCATCTCCATGAAGGCGATCACCGCCAGGGGGCGATGGGTGGGAGAGGGCAACGACACCGTTCGGAAGACACCCAGTCGCTTTTGCATCCAATTGAAGAAGGGACAAAGGCTCGAAGAGAACACATAGAACAAGAGCATGGTGCCCAAGAGCCCCAGTGAACTCAGCATCACCAGATATTCCGGCTTGGTCACCACCTCACCGTTCTCCATGAGGGGTTGTACCCCGAGTTTCCCCGCCATCCATACGAAGCTGAACTCGACCCAGCCGGTCCAGACCAAAACGCCGCCCAAGGCTCCGAGGAGCGTGGCATAGAGATCACGACCCGGCTTCGACACACCCCACCAGAGCATGCCAATGCCGATGGCGCCTACAATGGCTGCGCTTACGAACACCGCCGCGCCGAACACCCGTTCCAAAAGCACCATCAGCGTGTGCCCTAATGGCATGAGTAACAGGACCAAAAGGAACGCCAACACACCAACCCCACGACGTTTCCCTCCCTTGCTCGTGATCTCTTGTTCCATGACGGATGCAAAGTGACAGGTCTTACACGACCATGACAATAGCATGATCGTTGTATTTCTGCCACCCCGTGGAGCGGAGCTCATGGCCTCCCGGCTGTGCTCCCCTTACAGGTACCGTGGAGGGCTGACGGTGCGCCGGTGCTCAACGGTGCCGCGCTCACTCCACCCAGCTCTTCCAGTACTTCCCGTCGTCGATCTTCAGGGCCTCCTCGGTCACCATCAGCGGCTTGAAGGTGTCCTCCATCACGGCCAGTTCGCCGGTGATCTTCACGGACGCATCAGAACCCACCTTCCGGCAGTTGATCGATGATGGCGGCCAATTGCTCGCGCAGGATCGGCACATCATTCTGCGCCACATCCCACAAGGTGTCCGTTTGCACAGCGAAGTACTCGTGAATGATCCTGTGCCGCATACCGATGATCTGCCGCCAGGGCACTTCGGGGTGCAACGCCCGCAATTCCACGGTGAGCATGCTGGCCGCTTCGCCGATGATCTCGATCTGCCGCGACACGGCCGCAAGGAGCATCTTGTCGCTCATCAGATCCTCCTCCTTCCGGTCGGCAACGAACTCCATCAAGGCATCGCAGGCATCCAGCATGTGCTGAAGCCGCAGCCTGTCACGCCTCGGCTCGCGCATAGATCAATTGCAGATCCTTGGTCACGTATGGTTCGATGTACTTCGATAATGCGCGACGCGTGACCACATCCACCTTGCGTCCCAGCATTTCCTCCAGTTTCAACTGCATGTCGATGAAACCCAGACCGAAGGGTTTTGACCGGTCCAGATCAACGAGGATATCGAGGTCACTGTCGGGCCGAGCATCGCCACGCGCGAATGAACCGAACACGTACGCACGGTCCACCGGATATGCAGCGAAGAAACGACGCAGTTGTTCGCGGGTATCGTGGCTCAGTTCCATGTCACGAAACTACTCCACCCAGCTCTTCCAGTACTTCCCGTCGTCGATCTTCAGGGCCTCCTCGGTCACCATCAGCGGCTTGAAGGTGTCCACCATCACGGCGAGCTCGTCGGTCTCCTTCTTGCCGATGCTGCGCTCCATGGCACCGGGGTGCGGACCGTGGGGGATGCCTGCGGGGTGCAGGCTGATGTGGCCGGGGCCGATGTCGTTTCGGCTCATGAAATCGCCGGCCACGTAGTACAGCACCTCGTCGCTGTCGATGTTGCTGTGGTTGTACGGCGCGGGGATGGCCTGCGGGTGGTAGTCATACAGCCGAGGGCAGAAACTGCACACCACGAAGGCATCCGTCTCGAAGGTTTGGTGGATGGGTGGCGGTAGGTGTACGCGGCCCGTGATGGGTTCGAAGTCGTGGATGCTGAAGGCGTAGGGGTAGTTGTAGCCGTCCCAGCCCACCACGTCGAAGGGGTGCGTGGCGTACACCAGCTCGTGCAGCATGTTCTGCTTCTTCAGCTTGATGGTGAAGTTGCCCTTCTCGTCGTGCGTCTCCAGCTTCTTCGGGCGGCGAATGTCGCGTTCGCAAAAGGGGCTGTGCTCCAGCAATTGCCCGAACCAGTTGCGGTAGCGCTTCGGCGTGTACATGGGCCGGTGGCTTTCCACGATGAAGAGGCGGTTATCGCTGTCCTTGAACTCCATCGTGTAGATCATCCCGCGTGGGATCATCAGGTAGTCGCCGTACTTGAAGTCGATGTTGCCCAGGAACGTTCGTAGGGTGCCGCTGCCTTTGTGGACGAAGATCATCTCGTCGCAGTCGGCGTTCTTATAGAAGTAGTCCACGCTCTTCGCCTGTGGCGCGGCGAGTACGATGGCGCAATCGCTGTTCACCAGGATGGTCTTGCGGGCGGCCAGGTGGTCCTTCTCCGGCTTGGTGTTGAAACCGTGCAGCCGCAACGAGCGCATGTTCTTCGCGATGGCGATCTTGGGCGTCACGTCCTTGGGCTTGCCCAGCGCCTTCACTTGGGTGGGGCGGTGCACGTGGTAGCTCAGGGTGCTCATGCCATCGAAGCCGATGGTGCCGAAGAGCTGCTCGTAGTAGTAGCGGTCCTTGCCGTTCATGAAGACGGTGTGGCGCTTGTGCGGGATCTTGCCGAGGGTGTGGTAGATGGGCATCGTTCGTGGATGGAACGCAGATGACGCTGCTGGTTATGATGAACGCTGATCTGAAGGTGAGCGAGGCGTCAGGTGCTTTGCGTTGAGGTCGGAAATTTCGCGCCCTTACATGGGCTTGATGATGATATCGCTCAGTTCAGGGTGCAGCGTACCGTTGAGCGCGAGCAGCTCCTCTTCTTCACGGATGCGACTGCGGAGCCCTTCCGGATCGTTGATGGCCTTGGTTTTGGTGCTCCGTGTGCTCCGGCCCTTCCGCCAGGTGCGTTGTACCTCGATGGGCAACACGTGGATCTCGCGGCAGCTGGGCGAGCAGCATTGTGCATACTTCGCTGCGCAGGCCTCGCACTGCACCAACAGCATATTGCAGGTGGCTTCGTGGCAGTTGGTGATGCGGTCGCTCGGTATGCCGCACTGCATGCACGTGCTCACTACATCATCGGTGATACGTTCGGCCAACCGCTCGTCGAACACGAAGTTCTGGCCCTTGTATCGGCTATCCAGCCCCTCGGTCCTGATCTGCCGCGCGTAATCGATGATGCCGCCGTGCAGTTGGGCCACCTTCGTGAAACCCTGATGCTTGAGGTAGGCGCTGGCCTTCTCACATCGGATGCCTCCGGTGCAGTACATCAGGACTTCGGCATCCTTCTTCTCCTTGAAGGTCTCAACAACCTCGTCTATCGCACCGCGGAAGGTGTCGGCCTTGGGGAGGTAGGCCCCTTCGAAATGGCCGATCAGGCACTCATAGTTGTTACGCATGTCGATCACCAACGCCCCTTCGTCCAACTTCCGGTTGAAGGTGACCGCGTCGAGGTGCTCTCCCACATTGGTCACGTCAAAGGCATCATCGGCCAGGCCATCGGCCACGATCTTCTTCTTTACGCGAACGATGAGCTTCAGGAAGCTCTTCCCGTCATCCTCCACGGCGATCTTCCAAGGTACGTTGCGGAATGCCGCACGTGCATCGAGGTCTTTGCGGAAGGCATCGAGGTTGTCCGTGGGTACGCTCACCTGGGCGTTGATGCCCTCCTGCGAGACATAGATCCGGCCGAGAACGCCCAGCGCCTCCCAGTCGGAATACAGTGTGTTGCGCAGCTCCTCGACCGCTTGCAGCCGCACGTAGCGGTAGAAACTAAGCGTGGTCCTGAGCTCGTTCTCGCGCTTCAATCGGGCGCGGAGGTCCTCCGGTCCATACAGGTTGCGAAGGCGGTGCGTGTCCATCTCCGCAAAGATACACGGGAGGCTAGGTATGGGTCATGCCCCATAGCTTTGGCCCCTCTCATCATGAAGAAGATCCTCGTCATCGGCTCCTCCGGCCAGATCGGTACCGAACTCGTCGAAGGCTTGCGCGCCCGTTTCGGCAACGACAATGTGGTGGCCAGCGATATCAAACAGCCCCAGGTGGCGCAAAGCGGCCCCTTCGCCATGGTCGATGCCATGGACCGCCGGGGCATCGAGCGCATCATCGACAAGCACGGGATCACCGAGGTGTACCTCTTGGCAGCCCTGCTCAGCGCCACCGCGGAGAAGGATCCCGCGTTCGCCTGGAAACTGAACATGGAGAGCCTGTTCATCGTGCTTGAACTGGCGCGCGAAGGCAAGCTTCAACGGGTGTACTGGCCCAGCAGCATCGCCGTCTTCGGGCCCACCACCCCCAAGGATGGTACCCTTCAGCACACCATCGCCGAACCCACCACGGTGTACGGGATCAGCAAGCAGGCCGGCGAGCAGTGGTGCCAGTACTATCACAAGCGGTATGGCGTGGATGTGCGGAGCATTCGCTATCCCGGCCTCATCGGCTGGAAGAGCGCGCCGGGAGGGGGCACCACGGACTATGCCGTCCACATCTTCCACGAGGCCATCAAACATGGCCGGTACACCTGTTTCCTGGGGCCGAAGACCACCTTGCCCATGATGTACATGCCCGATGCCATCCGGGCCACCATAGACCTGATGGAAGCCCCCGCCGAACAGGTGAAGGAGCGCACCAGCTACAACCTGGCCGGGTTCAGCTTCGACCCCCAAGGGATCGCCGCCGAGGTGGAACGGCATATCCCCGGGTTCACCATCGACTATGCGCCCGACCATCGCCAAGCCATCGCCGACAGCTGGCCGAGGAGCATCGATGATTCCGCCGCACGGACCGACTGGGGTTGGAAGCCGCAGTACGACCTGCGCGCTATGGTGGATGAGATGATGGATAATTTGAAGGCGACCCTGGCCAAGGGGGGCTGAAACCTCTTCGCCCGGTATTGCGTATAGCTCCTGTTCTTCCAGGTAGCGTATGCCATGGCACCGATCCGTCGTCCATCCCTGTTCTCCCTTGTCTCCTGCATCCTACTCTCGATCCAGTGCACCTTCGCACAGGCCGGCACCACCGCTCTGGACACGCTGAACCGTGTCGATGAGTTAGGCCGGAAGCAGGGTTTTTGGAAGGTGACCGCCCCAGCTGCGGATAAACCCGGTTATGCCGATGGACAGCTGGTGGAGGAAGGACGTTATACCAACAGCAAACGGACCGGCGCATGGAAGCGCTATTGGCCAAACGGTAGGCTGATGAGCGAGATCACCTACCAGATGGGCAGGCCCCGCGGCGCCTACAAGACCTACTACCCTACGGGGAAGCTCGAAGAACAGGGCAACTGGGACCTCGATCGAAATACGGGCAAGTTCCAGCGCTGGCACCCCAACGGCCAGCTCGCGCAGGATTTCACCTTCACCGCCGACGGGGTGCGCGATGGGGAACAGAAATACTTCCATGAGAACGGCCAGCTTGCCGTACAGGTGGAGGTGGATCAGGGCAAGGAGGATGGCACGCTGAAACGATTCACCCCGGATGGCCAGCTCCAGCAAGTGGCCGAGTTCAACGACGGCGTGATCGATGCCGCCAACAGCAAGTACATCAAGCCCGTGCCCAAGGCCGAAACCGTGAAGGTGGACCCCAAGGCCGCGCCCGCACCGGCGGTGACACCCGAGGAGACCACCAATGCCGTCACCTTCCGCGAGAACGGGTTCAATACCCTCTACGATCGGCAGCTCCGCTTGTCCCAACAAGGGAATTTCAAGCAAGGGCGCCTCTGGGATGGCAAGCGCTATTCCTACGATAAACACGGGATCCTGCACCGGATCCAGATCTTCAAGCAAGGCCGCTATGCCGGCGATGCGGTGATCACCGACGAGGATCGGCAGTAGGGGGCGCTCCGCTTGGGCCCCATACCTTCGCAGGCCCTATCGATGACCATGCCCGAGCCGAAGTACGGACCCCTCTTCATCACCAACACCCTCACCCGTCGCAAGGAGGAGTTCGTCCCCTTGCGGCCGCCACATGTGGGCCTGTACGTATGCGGCCCCACCGTGTACAGCGACGTGCATCTGGGCAATGTGCGCACCTTCCTGAGCTTCGATATCCTATACCGCTGGCTCACGTACATCGGGTACAAGGTGCGCTATGTGCGGAACATCACCGATGTGGGCCACCTGGTGGGCGATGTGGACGAGGGCGAGGACAAGATCGCGAAGCGCGCCCGGCTGGAGCAGATGGAGCCCATGGAAGTGGTGCAGAAGTACACCAACGGCTTCCATGATGTGATGCGGCTCTTCAACATCCTGCCACCCAGCATCGAGCCCACCGCCACCGGCCACCTCATCGAGCAGATCGCCATGGTGGACCGTATCATCCGCAGTGGATATGGCTACGAGGTCAACGGCAGCGTGTATTTCAACGTGCCCAAGTTCGCGGAGGGCCATGCCTACGGCGAGTTGAGCGGCCGCCGGATCGATGAGCTGCTCTCCAACACCCGCGATACCGAGGGTATGGAGGAGAAGCGCAGCCCACTCGACTTCGCGATCTGGAAGAAGGCCGAACCTCAACACCTGATGAAATGGCCCAGCCCCTGGGGCGAGGGTTTTCCGGGATGGCACCTTGAGTGCAGCGCCATGAGCACCAAATACCTCGGTGGCACCTTCGACATCCATGGCGGCGGCATGGACCTGAAGTTCCCGCACCACGAGTGCGAGATCGCGCAAAGTGTGGCCGCCGATGGACAGGCCCCCGTACGCTATTGGATGCATGGCAACATGCTCACGGTGAACGGTCGGAAAATGGCCAAGAGCGAAGGGAACGGGTTCACGCCCGAGGAGCTGATCACCGGCGACCACAAACTGCTGGAGAAGGGCTACAGCGCCATGACCGTGCGCTTCTTCATGCTGCAAAGCCATTACGCCAGCACGCTCGACTTCAGCAACGTTGCGATGCAGGCCGCAGAGCGGGGCCTGGAGCGCCTGATGGCCGCGATGGACCTGCTCGATGGCTTGAGGCCCGGGGCGACCGACGGGGCCGATGTCGCCGCGCTTGAACAACGGTGCCATGCGGCCATGAACGATGACATCAACACCCCCGTGATGATCGGGGAACTGTTCGAAGGTGTACGCATCGTCAATTCCGTGAACGATGGTAAACTACCCCTTACGGCCGAAGGGATCCAACGCCTCACCACCCTGATGCGGAGCATGGTGCACGAGGTGCTCGGCTTGCGGAACGAACAGCGCACCGGCGGTGACGACAAGGTTCTCGAAGGTCTCGTGGCGGAGTTCATCCGGTTGCGCGCCGAAGCCAAGGCGCGCAAGGATTACGCCGGGAGCGATGCCATTCGCGACCGCCTGCTGGAACTGGGCATTGCGTTGAAGGATACCAAAGAAGGAACCACATGGTCGCGCGCCTGATATCACTCATCCTACGTTCGACCCCACTCCTGGCGTTGGCCGTGTTGATCCAGGGTTGCGACACCGAGACGCCGCCGACCAACACCAGTACCGTTCCGGAGCCCGAGCTACCAGCGCTCTCCCCGACCCCCGTGTTCAATGCCGATAGCGCGTATGCGTTCGTGGAGCAACAGGTCGCTTTCGGGCCGCGTGTGCCTGGGACAAAAGCCCACAAGGCCTGTGGCGACTGGATGGTAAGGCGCTTGAAGGACGCCGGCGCCGAGGTGGTGGAACAGACCGGAACCGTGGTGTCCTATAGCAAGGAACGCCTACCGTTGCGCAACATCATCGGCCGTTTCCATCCCGAACGCAGCGAACGGATCCTGTTGTTGGCGCATTGGGACACCCGGCCATTCGCGGATAGGGACGATGAACGCAGCAATGAACCGATCGATGGTGCCAATGATGGTGGCAGCGGGGTGGGCGTGCTACTGGAGGTCGCCAGGCATATCGCCGCCAAGGAGCACGGGCCCGGCGTGGACATCCTCTTCACCGATGTGGAGGACCACGGCCAACCCAGTGGGGCCATGGCCTTCGACGAAGGAAGCATCGATACGTGGTGCCTCGGCTCGCAATACTGGGCCAAGAACCCACATGTCCCGAGCTACAAGGCCCGTTTCGGCATCCTGCTCGATATGGTGGGGGCCAAGGAGGCCCGATTCTATCAGGAAGCCCTGAGCATGCAGTACGCCCCTGCCATCGTACGCAAGGTGTGGAAGACCGGCGAAGCACTCGGCCATGGCGACAGGTTCGTGCAGGAATCGAAGTACTTCGTGGGCATCGACGACCATGTTCCCGTGAACAAGGTGCTCCGGATCCCTACGATCGATATCATCGAGTACGATCCCAGCACCCAGGCTTTCGGACCCTATTGGCATACCCACGACGATTCCATGGATGTGATCGACCGGGCCACCCTGGAAGCCGTGGGCCGGACCGTGCTGGAGGTGGTGTGGAAGGAACGTTGATGGCGGACCTTCCGGACCGCGCCGGTCACGCGGCCCGGTGACCAGTGGGGGCCGAATGGCATACGTAGCCGCTGCGGACGGACTACCTTTCCGCCATGTCCGAACAGCCCGCAGACGATCGCCGCCTCTTCCTCTTAGATGCTTTCGCTCTCATCTATCGTGCCTATTTCAGCTTCATCCGCACACCCCGGGTGAACAGCAAGGGTTTCAACACCAGCGCGGCTTTTGGGTTCACCACCACCCTGCTGGACCTGATCAAACGGGAGAAGCCCACGCACCTCGCCGTGGTATTCGATACCGCTGCGCCCACTGAACGCCACGAGGCCCTGCTCGACTACAAGGCCAATCGCGAGGAGATGCCCGATGATATCCGCAGCAACCTGCCGTACATCCGACGCATCATCGAGGCGCTGAACATCCCTATTCTCGAAAGTGACGGGTACGAGGCCGATGATGTGATCGGCACCATCGCCAAGAAGGCCGAGGTCGAAGGCTACCTCACCTTCATGGTCACCCCGGACAAGGACTTCGGGCAGCTGGTGACCGACCGGATCATCATGTACAAGCCCGGGCGCGGGGGCGAACCACCGGAGAAGCTCGGCCCCAAGGAGATCTGCGATCGTTGGGGGTTGCAACGCACCGAACAGGTGATCGATATCCTCGGCCTCATGGGCGATGCCGTGGATAACATCCCCGGGATCCCAGGGATCGGCGAGAAGACCGCCATGAAGCTCGTGCAACAATTCGGTTCGTTGGAAGGGGTGATCGAGAACGTGGACCAGCTCAAGGGAAAGCAGCGGGAGAACGTGATCGGGTTCGCCGAGCAGGGAAGGCTCAGCAAGATGCTGGCCACCATCAACATCGATGCACCGGTGGAATTGGATCACGATGCGCTGCGACTCGAAGCGCCCGATAGGGATAAGGTGATGGAGGTCTTCAGCGAACTCGAATTCAAGACCCTGGCCGCGCGGGTCCTGGCGCCATCCGACCCCGCCGCAACCGGAACGCCCGAGAAGGGAAGGAAGTCACGGCCGGACATCGCGCAGGTGGATCTTTTCGGGACCGCCGTGGATGCCAATGGCCAGGTGGTGCTCGAGGAACTCGCGGACATCAACACCGTGCCCCATCGCTACTTCCTCGCGGACAAGCAGGAGGACATGTACATGCTCGCCGCACAGCTGAGGAAGCGACCACGTTTCTGTTTCGATACCGAGACCACCGGTACGGACGAGCGCACCGCCGAGCTCGTGGGCCTCGCGTTCAGTTGGAAGCCGCATGAAGGCCACTTTATACCGGTGCCGGCCGATCCTGTGGCCGCACAACGCGTGGTGGACATCTTCAAACCCGTATTGGAGGATGAACGGATCGGAAAGGTGGCGCAGAACGCCAAGTTCGACATCCGGGTGTTGGCACGCTATGGGGTGCGGGTGAAAGGGTCGCTCTTCGATACCATGGTGGCCCACTTCCTCCTGAAGCCCGATCAGCAGAAGCATGGCATGGACTACTTGAGCGAGACCTACCTCCGGTACCGTCCCGTGAGCATCACCTCCTTGATCGGGGAGAAGGGAAGAGGCAAGGTGCAGCGCAGCATGCGCGATGTGGAGGTCGAGGTGGTGAAGGAATACAGTGCCGAGGATGCCGATATCACCTGGCAACTCGCGGAGAAGCTTGAGCCGCTTCTCCAGGCGGACGAAGTGGATGGCCTTTTCGAGCGGGTGGAGATGCCCTTGGTGCGGGTGCTGGCCGATATGGAGACCGAAGGCATCCGGATCGACATCCCCGCGCTCGAACAGTTCAGCTCCGAACTCGGCCAGGACCTGATCCGTCTGCAAGAGGAGATCCACCGGGCGTGCGGGGTGCCCTTCAACATCGACAGTCCGAAGCAGCTGGGGGACGTGCTCTTCGAGACGCTGAGGATCGGTGGGGACAAGGTGAAGAAGACCGCCAAGACCGGCCAGTACCAGACCAGTGAGGATGTGCTACAGGAGCTTGCCCAGGAGCATCCGGTCATCCCCCTCATCCTCGATTATCGCAGCTTGCGGAAGCTAAAAGGAACGTATGTGGACACCCTGCCTCTGGCTGCGGATCCCGTTACCCACCGGGTGCATACCAGCTACCTGCAGACCGTGGCCGCCACCGGACGGCTCGCCAGCAACGACCCCAATCTCCAGAACATCCCCATCCGCACCGAGAAGGGCCGCGAGATCCGCAAGGCCTTCGTGCCCCGTAACGAAGAGTTCCTGTTGCTCAGTGCCGACTACAGCCAGATCGAACTGCGCATCATCGCGCACATGAGCGGCGATCACAACATGCAGGAAGCCTTCCGCAAAGGGCTCGATATCCACGCGGCAACGGCGGCCAAGGTGTTCAATGTGGATATCGCCCAGGTGACCCGCGAGCAGCGCAGCCGGGCCAAAGCCGTCAACTTCGGTATCGCCTACGGCCAGGGCGCCTTCGGCCTGGCGCAGAACCTGGGCATTCCACGCGGAGAGGCCAAGGCCATCATCGACGATTACTTCTCCCAGTTCCCGGGCGTCCGCAACTACATGGATGAGATGATCGGCTTCTGCCGCACCAACGGATACATCAAGACCCTGATGGGGCGCCGACGTTACCTGCCCGATATCACCAGCGGCAATAACACCGTGCGTGCCCAGGCCGAACGCATCGCCATCAATGCGCCCATGCAAGGCACTGCCGCGGACATCATCAAGGTGGCCATGGTGGATATACACCGCGAGTTGGAGCTCAGGGCCATGCGGAGCCGACTGTTGCTGCAGGTGCACGACGAACTCGTGTTCGATACCCATGTGGACGAGCTGGAGCCGTTGAAGGAAATGGTCCGTGCGCGGATGCAGGGGGCCATGGAGCTGGCAGTCCCCCTCGTTGTTGACATGGGCGTGGGGAAAAACTGGCTCGAAGCGCACTGATCGGCTTTTCGCTTCAGGGCACCTTTACGGCCGACTCCCCTTCAACCCATGATCCCCATGCGTATCGTTCCTTGGTCTGTCGCCCTGGTGGTGGCTGTTTCCTTCGCTGGCTGTGGTGGCGAGCCTACCGCACAGGATCAATTGACCGTGGACGCCACGGCCGATAGCACCAAGGCGGATCGGATCGCCAAGACCAAGAAGATCTTCAATACGGTGCCTTCGCCGATGGAGACAGCCACCTTGCTGAAGAAGGCCGGTGCGCAGTACAACGGCAAGATCCTCAACGATGTGAAGAACGTGGACAAGTACACCGCCGCGAGCCAGCAAGCGTTGAACCTCGGGGTGTACGGTGCCGACCTCAGCTACGCCAGCGTCTTCAACCACACCCAGGAGAGCATGTTCTATTCCGCCTGTTCGCGGAAACTGGCCGACCAGCTTGGGATCACGCAAGCGTTCAACGACAGCACGTTGGAGCTGATGCAGTCCAAGTCCAACGATCGGGAGGCCCTCCTCGATATCATCAGCGAGACCTACTGGGGTGTGGATGCCTACTTGAAGGAGAACGGCCGCGATAACATCAGCGCACTGATGGTGGCTGGCGGCTGGGTAGAGGGCCTCTACATCGCCACCCAGGTGGCCACCACCAACGATACCCCCGAACTCAGGCAACGGATCGCCGAGCAGAAGTACGCCCTGGATGATCTGGTCGCCTTGATCGGCTCCTATGCCGTCAATGATGCCCGCCTCACCACGGTGAAGACGGACCTTGCCGCACTGCAGGCGCTGTTCGCTGAAGTGGCTCTGCCCGACCCGGGTGCGCAGGTGAGCGCCGGAGAGAACGGAGTGGTGGTGGTGTCCGGTGGGACACCTGCTCCCACGCTGAACAACGATCAGTTCAAGGCGATCAAGGAGAAGACCGCCGCCATCCGCAATTCCTACATCAATTGATCGGCCCCATGTGTTACCGTACCCCGCTTCTGAGATCGGTCCTCGTGGTAGGTGCCGTCGTGCTCTCCATGGCCACCTTCGCACAGTGCCGGAGCTTCGCCAAGAACAAGTGCGTTCCCGAACTCGCCCCCTACAAGTTCAATGAGACCTTCAACTCCGCACAGCTCGCGCCGGGTGAGGAGGCCGAGGTGAGCTATACCTTCTACAGTGGCCAGGATTACCGGGTCATGGTATGCACCCATCCGATCCTCGGTGAAGTGAATTGGAAGCTGGTGGACCAGAACAACAAGATCATCTTCGAGAGCCTCGCCGACGACCCCAAACACCATTTCGACCTGAAGGCCGCGAGCACCGTGCCCCTGAAGGTGGTCGTGTGGGTGCCCAACAAGCCCGCCAGTTCCATGGTGCACGTGGGGTGCGTGGCCATCATGGTCGGGTTCAAGGAGTAGGGCGCGGTATGCTGCGTCCTGCCCGATGAGGGGTGCCCGACGCGGGTTCGGGTCGACCACGCCCCCGGCGTTCCGTTCCCAGCGTACCTATGGCCGATCGTTGATCCAGGAGTCGATGCTCGTGCGCGTCGGCTGGATCGGTGCCAACGTTTTCCCCCCTTGCCTCGCGTGGCTACCCGGCCGTGCGGTCCAACCGGTTCGGCCAGCAGCCGACTTTGGTCGTCCACCGATCTTGAAAGCTCTGGTGGTGGCTCCCCGGGCATTCTCTCGGAGGGCGAGGATAGGTCGGCCGTGTGGTCCGCCGATCAAGGTCTTGAATGTCCCAATGGCATAACGGCATGTCGGCAACATGGTGCATGCCCTGCCGATCCAGCTTCGATCGGTAGGGCTGTTCCGATCACTGCTTCGCTACCCGCACGGTCCGGGTGCCGTGGGTCTGTGTCACACGAACGAAATAGGCTCCGGCTGCAGCGTGCTCCAGCGGTAGCTGTATCCGATGTTCGCCAGCACCTAAACGCCCTGCGTGGAGCCGTGCAAGGGACCTGCCCAGCATGTCCTGGAGTTCAACCACCGTGTCGTCGGCCTTGGCCAGCGTAAGGATCACTTCGCTGTTGCCTTGCGTGGGGTTGGGGACCACACGGACCAGCTCTTGAGCATCCACGGCTACCTCCTCAAGTCCCACGGGCATGCCGTTCAGGTTGATGTCGTCCAGGTACAGGTTGTTGCCCCCATCGCTGACCAGGTCGAAGCGGATCCGCATGTCGCTCACGTGGTAGCTGCTATTGATGGTGGTCACCTCGCGGTAGCCCCATTGTTCCGGGCCGTTCGGGACGAAATTCCCGGTTTGGATCCCTCCGGTGTTCAGGTCGGAAGTGCCGAAGAGCTGGGCGCGCATGCTCCAGGTACGCCCACAGTCGTTGCTTACGAAAAGGCGCAATTGGTCGCCACTGGTGCTGGAGCGGCGTGCGTAGGCATAGCGGAAACTCACGGTGATGTCCGTGGCATCGGCCATGTTGATGGTGGGCGATACAAGCTGGTCGGTGCGCCCGGCCATGCTGGAGGTGTTCAGCAGGCGAATGCTCTTCGACCCGCTGTAGGCCGCTGCGGTCGTAACGGTGAAGCCATTGTCGTCATTCACGTTCAGTGCGGTCCAGCCCACATCTTCCGGGATGTTCGCGGTCTCGAAACCTTCATGCAGGGGTGTGGTGGTGCCGGGATCGGCAAGAACGGTGATGTAATTCACCTCGGAGGTGCTTAACGAGCTGGAGCCATCGGATACCGTTAGGGTCACGGGGTAGAGCCCGCTGTTCGGATAGGTGATCACGGGCGATGCTTCGGTGGAGGTGGATGGCTCTCCGCCCGGGAACGACCAGCTACGGGAGGTCACATTGTGGTAGCTCTGATCGCTGAAGGTCACGGATTGCCCGGCGCAGATCTCACCGATGTTGCTCATGAAACGAGCGGCACAAAGGGTGGCGTTCCCATTCACACCGGTGTTCACCAGGTTGCTCGTTTGCGATAGTTGATTCCGTTGTGCCGTGGTGGAATTCAACGCTGCGATCATGCGTGTCTTTTGGCCTTCGGTGAACATCTTGGAACAATAGGAGTATTCCATGAAGTTCTCCACGTTGTCCAAGGTCGAGCCGCAGCTCGATCCGTTCAAGGTGCAGGTGGTCCAGCCCCTGGTGTTCGGGGTGTCCGACACCCCGTCGTCCATGTCGCAGTTCGAATCCAGCCCCGGGGTGTTGCTGCTGCCCCAGGTATGTGACAGGTTGAGCCAGTGCCCCACTTCATGGGTCAAGGACCGGGAGCGGGCCGCCGCACCGGTACCGATGGATCCGACATAGATGTGCTGCATCACGATACCATCCTCTTGCGGTATCCATGCAGCCACCCCCGGGGTGTACGTATAGCCGGCGGCACCATCGGCCGAAGCGGCCACCCATACCTGCATGTATTTGTTGCGCGGCCAGCTGATCAAGGCTTTCATTTCCTCCGCACCATTGGTGGTCAGGGCCGAACGCGTACGGGTGATCCCGTTGGTGCATTGGCCATTCGGGTCGCGTGTGGCCAGGCGGAACTCGATCCCGATATCGGCCACGATGCCCTGGAAGGCTGGTCGCACGTTGTCCCAGTCCTGGTTCAGCCGGTTGAAGTCGTCGTTCAGGATCCGGATCGCATCCTGGACCTGTGCGTCGGTGATGTTCTCCGGGCCGTCGTTGTGGATGATGTGGAACACAACGGGAATGATATAGCTCGATCCACCGCGATCATCGGCTCCGGTGAATTCGCGCGTGAACTGCTCCAGTTCGGCGGTGGTCTGTGCCACCCGGGCAGGGAAGTCGGCCTGCCGGGCGAGTGGCGATCCGATGCGATGGATCTCGTCGGTGCCGCAGGGAAGTTCCTGGGCTTGGGAGAGGAGGGCCAGCGTTGTGGCGAGCAAGGTCGTCGAGAGGCGCATGTACGTTCGGAGCGGTCGCTGTAGGTCGACCGAAGTGCCGCAAGGTAGCGCCATTGAACCGCTGGTCACTTGCTCGATAACCGTACTCCGCAAGCCGTTCTTGAGGCTTCAGGTCCGTACCCGGTCAGGGCGATGCGTTGGCCGATGCGATCAGGATACGACCAATGCGCCGTTCCCTGGGTCGAGGATACCGTTGCTTCGGATGTACGCCCATGGCAACTTCGCCTGGCCAGATGGCGGACGTCCTCTTGCTTGGGATCCTAACGCCGCGGTCGGGCTTCGTTGGATCGTTCTTTTTTCTGCCGACCGGGTGGCGAGGTGGGACGCACACGGCCACTGCCGACCGTGATCCGCAGGGGATCCCGTGTGCACCGGAAGGCCTGCTTAGCCCAAGGCCTGCTCCAGGTCGGCGATCAGGTCGTCCACATCCTCTACGCCCACGCTTAGGCGGATCAAGGTGTCGGCCAGTCCGTTGCGCAAACGCTCCTCGCGGGGAATGCTCGCGTGGGTCATGCTGGCCGGGTGGCCCAGCAGCGATTCCACGCCGCCCAGCGATTCGGCCAGTGAGAACAGCTTGGTATTGCTCAACACGCGGGTGGCATCGGCCATGTCGTCGCCTTTCAGCGTGAAGCTGATCATCCCACCGAACCCACGCATCTGTTCGGCGGCGATCGCATGGTTGGCATGGGTGGCGAAACCTGGCCAATGCACCTGGTCCACCTTGGGGTGTCGGGCGAGCCACTCGGCGATGGCCTTGCCGTTCTCGCAGTGGCGTTGCATGCGCAGGTGCAGGGTCTTCAGCCCGCGGAGCACCAGGAAGCAATCCTGCGGCCCCGGGGTGGCGCCACTGCTGTTCTGGATGAAGGCCAGGCGTTCGGCCAACGCGGCATCCTTCACCACCAGCGCGCCCATCACCACGTCGCTGTGGCCGGCCAGGTACTTGGTCACACTGTGCATCACGATGTCCGCACCAAGGTCCAGCGGGTTCTGCAGGTACGGGGTGGCGAAGGTGTTGTCCACGCCCAACAAGCAGCCTTGTTCCTGGGCAATGGCCGCCAACCCCGCGATGTCGATGATCCGCAGCAGCGGATTGGTGGGTGTTTCCGCCCAGATCAGTTTCGTGTTCGCGTTCACCTTCGCCTTCACGTTGCGCAGGTCGCTCATGTCCACGAAGTGGAACTTCACACCGAAGCCTTCGAAGATCTTGGTGAACAGGCGGTAGGTGCCGCCGTACAGGTCGTTGGTGCTCACCACCTCGTCGCCGGGCTTCAGCAGTTTCACGATGGCGTCGATGCTGGCCATGCCCGTGGCGAAACACAGGCCGTGGGTGCCATTCTCCAACGCCGCCAGCGCGTTCTGCAACGCGGTGCGCGTGGGGTTGTGCGTGCGGCTGTACTCGTAGCCCTTGTGGTCGCCCGGCGCTGCCTGCACATACGTGCTGGTCTGGTAGATGGGCGTCATGATGGCGCCGGTAGCGGGGTCGGGTTCCACGCCGGCGTGGATGGCTTTGGTGCCGAATCTCATCGGAGGGTGTGCGTTGTTCGGCGCGAAGGTAGAACGATGATCCGGCACGCTCCGGCTACTTTCGTCCGGCCATGGCCGTGCCCCGGAACATCCTTGCGCACCTCGCGCTCTTCGGGGTCAATTTCATCTACGGCATCAACTATGTGGTGGCCAAGGGGCTCATGCCCGAGGTGATCGGTCCTTCGGGTTTCATCCTGCTCCGGGTGCTGGGCGCGGGCTTGCTGTTCTGGGCGTTGTACGCCTTCCGGCCGGAGCGCGTATCGACCCCGGACCTGGCGCGAGCGTTCCTCTGTGCCATCACCGGCGTGGCCCTCAACCAGCTCATGTTCTTCCATGGCCTCATGCGCACCAGTCCGATCAACGCCAGCATCATCATGGTGGCCACACCGATCCTGGTGTTGGTATTGGCGGGTGTGCTCCTGCGCGAGCGGATCACCTGGCCGAAGGCCGTTGGCGTGGCTTTGGGGGCGGGGGGTGCGCTGGCCCTGATCCTCGCCAAGCCTTCCGGCGGTGCGGCCGGCGCCACGGCCCTCGGCGATCTGCTCATTCTCATCAACGCCACCTCCTATGGACTCTTCCTGGTCTTGGTGAAACCGCTCATGCGCAAGTATTCCGCGGTCACCGTGATGGCCTGGTGTTTCTTCTTCGGCCTCTTTCTGGTGTTGCCGTTCGGCTGGGGAGAGATGGCCGCTGTGCAGTGGTCAACCCTGGGCGCACCCCACCTCATGGCACTGGGTTTCGTGGTGGTGATGGTCACCTTCGTGGCGTACTTGATGAACAGCTGGGCATTGGCACGGGTCAGTCCAACGGTGGTGGGTACTTACATCTACCTGCAGCCGGTGCTCGCCGTCGCGTTCACCTGGCTGTTCGTGCGTCTCGGACCGGAACGGCTCGGCATTCCCGGCACCTATCAGGCGGGCATTGGGCCACTACAGGCCCTCTGTGCCGCAGCGATCTTCGCCGGGGTGTACCTCGTGGGCAGGGCCGATCGGTGAGGCCGCTACCTTTGGCCGCACATGATCCGTTCCATGACCGGCTTCGGCCGCGCCGAAGGTGTTGTGCACGACCGAAAGCTCACCGTGGAGGTGCGGTCGCTCAACAGCAAGCAGCTCGACCTTTTCCTGAAGGTGCCTTCCGCCTTGAAGGAGCGGGAGAATGAGATCCGGCTGAAGGCCGGCGAGAGGATCGTGCGTGGCAAGGCCGAGGTGTTCGTGGGCAGCGATGGGATACACGCCACCAAGCGCACCTCCTTCGATCGGGAGCTGGTGCGCGCCTACTACGATGAGCTGAAGGCCATCCGCGACAGTGTGGATCCACAGGCCACGACCGACCTGCTGGCTCAGGTGTTGCGCCTGCCCGATGTGGCCAACACCACCAGCGACCGCCTCGCAGAAGCGGAGTGGGAGCAGGTGTTCCTGTTGGTGGATGGTGCCTTGCAAGCTTTCGATGCCTTCCGTATCGCCGAGGGGGCCCGCCTGCAGACCGAACTGCACGCGCGGGTGGAGGCCATCGGCCGTTTGTTGAACGAGGTGCAGCAAGCCGACCAGGGGCGGGCCGAACGCACGCGGGAACGGTTGCGTACCAAGCTCGCCGAGCTCGGCGCCAAGGCCGATATGGACCGGTTCGAGCAAGAGCTGATCTTCTACCTGGAGAAGATGGACATGACCGAGGAGATGGTGCGGCTTCGATTGCACTGCACCTACTTCAACGAGACCATGGTACAGGGCGATGCCCAAGGGCGTAAGCTCGGTTTCATCGCACAGGAGATGGGCCGCGAGATCAATACCCTCGGCTCCAAGGCCAACGATGCCGCCATACAGCAGCTCGTGGTGCTGATGAAGGATGAGCTGGAGAAGGTGAAGGAACAAGTGCTCAACGTGTTGTGACGATGGTCTTGAAGCGAAGTGGTCGCCCTTGGCATGGGCTCGGGGTCCGAGGTCTCCGGAAGTGGCAACAGCCCCGGTGTTGTCCGGGATCCAACGGGGTGTCGGCGCTAATGCCCTTTGGACATGCGATAGCGTCCGAAAATGCGCGGCCTTTTCTTCACAGGCCGATCCGGGAGGTCCGTTGCAACGCCGAAGGCGTAGAGCGTAGGGAACGAGCTACCGAGGGCTGGGCCTACGGAACAGGTCTCGTGGAGAAGGCATGGGGAAAGGAGCAAGCGGATCGGATGGTATTGGAGGTCCCAATGGTATGAATGGTCGGTAACGATGGGTAAGTGCATCATCATCTCGGCACCCAGTGGGGCGGGCAAGACCACCATCGTGCGCAGCTTGTTGAAACAGGGCTTGCGGCTTGCTTTCTCCGTGAGCGCCACCAGCAGGGCCAAGCGCAACTACGAGGTGGACGGACAGGACTATCACTTCATTTCCGCGGAGACCTTCAAGGAGCGTGTCGACCGGGATGAGTTCATCGAGTGGGAAGAGGTGTATCCGGGGCAGTTCTATGGCACCTTGCGCAGCGAGATCGACCGGATCTGGGCCAACGGCAACCACGCCATCTTCGATGTGGATGTGGTCGGAGGCTTGCACCTGAAGGAATACTTCGGCGATCGGGCCCTGGCCATCTTCATCAGTCCGCCCAGCGTGGCCGCCTTGGAGCAACGTTTGCTCGCGCGCGGCACCGAGAGCCCCGAGAGCCTGAAGAAGCGCGTGGACAAGGCTGCGCACGAAATGTCGTTCGCTTCCCGCTTCGATGCCGTGGTGGTGAACGATACCTTGGAACATGCGTGTGCCGAGGTACACGCGCTCGTATCCCGATTCCTCGACCCCCCATGCGAATAGGCTGCCTCTTCGGAACCTTCGACCCGCCGCACAACGGCCACATGGCCCTGGCCGAACACATGCGCAAGACCTGTGCGCTGGACCAAGTGTGGCTGGTGGTGACCCCCCAGAACCCGTTCAAGCAGGATCGACCATTGAGTCCCGAAGCCCACCGCCTGGCCATGGTGCGCCTGGCCATCCAGGGCCGCGATGGGCTGGTGGCCAGCGGATTCGAGATCGATCTACCCAAGCCCAACTACACCGCGGACACCCTGCGGTTCATGCGCCATCGCTGGCCCGACCATCACTTCGCCCTCATCATCGGCAGCGATAACCTGGGCAGCTTCCACCGCTGGAAACGACCGGAGGAGATCCTCGATCACCACGAGCTGCTCGTATACCCCCGCGAAGGGTTCAAGGAGCACTTCGCCAGTACCACCTATCACGGACATCCCGGCATCCGCATCGTGGCCGATGCGCCACTGTTGCCCATCTCTTCCACCGGGATCCGCAGCGACCTGCGCGCTTGGCGGTCGGTGGAGGACAGGTTGGCCCCCGCCGTGCTCAGCTACATCCGCCAGCACCGGCTCTATACCGCACCGTAAAAGCGGGAGGTCATAACCCCTGCAGGTCGATCGGTTCCACCACCCCGGCGCTCTGGAGCAGGTGGTCGCGCAGCACGTGCACCGCACGGTCGAAACCACGCTCGTTCACCACATGCAGGTCGCACAGGTGGCGGTAGGGCAGCAGGTAGTTGCGGTAGGCCGGTAGTACGTGGTGTTGCCATTGGTACAGCACATCCTCGGGGCCATAGCCACGCTCTTGCGCATCGCGCTTCAGGCGGCGGTCCAGCTGGGCGCCTTCACTGGCGTCGATGAAGATCCGCAGGTCGAACAGGTTCCGTACCTCCTCATGGTGCAGGACGAACAAGCCCTCCACCAGGATCACCGGGGCCGGACGCAGCTCGATCAACGCGGGTTCCTTGTCCTGTTGGTTGAAGGTGTATTCCTTCTTGAAGATCGATTCACCCGCCACCAGGGACCGCAGGTCACGCGCCAATGCTTCCATATCCACCCCCCCGGGCAGGTCGAAGTTCACCTTGCCGTTGGCATCCAGTTCTTGGAACTCGATGGGGCGGTAGTAATCGTCTTGCGAGATCTGGCACACCATCCCTTCGGGTAGGGCCTGCCGGAGCGAACGCACCAAGGTGGTCTTTCCAGACCCACTTCCTCCTGCCACTCCAACGAGGTAGGCGCCGCGGTGCATCGGTCGCTAAAGTAGGTGGATCCTTCCACTTGAAGTGCCCGATCGGTGGCCAGTACTCCCCGGGCGAGGTCATTTCCTCCTCACGATCAGTGTGTTGTGCGGTAGTGTGCGACTTTGGCACGCCGCTTGAATCACGGAGCCGACCATTCATTCAAACCACTGATCACCATGGAACCCGCCCTGAAGCACTACTTGAGGTTGAAACGTGTAGCCATGCACCAGATGCTTGCCGGCGATGTGGCGCGCTACATGAGCACCCTGCGCCAGCTGTGTGACCTGCGCCGCGCCCAACGCGGCCTCGCCTGATCCCGACAGACACCGCCCGGACCGCGGCAGGTGGGCGCCCCGAACCTTCGGGGAACCCTCCTGCCGCGGTCGTTTCAGCCCCACCCCTGGTGGAACACCCCTTCACCAATGCGGCCCGGTGTGGCCGTCCGGCATTTTGGCGCGATCGGTCCATAGAGCCGGCACGGGGAGCAGCCGGGGATCCGGGTGTGATCGCGCAGGTGGGTGGCCGGCCGCATGGGGTCCGGCGGCTCAGGAAACCCACGGCCACCCGAGGTTCCCGGAATTTTTCGCTCCGAAGGGGATCTTTTTACGGGGCCTTGCCGTAGAAGCACCCATGACGAAGAAGGACAAGATAGCCTTCATCAAAAGCAGCAAGCGCAAAACGCACGTGTACAACAACCTGGACCGTTACACGGACCAGCAGTTGAACGACGTGATCCGCGAGATCGTGCAAGGCTTGATCCGTGAAAGCGAGATCATCGCCAACGCATACATCAACGGATACCGGTAGGCAACTGTCGCGTTCGCCCTGCTTGAAGGCTGAAGCCTCAGGTAACGGAGCCCCCACGAAAGTGCGGGGCTTCGTTACTTTCGGACGTTCCATGTCCGACCCGATCAACCTCGCCTTCTGTCGGCTCGATGCTCGTGCTGCCATCGACCTCGGCCAGTTCCCGACCGACCTTCCCGATGTGCATGCCAAGAAAGCCCTGAAGGCCTCGGTGGAGACCGACCGGGAGCGTATCGCCGAACTGCAGGAGGTCCTTTACGCGCAAGGCTCCCATGCCCTCCTCCTCGTTTTCCAGGCCATGGATGCCGCTGGCAAGGACAGCTGCATCCGCCACGTGCTCAGTGGGGTGAACCCGCAGGGCTGCCAGGTCTCCTCATTCAAAGCCCCTTCCCACGAGGAACTGGCGCACGATTTCCTTTGGCGCCATGCCAAGGCGGTGCCCGCACGCGGCATGATCGGCGTACACAACCGCAGCCACTACGAAGAGGTGCTGGTGGTGAAGGTGCATCCGACCTACCTCGCTGCGCAACGGATCCCCGGCGTGGATCCCGCTGCGGTCGCGGCGGATCTCTGGGAGGGCCGGTATGCCGCCATCCGCGCCTTCGAAGCGCACCTTGCCGCACAAGGGGTCTCGGTCCTGAAGTTCTTCCTGCACATGAGCAAGGCCACACAGAAGGAACGTTTCCTGGAGCGCATCGACGACCCGGACAAGCAATGGAAGTTCAATGCCGCCGATGTGAAGGAGCGCGGCCATTGGGAGGCGTACCAACGAGCCTATGCCGAGGCCATCGGCGCCACCGCCGCGCCCCATGCCCCATGGTACATCGTACCGGCCGACGACCAATGGGAGACCCGCGCCATCGTGGGGCGCTTGGTGCGCGAGCGCTTAGAGGCCATGGACCTGCGCCTACCCGGCCTGGATGCTCAGGACCGCGAGGGACTGCGGATCGGTCGCGAACAGTTGATGAAGGAGTGATCGGAGACCCGATCACTCCTTCAACCAGCGCCCAGTTGCCTTTGCGGACCCGGAACGGTCCAGTACCCGATACAGGTATAGACCAGCGGGCAGGGATCGGGCATCGAAGTATGCCTGCCCGGCTTGCACCGGTACCTGGCCGACCTTACGACCCGTTGCATCCAGCAATTCCAGCGCTCCGGCTATCGCGGCCCCATTCAACAGGAGGTGGAACCCTTCCCGGCCAGGATTGGGGTACAACACGGCTGGTTCGGCAACGGCCTCCGAAAGCCCTACACTGCAATCGGTGGCCGCGAACTTCTGTGCCCATGCCTCGAAATAGCCACTGGGGTCACTCATATCACGCCGTGCGCCCATCAACATGAAGCCGCCATCGTCAGTAGCCTTGATGCGGGTGATCTGGTAATAGGCATTGTCGGCGAAACCATCAAGTACATGTTCACAGCGTATGTTGAGGCTGGTATCCACCTTGTACACATGGATCCGGTTCGGCTCGAAAACAGAATATGTGCTCGGTGGTCCTAATTGGGCGTTCTCATGCATGGCGAACCACAAATTGCCATCCATCGCCGTTGTGAGGCCCTGAAGGAATGGGGTGAGATCCTGGTCATAGCTGCTGCGGGGAAGCCATGTTCGGATGGTAGCACCTGTTGTATCGCCAATGCAAACCACGGCCTTGGCAGCAGGAGGGTTCCATGTAGAGCCGAAGCGGCCCGAGATCGCAAAACGTGTTGCTGAGATCGGGGTCATGTCCAACACACCTACCATGAGACTATCGGAGAAAGGTGGGGCCTGATCCACACGAGGCAAGAGGAAGGTCTGCTCCACTTCGAGGCTTTCGTTGATCCGGAATGCCTGCATCAAACCCGAATCATTGAACTCCTGCAACCCCCCGTCCACAGTGAACCAAACTTCATCGTTCCATTCGGTGATGTACCTACAGATCCGCTGTCCATTTCCCGTGCCGAATATCGCCTCTCCTAAAACACCGCCATCAGGACCTATCCTCACCAACACAACGCGATTGGGAAAGAGGTCGGGTGGCTCCAACAAGGAGCCACTTATGATCAATCCTCCATCCGCCATGGGCAGGGCCTTTTCGGATGTGGAACCCTCATAGCCCGTGTAGGTGATGATCGTTGGTTCACTTAGCTCCCAATCGCCGGAGATCATGCGGGCAAAGAAACCACGCTCACCATTCATCGAGCAGGAGCCCGAAACGTAGAGGGGCGTACTTGACGATCGAGCACCCACAAAGCTGATCGATGCACTTTCCGAGCCAGGCAATATTGGGCCACTATCATCCAACAGTTGGCCACTCTCATTCAGAACAACCAGCTTGGACTGATTGGGAAGTTGACCGAGGACGCCTTCCCGTGAACCCACTGACACATAGTAGTGACCGTTTCGATGATAGACATCGGAAACGCGCGGTTGGCGACCCGGATCAGCCTGGGTCCAGGTCCATGTGGATTGGCCGTGTGCGCACATTGTGTACAAGGCCAACAAGAGCCATATCCCGCGCATCATCACTTGGCTTTGGGGACGATGCCATAATAGAACCGTGCTTGATGCCAGTAGACATCATCGCAATCTTGGCACACAGACATATTTCCATCAACCACACAGTACTGCGCTTTTTTCGTTGGGCAATACTGCTGCCGGATCAGATTCATCACATCCCATGTCCCTTGGGTGAAGAAGGACATGTTGGATGGCGATAGGCAGGTGTTGCAACCTGCCCCGGAACAGCCAAAGCTCCGATATCCATAGGGGCTACCCGATACGGGGTAGTCCGTGAAGGCGACCTCTCGGGTCGGCAGATCGGTCGTCGGCATGATCGTCCAGGATTCCACACTGACCATGTACACATTCTGCCCAAGCGCCACGAGCTCGTTGTTGATCCGTTGCTGGATCTTTTTGTCGGCACATGTGCCTGCGTTGGGGTTGGGGGAACAGTTGCAGTTCGATCCACCGCCACCCCATGCCCAATGATCGTTGGATCCATAGGTGGTATTGAGGGCCTTGTCGTAACCACTGCCGGTGGCATAAGCGATGGTGAGGTCCACCCCGGTCGTCGTTCGTTGGGTGGTCACATCCACAATGATCACATGGCTCACCTCGGCGATGTTGCTGCCCGCGATCTGGTCGTTGAGGATGGTGAAGGCATTGGCGGCCTCGGACAGCGCGACACCCTCTGCGAAGGCGGGGAGGTGGTAGGTCAGGCTATCCACCCGCGACTCGTTGTACGCGAGGGTGGTGTTCGCATTGCTGAAGTTCAACGCAGCCTCGATGTACCATTCGGCACTATCTGCAGTGAGCATACTGCCATCGCGGGCGGTGGGGTTCTGGGCCAGTGCCACGAAGTCGCGGATCCGAGGCTCGAAGTCGTGTTGATCGGTCGTGCTTACCGGGACTGAAGGTGCCATCGGACCGACCTCTTTGTTACACGCCACGAAGATGAACATGCTGGCTGCGGCGGTCGCCACCAAGCTCAGGGCAACGTGCCGTGCGGCGCGCTTGCGGGGGGGGGGGGGGGGGGGATACAGGACGAATGGTGGTTCTGGAGGCAAAGGTATGGGGTCGTCGGTCGGAGCGTCCTGACACTCGTCAGCCCATTCGGTGCACCGTGAGAGCTGGTAGGGGAGCGACCCGAAGCCATGCCGTTGCGCCTACCCGGCCTGGATGCTCAGGAACGCGAGGGACTGCGGATCGGTCGTGAACAGTTGATGAAGGAGTGATCGGAGGCGGTCCCGCCCTTACCTTCACACCATGCGTGCAGTACGAACGAAGCATTGGCGGTTGAGGCCACAGGCCGATGAGGCGGTCCTTCGCCGCATGGTGAATGAACGATGCCCACCCGTGGCGGCCGCACTGCTCGTGCAGCGTGGCTTGCAGGATCCCGCATCGGCCTCGATCTACTTCCGGCCCTCGTTGGAGCAACTGCACGACCCCTTCCTGATGGCCGACATGCTCGTGGCAGTCGAACGCATCGAAAGGGCTTTGGGCGAGAACGAGCGCATCATGGTGTATGGCGATTACGATGTGGATGGCACCACGGCCGTGGCCTTGGTCTATTCCTTCCTGCAACGCTTCACCGGCAACATCATCTTCTACATCCCCGATCGCTACACCGAAGGCTACGGCATCTCGTTCCAAGGCGTGGACCATGCGGCCAAGGAGGGAGTGGGCCTGATCATCGCCCTGGATTGCGGCATCAAGGCCATCGACAAGGTGGCGTATGCGAACGAACGTGGCATCGACTTCATCATCTGCGACCACCACAGGCCGGGCGAGGAACTGCCCGCCGCCGTGGCCGTGTTGGACCCCAAGCGCGACGACTGCCCGTACCCGTACAAGGAGCTCAGCGGGTGTGGTATCGGTTTCAAATTGGTGCAGGGCATCGCGCAGCGCAACGGCATCGCTCCCAGCGAACTCGAGCCCTTGCTCGATCTGGTGGCCGTGAGCACCGCGTGCGATATCGTGCCGGTGACCGGGGAGAACCGGGTGCTCACCCATTTCGGACTGAAACGGGTGAACCAGGACCCGCGACCCGGCATCAGGGCCATGATGCAGATGGCCAATGTGAAGAAGCGTCTGGGCGTATCGGAACTCGTGTTCACGATCGGCCCACGGATCAACGCGGCGGGCCGTATCGAGCACGGCAGGCAGGCCGTGGAACTCCTGTTGGCCAAGGACCTGGCCCAGGCCGAGCAGATCGGCCTGCGCGTGGATGGTAACAACACCGCACGTCAGGAGCTGGACAAGCACATCACCGAGTCGGCCCTCGCGCATATCGCACAGGACGATTTCGTGCGCGATGCCTGGAGTACGGTGATCTTCGATCCAAGCTGGCACAAAGGCGTGATCGGCATCGTGGCCTCGCGATTGATCGAGCAGTACCACCGGCCCACCATCGTGCTCACCGAGAGCCAGGGCAAGGCTGTGGGCAGTGCCCGAAGCGTGAAGGGCTTCGATGTGTACGAGGCCATCAGCGCATGCAGCGACCTGTTGGATCAGTTCGGCGGCCATACCTACGCCGCTGGTCTCACCATGCCCCTGGCGAACGTGGCGGCCTTCCGCGCGCGCTTCGAAGCCGTGGTGCGCGAGACCATCGATCCCGCATTGCGTACGCCCGAGGAGGAGGTGGATGCCGAGGTGCACCTTGCCGACCTGAACGATCGCCTGGCGCGGATCCTGCACCACATGGCGCCATACGGCCCGGGGAACATGAAGCCGGTCTTCCTCACCCGTGGTGTGGTGGATACGGGCAACGCGCGCATCGTGGGCGAGGATCACTTGAAGATGACCTTGCGCATGGCCGGTGCATCCGGACCCACCATCGATGCCATCGCCTTCCGGATGGCCGGGTTCTACGAGCAGGTGAAGAGCGGCGAACCCTTCAGCGTGATCCATACGTTGGAAGAGAACGAATGGAACGGACGTACCACGCTGCAGCTCAACATCAGGGACATCAAGTTCCAGGTGAAGGAGGTGCTGGTGAACGAATCCGATAGCCGTGCCGTGATCACCGCATGATCCTGCAGACGAACGACGAATACTACATGCGCCAGGCCCTGAAGGAGGCCGAACAGGCGTTCAAGGCCGATGAGGTGCCCGTGGGGGTGGTGGTGGTGTGCAACGACCGTATCGTGGCACGGGGCCACAACCTCACCGAACGGCTCAACGATGTCACGGCCCATGCGGAGATGCAGGCCATCACCGCCGCGGCCAACGATATGGGCGGGAAGTACCTGCGCGATTGTACCCTCTATGTGACCCTCGAACCCTGCGTGATGTGCGCAGGGGCCATGTACTGGGCACAGCTCGGGCGGGTGGTGTTCGGTGCCTTCGACGAGAAAGCCGGCTACCGGCGGATCGGTGGAGCGTTGTTGCACCCGAAGTCCCAGGTCACCGGCGGTGTGCTCGAAGCCGAGTGCGCCGATCTGCTCAAGGCGTTCTTCAAGCGGAAACGGGCGTTGTGATCCGCGGTGCGGCGCGGGTTCGCGCTGCTGGCGCTGCGGCGTTCGCACGCTCCAAGGGGCTCAGCGGGCCTGCGTGCCATTTCCCTGTACGCCCGCCACGGTCCCACCGCGGATCGCCGGGGGCGTGGCGATCGCCTTCCGCATTCACCATCTTTGTACCGCCCATCAGCCTTAACCTCGATGTTGATGCGGTCAGAAACCATGTATCCTCCAGAGCTCGTAGCCCCCATGAAGACGGACCTTGTGTCGGCCGGCTTCGAACAATTGCAGACCCCCGAACAGGTGGACAAGGCACTGATGCAGCCCGGCACGGTACTGTGCGTAGTGAACAGCGTTTGCGGTTGTGCCGCAGGTGCGGCACGCCCAGGAGCCAAGCTTTCGCTCTCCGGTGCCAAGCGCCCCGCTCACCTGGTGACCGTGTTCGCCGGGGTGGACACCGATGCCACCAACCAGGCACGGAAGCATTTCCTCCCGTACCCCCCCAGCAGCCCCTGCATGGCCCTGTTCAAGGACGGCAAGCTGGTGCATTTCCTCGAGCGCCATCACATCGAAGGCCGCAGCGCCGAGATGATCGCGGATAACCTGAAGATGGCCTACGAGGAGTTCTGCTGAGCTCGTCGATCCATGCATCGGAACCCCGTTAGGCAAGCCTGGCGGGGTTCTTTGTTCGCCATGGCCGGGTGGTGGGCGGCACAGCACCCCGTGGTCGTTCGGTCTGCTGGAGGGCCATGGCCGTGGTGCGCTCAATTCACCTGATACATCTTCCCCGGCAGGCTCCGGATCACCCCGTTGAACTCCATGTTCAACAAGAGCCCGGCCACCTTACCCTGCGCCCATTGGCTGCGCACGCAGAGCTCGTCGATATGTGCGCTGCCCTGCGCCTTGATGATGTCCACCAAGGTCTGCTCATCGGGCAGCAGCTCGGTGAAGAGCGCGGCCTGCACGGGGGCTTTCTTCTTCTTCGGAAGCCATTCCATCAAGGTGATCACGTCCTGTGCGCTGGTGATCAGCGCGGCCTTGTTCTGTTGGATCAATCGATTGCAGCCTTCGCTGCGCGCATCGGTGGGGCGGCCCGGGAACGCGAACACCTCCCGGTCGTAGCTGCTGGCGATGTCGGTGGTGATCAGGCTGCCGCCCTTGGGGCCGCTCTCCACCACGATGGTGCAGTCGCTGAGGCCGGCGATCACGCGGTTACGCGCCGGGAAGTTGCCGGGTGCGAAAGGGCTGCCGCTGGTCAGTTCCGAGACCAGGGCGCCCTTCTCGATCATCTCCTTCGCCGTGGCGGCATGGTCGCTGGGGTAGAGACGGTCCAGCCCGTGGGCCACGCAGCCGATGGTGGGCAGGTCGTTCTTCAACGCTTGGCGATGGGCCACGATATCGATGCCGTAGGCCAAGCCGCTCACGATGGTGGCCTGGCATGCCTTCAGCCCTTCCACCAGGTCCATGCACAGGCGTTTGCCCGGTTCGGTGGGCGTGCGGGTGCCAACGATGCTCACCATGTGCGTGGCGTCCAGGTCGGCCTCGCCTTTCACGAAGAGGATCACGGGCGCGTCATCGGCCTGTTTCAGCCGGCGTGGATAGTCCGAGTCGAGGTAGAACAGCGCACGTATGCGATGTGCGCGCAGGTAGGCCAGTTCCTTCTCCGCCGCCTGGAGCACGCTCCTGTCGGTGATGCTCGCGACCAGCTTCGGCCCGATGCCCGGCACCTTCTCCAAGGTGTTCTTCAACCGACGGTCGGTGAAGATGGGATCCACGCCGCCACAATAGGCCACGAGGTTGCGCGCGTGCACCGGACCGATGCCCTTGAGCAGGCTGAGCGCGATGCGATGGATCAGTTCCTGGTCGCTCATAGGGGCGGATGTCCCTTTTTCTACATTTACCCACACCCGTTGAAGAGACCGGGGCCGAAGCGCATACGAATATATACGCGACATGATGAGGCTGATCGCGGTGCTCCTCGCACTGTTCGGTGCCGCGGGCACCTTTGCCCAGACCACCTTGTTGAAGGGTGTGGTGCGGGATAGTCTGAGCGGCGAACCGCTTTTCGGGGTGAACGTGATCCACGCACCGGGCAAAGGCGTGGCCACCGACCCGTCCGGTGCCTTCAGCATGCCGCTGCCCTTCGGCGAATACACCATCGCGTTCTCCTGCGTGGGGTATGTGAGCGTGACACGGCACGTGGTGCTTTCGGGATCGACCACAGGGACGTTGGATGTCCGCATGCGACCATCGGTGGCCCAGCTGGACATGGTGGTGATCAGCGCGGGAAGGTTCGAACAGCGGGTGGGCGAGGTCACCCAGTCGTTGAGCGTGATCCGGCCGGAATTGATCCGTAACAAGAACATCACCAGCCTGAACGAGGCGCTGGACCAGGTACCCGGTGTGGTGATCGTGGATGAGGAACCGCAGATCAGGGCGGGCAGCGGATTCAGTTACGGCGCGGGCAGCCGGGTGCAGGTGCTCGTGGACGATGTGCCGATCCTCAGCGGCGATATCGGGCGCCCCAACTGGAGCTTCCTGCCCATCGAGAACCTGGAGCAGGTGGAGGTGATCAAGGGCGCCAGCAGTGTGCTCTATGGCAGCGCCGCGCTCAGCGGGGTCATCAACGTACGCACCGCCTTCCCGAGGGAGAAGCCGAGCACCAAGGCCACGCTGTTCTCGGGGATCTACGACACGCCGGCGAATACCGGTGCGCGTTGGTGGGGCGATAACAACCCGAAGATATCCGGTGCCAGCTTCAGCCATTCCCAACGCTTCGGCAAGTTCGACCTGGTGTTCGGTGGCAATGCGTTCTCCGACAACGGCTATATCGGCCCGGAGCCCATCGCCGCGGACAGCCTCGCGGCGGACCCCCTGCGCACCGGCCCGGGCGGTTACGACAACCGCGTACGTTTCAACATCGGTACACGCTGGCGGAACGGAAAGGTGAAGGGCCTCAGCTACGGCATCAACGCCAACGCCATGAAGAGCCGCAGCACCAGCGTGTTCATCTGGAACGACATCGACGACGGCCTCTACCGACCCAAGCCCGGAACGGTGACACGCACCCGCGGTACGCAGTTCTATGTGGATCCGTACGTGGAATACCTCGCGCGTACAGGCACCCGCCACAGCCTGCGCACCCGCGTACATCGCCAAGTGTTCGACAACGACAATGGACAGGGCAATGCCAACACCACGGTGCATGCGGAGTATCAGGTGCAGAAGCGCTTCGATCTCTTCGGCGAGACCGTGGCCACCGCGGGTGTGCTTTGGCGGAAGGTGAACTCCGACGCCGAACTGTACGTGGGCAACGCCGATGGTGACCCGCGCAACGAGGCGCTGAACACCGGGGCCTACCTGCAACTGGATAAGAAGCTCTTCGACAAGCTCGCCCTGAGCGCCGGAATACGCTACGAACGCTTCGTCGTGGAGAACGCCGAGGCCAGCCAGCCCGTGCTCCGTGCCGGTGCCACCTACCAAGTGCTCCGTGCCACCTACCTAAGGGCCAGCTATGGACAAGGTTTCCGGTTCCCCACCATCGGCGAGCGGTTCATACGCACCGGCGTGGGCAACCTGCGGGTGTATCCCAATCCTGATCTGAAACCCGAGCGTAGCTGGAACGTGGAGGGGGGACTCAAACAAGGGTTCAAGATCGGAGGCTTCATGGGCTACGTGGATGCCGTGGTGTTCCAACAGGACTTCGAGGATTACGTGGAGTTCACTTTCGGCCAATGGGGACTACCGCCTTACACCATGGAGAACATGATCGGCCTGGGCTTCATGAGCGTGAACACCGGAGGCGCACGGGTCACCGGGTATGAACTGGAACTGGCGGGGAAAGGCGACATAGGTGCGGTGGAGCTTTCCGCACTGATGGGCTATACGCATACCTTGCCCGTGAGCACCACGCCCGATGAGCGATATGGGGTGTCGCCCAACCCGGCCAGCGCGTTCCCACCCAGCACCTACCTCAATACCAGCTATGATACCACCGACCACCTCCTGAAGTTCCGGATCCAGCAGTTGTTCCGGCTGGACCTTCAAGCGCGGTACGAACGTTTCTTCGTGGGTGGTAGCGTGCGTTACAACAGCCATGTGCGCAACATCGATCTGATCTTCGTACAGCTCGATACCTCGCCACCGCCGATCAATTTGTCCACCGGCGTTGCGCAGTGGATGAAGGATCACCGCTCCGGCGACACCATCTTCGACGCCCGCATCGGTTTCGACATCACCCCGCAGCTCCGTGCGGCGTTCATCGTGAACAACCTGTTGAACCGCGAGTATTCCATGCGGCCGCTCGCGATCGAGGCGCCGCGTACCATGCAGGTGCAGATGAGCCTGGACCTCTGATCACCGCTGTTGATCCCACCACTCATGAACCTGCGCATCCTCGGTATCATCCCAGCGCGCTACGCCAGCACCCGCCTGCCCGCCAAGCCCCTGGCCGATATCGGAGGCATGACCATGATCCAGCGCGTGCTGGAGCGGGCCGCACAGGCTCGCTCATTGCAACAGGTGGTGGTGGCCACGGACGATGAACGGATCCTCCAACATGTGCGCGCCATCGGCGGCGAGGCGGTGATCACCAGCACCGACCATCCGAGCGGCACCGACCGTTGCCACGAAGCCCTGCGGATCCTGAGTGCGGAACGTTTCGATGCCGTGGTGAACATCCAGGGCGATGAACCCTTCCTGGTGCCGGCGCAGATCGATGAGCTAACGGCTACGCTGGCGACCGCTCCTGGTGGCCTCGCCACCCTTGCCCATGCCCTTACCGACGACCGTGACCTGGACGATCCCGGGAAGGTGAAGATCACCACCGATGTGCATGGCGATGCCCTCTACTTCAGCCGGGCGGCGATCCCGGTACTACGCAACCACCAGGGCGGAACACGGTGTACGAGCTTCCCCTTTCTGAAACATATCGGCCTGTATGCCTATCGTACCGAGGTGCTTGCCCGATTGGTCGCCCTGGAGCCTTCGCCGCTGGAGCGAGCCGAGTCGTTGGAGCAGCTGCGCTGGCTGGAGAACGGCTACAAGGTGCGTGTCGGCTTGACGAAGCATCCGTCGTTCTGCGTGGACACCCCCGCGGACCTGGAGGAGGCAAGAAGGCTCGTGCGGGCCGAAGAAGGGTAGGGCCGCCGGACCGTACCAACACGCTTGTGCCGATCCCCCATGCCGGTGGTGCAAGTCCTTGGCCCTGTGGAGCGTTCGTGCATCCCGGAAAAGACCATCACCAGCTCCTTCGCAGAAGGCTCTCGGAGCAACGAACAACGGTTGCGGCGCAAGCGGTCCTGGTTCTCTTCTTCCCCGTTATCTTGCACGCCGGATCATGGCCCTGGAACGCGACCTCCATCAACTGCTTTTCGAGCACGACTGTGTGATCGTACCCGGATGGGGCGGCTTCTTGGCCCAGTATCGCCCGGCCCGGCTCGACGAGGCCCGTGAGCTGATCCACCCACCTGGCAAGGAGGTGGGTTTCAACCGCCACCTGTTGCGGAACGATGGGCTGCTTTCCGATCATATCGCCCAACGCGATGGCATCGGGTTCGCAGCGGCCAACGCGGTGATCGAGCAAGAAGTGGGTGCGTGGCGCGACCAACTGAACAGCACCGGCCGCGTGGAGCTTCCTCGTATCGGTATCTTCTACCGCGATGCGGACCGCAACCTGCAGTTCGACCCCGATCACCGGACCAATTTCCTGAAGGAAGCCTTCGGCCTTCGGCCGGTGTCGGCCGTGGTGCGCGCAGTGCCCGAGCCTCGGGTGATCCCATTGCCCGAGCGCCTTCAGGAGCCCGTGGCGCCGGAGCCAACACGGCGTTGGAACTGGGCCGCCGCCGCTGCCGTGGCCCTGCTTCTGGTCGGCGGTAGCGCAGCGGTTTTTCTCGGTATGAGCGGCACCACTACGAGGTTCGCTTTTGGTCCGCGACCAACACCCACCTACACCTCGAGCGCCGTGCCAGTGCCACCGTTGCAGGCACAAGCCGCTGTGTTCGCCCTGCCTGAAGCCACCTTCGGTGTGCAGACCCTTCCGCTTACGGACAACGATAGCGTTTCCCTCACCGTGGACCTGGGTGCCGCACCTGCCGATACCACCGCCGTGGCCGTACCAACGAAGGCCACGTTGCAACTGCGGTTCCATGTGGTGGGCGGCTGTTTCGCACAACCCGAGAACGCAGACCGTCTGTTGAGGGAGCTCCGGGACAAAGGCTACCACGCCACCCGGCTGCCGCGCTATGGTGAATTGCATCCGGTGGCCTATGGCAGCTATGCCGATCGCCAGGAAGCCGTGGAAGCATTGGCCTCGGTGCGCCGCGATGGAGGTGGGCAAGCGTGGCTGCTGGTACGATAGCTCGGGTGCGCGGTCCGCAACGCACGGCCGAGGTCTTAGAGCCTGTTCGGGGTCTCCGCTGATCCGTCTCCCGGTCTCTTTTTCGCCCACGCTTCGCCTAAAGAGGTTCCCGTGAATACCGCTGCACGATGTCCTTAGGTCATGCCTGATCGATACTGAGCCGGTGATGAAGATCCGGCCGAGCTTAGCGATCCGGACCACTGGGGTGATAGCGTGAAAGGGTGCGAGGCATTTCACCTTTTCACCATTGGATCGATCAGTTCTTTCATGCCGTCTCAGTATGACCTCGGGTTCCTTCGTTCAGGAGATCCCGAACAGGATTTTACTTTCGCACGCGATCTTTGGTCCCGATCCGATCGAGAACGGTGAACACGCCATGGACAGGACTTGAATGGGCCGTTGTCCAGGCGCGCCGATCGCCCAAAGGGTCGCCCGTGCCACCGCCCACTATACCTGCTTCGGCCTGGCACGATTGATGGAATAGGAACAGCGCATTGAACCAGTCTGAAATGAACCTTCGCACACTTCTTCTGGCCGCAACGGCCACATGGGTCCAACTCGTAGCTGCACAATCCGTTGCAGAAACCCCTTCAAGGACCATCAAGACCGGCAAGGCGGCGGTGACCGCCCTGGCCATCGCACCCAAGAACGATCGCGTGTTGGTGGGTACCAGCAATGGTGCGGTGCTGCATGAGATCGAGAGTGGGAAGAAGCTCTATGCCTTCGCCTATGGCGAGGATGGCGCCACGGCCGTTTATCATGTCGGCTTCAACGAGAACGGCGAATTCGTGGTGCTCATCGGCCCCAGTGGCAAGCGTACGGTTTGGAGCGCGGCGAATGGCCAGCAGGAGAAGGTGATCACTCCGCACCGCTGGATCCCCGACCCCCGTGCCGTGAAGGCCATGGGCCTGGAGATGTCCAACTCGTCCTTCGATCGTTTCTATCAGCAGAAGGAGGTGCGGATCGGTGACGTGCTCGTACGGTCTGCGAAGAAGGGTGTGGTCGAGTTCGTGGGGAGCGATGGCAAGGTGATGCGCACCCTTTCCTTCCCGGAGAACAAGGACCAGCATCACCAAGCCCCGCTACTGCTTTGGGAGGACCAGCTCCTGGTCGGCACGGACGACGGTCGCGTGCTGTTCTATCCTGTTCGTTGATGCTTCAATGCGGCCAGTGCCTCGCGCACGTGGCGTGAGGCCTTGAAGGGGTCGTTGATCGCCGCTCGGATCACCCCCTGGTGGTCGATCACGTAGGTGACCCGGCCGGGGAGCAGACCCAGGGTGCGAGGTACCCGAAAGGCTTTGCGCGCCGCACCTTGGGTGTCGCATAACAACCGGAAGGGAAGGTTCCAGCGTTCGGCGAACGCCCGGTGCGAGTCCGCGCCATCGCCGCTGATGCCGAGCACCACCGCACCCAGCTCCGTGAATTCGGTGTACGCATCGCGGAAGCCGCATGCCTCCGAAGTGCAGATCCGCGTGTCGTCCTTCGGGTAGAAGAAGAGCACCACGGGATGCCCCATGTATCCGCGCAGTCGTACGAGGTTCCCGTCCTGGTCGCGCAGTTCCAGGTCCGGTGCCGGAGTGCCGGGATCAAGCATCCGGTCCCGGGTTGGTCTTCGGGTTCCCGCGCAGGCTGCTCATCACCACCATCACCACGGCACCTACCACCAACAGGCCGAGCGATCCCCATACCCAGCCCATCTTGTCGCGGAAGATCAAGAGCACCACCAGCACGAACAGGAATAGCGTTGCACCTTGTGACCACAGGGTGAGCTGGAAGTTGGACCACTTCAACGCGCCACGCCGCAAGAGGTCGTGGATGCGATGCACGGAGATGTGGTAAGCGACCAGCAAGGCCATGTAGCCGAACAGCACTTGTGTGAACGGCAGCTTGAGCATGGCCGGTCGGATGGCCAGGATCCAGCCACCGAGAACGGCGAACGTGAGGAGTGCCGGCCAGATCACGAAGAACAGCGCACGCCGCTCCATCCCGCTGAACTGCTCCAGCAGGACCTTGCGGTCCGGCTCCCACCGCGTCATGGCCTGCCGGTGCGCCACGAACAACCGCACGATATGGAAGGTGCCCGCGAAGTACACGATCAACGCGAACAGGTGCAGGGCTTTCAGCGGTGCGGGGATCTCGGTCGGGGGCATTCGTCAAAGATAGGATCGACCATTCTTCGGTCCTGGACAGGGCACCGGGAGACGCGCTTGGGCTGACGTCCCGCGATGGGCCAGGCCCCCACCGCATACCTTCGTACCGTGAAGAGCATGACACCCAAACCCTCCACCGAGAGCTACGCTGAAACCACGCACCTGGTGTTGCCCAACGACACCAATACCCTCGGGAACCTCTTCGGGGGGCAGTTGCTGAAATGGCTCGATATCAATTGTGCCATCAGCGCCCATCGCCACTGTAAGCGCCTGGCGGTGACGGTGGCCGTGAATCATGTGGGCTTCGACCGCCCCATCAAGCTGGGCGACTTCGTGACTATCAAAAGCCACGTCAGCCGTGGTTTTGGAACCAGCATGGAGGTGTGGGCCGATGTGTGGGTGGAGGATCAGATGACGGGAGAGAAGATCATGGTCACCAGTGCCATCTACACCTTCGTCGCCATCGATCAAGCGGGGCGATCCTGCTCCGTGGCAGATGTGCTCCCCCAGACGGATGAGGAGCAACAACGGTACGACGGTGCTTTGCGTCGCCGACAACTCCGGCTGATCCTCAGCGGTCGCATGAAGCCGGATGACGCCCATGAGTTGAAGGCGCTATTCGATGTGGTGAAGAATTGAGGCGGTCGATCGGCCTCCGTTCAAAGGCTCTCGTCCAGGCTGGAGCCATCGAACAGCTCGCCCGTCTCGGTGTCGTGCGCACGTAATCCCAGGGCCTTCACGATGGCCGCGACACATACGGCGCTCTGGTCGCCACCGTGAACGTGGGCCACCACGTAGCGCACGGTGTCGGCATTCTCCATGTGCAGTTGAAGGCTGATGTCGTAGCCGGGCTGCCGTACGAACAACCAGTCCTTATCCTGTTCCTCGGCGAAGGGCACGGCTTCCTTGATCCTCGCCACGATGGTCGCACGGTCGCCAATGGGTTTTGGACGATAGGTGGAAGGCACGTCATTGATCGAGGCCACGTCGGGCAGGTCCTGGATGAAGATGTCCCAGCTCATTTTCCTTGCGGTTGTGCGATGGTGCGTAGGTCTTGGCGTTCCATGCATCGGAAGTGCCCGTGGGGGCAATGGTCGTATCCGATCTTGGAACAAGGACGGCAGTTCAGAGCCACCTCGGCGATGCGTGCTCGTTCCGGATGGGAGGGGATGTATGGCCCCATGCCGAACCCTGGGATGGTGTTGCCCCAGACGCTGACGACCTCTTCGATGCCGCGCGTGGTGGTGCTGCCATCCCCAGAGATGGTCTTGGCGAAGGCACAGGCCATGTGCATGGCCCCGCTGTCGTGCGCGATCACCCGACGGGCTTGCCGAAGGAGCGAGGCGCTCCCCAGCAGGTCGTACTGTCCGGTGCCATCGAACACGCGCCCGCCGGTCGCCGATACGATCGATCGGGCAACGGCCTGGTCCTCCTTCCCGCCGATCAGGACCACAGGGCCTTCGATCATTGCGGCGAGCTCGATCAACTTGTGCGGAGGCAGCCGCTTCGTGGCATGTGCCGCACCGATCGCCAAGGCGGTGTAACCGGCCCGATGTGTTTCCGGCAACGTGGACGGATCCACCTCGCGGTCGGGGGGTATGAAGAGGTCCAGCCCCTGGCCATCGTTCTTCACCCCCAGCCAGGCCACGGTGCTGAGGTAACGATCCACGATGTGCATGGGGCTGCGGCCGTCGGCTTGGCGGGGCAGGCGGTCCATCTTGAAGTTCACCATCAACCACTTCTCGATGTTGAGCTTCGGGAAGCTGTGCGCCGGACAGCCCAGGGCCCGCTTCACACGCGCGGTACGTAGGTTATTGTGCAGGTCGATGATGCCATCGAAACGCTCCGCCCTCAACCGGGTGATCAGCGCGCGGAGGTCGTCCTGCAGCTCATGCACCTTGTCCACGTGCGGGTTGGAACGTACGAGATCCGCATAGCCCGCTTTCGTGGCCACATGGAGTTCCACATCCTGCCGTTGCTGTTTCACGCAACGGAACACCGGGCTGGTGAGCACGATGTCACCGATGGAGGAGAAGCGGAGGACGAGGAGTTTCATATCGGTGACGTCCGTGGTGGGGGCCGTGCATCGAACCACGGCCGCGCCAAAAGTAGCCGCGAAGGACCGTGCTGCCCCCACCCATGGCGTAGCACGCCGAGGTGGCCACCGGATCGGTGCACCAAGGCAGGTAGGTCCGCCGCTCGTGGCGGTGAGGCACCCGGTATCTTCGCCCCGGCATGTTCATCGATACGCACGCGCATCTCTATCACAAGCAGTTCGATCCCGATCGGGAGTCGATGCTTCAACGGGCGCTCGACGCCGGAGTGAAGAAACTCTTCCTGCCCAACATCGATCTGGACAGCATGGAAGGCATGGACGCTTTGGCCGCAGCTCATCCGGAACATTGCTTCGCCATGATGGGCCTGCATCCGTGCTCCGTGGGTAAGAACAACGACCGGGCGATGCAGGTGATGGAGGAGCGGCTCCGTACCGGTCGCTACTGCGCCGTGGGCGAGATCGGGATCGACCTGTACTGGGATAGGACCTGGATCGCTCAGCAACAAGAGGTGTTCCGGCAGCATGTACGATGGGCGAAGGAGTTGGATCTGCCGGTCGTCATCCATTGTCGGAACAGCTTCGCGGAGACCATCGCGATCGTGGAGGAGGAGAATGCCCAAGGGCTACGGGGGGTGTTCCATTGTTTCACGGGAACACCCGAGGAGGCGCGGCGGATCATCGCCCTGGAAGGCTTCGTGCTCGGCATCGGGGGCGTGATCACCTACCCGAAAGGAGGGCTGTATGAGACCATGCAGGTGGTGGGCCCGGACCATTGCGTGTTGGAGACCGATGCGCCCTACCTCGCTCCGGTGCCGTATCGCGGCAAGCGCAACGAGAGCGGGTACATCCCGCTGATCGCGGAGCGGTTGGCACTGGCCACAGGAAGGACCGTGACCGAGATCGCGCACATGACCACGACCAACGCCGAACGCCTTTTCCGCCGATGAAGCAACGTTCCGTTCTGATCATCTATACCGGGGGAACCATCGGGATGTTCGCCGACCCCCGTACCGGCGCATTACGCCCCATGGACCTGGCCCACCTCGAAGAACAGGTGCCCGAGCTGGAGCGGATCAACGTGAAGCTCGAGTCGTGGTCGTTCGAGACACCCATCGACAGCAGCGACATGCGGCCGTTGGATTGGGTGCGCATCGCCCGGATCATCGGTGATCATTACGATCGCTATGATGGCTTCGTGGTGTTGCATGGGAGCGATACCATGGCCTACACCGCCAGTGCGCTCAGTTTCATCCTGGAAGGGCTGAACAAGCCGGTGATCCTTACGGGTTCCCAACTGCCCATCGGCATCATCCGCACCGATGCGAAGGAGAACCTGATCACCGCCATCGAGATCGCCGCGGCCACCGACGAGCATGGCCACGCCCGGGTGCCCGAAGTGGCGGTCTATTTCGAGTACAGCCTGTACCGCGGTAACCGAACGGTGAAGGTGCATGCCGAGCGCTTTGAGGCGTTCCGATCACCGAACCATCCACGATTGGCCGAGGCCGGTGTTCACCTCCGTTTCGATCCGGCGGCCATCCTGCCGGCCCGGTCCGGTCCGCTGCGCATACACGAACATCTGGACGACAACGTGGGCGTGATCCGCCTTTTCCCCGGGATCCGTGCCGATTGGGTGCGGCACGCCCTGGCCACCCCGGGTCTGCGGGCGGTGGTGCTCACCACCTTCGGCAGTGGCAACGGACCTACGGACAGGGCATTCATCGATGTGCTCCGCGAAGCGCGTGAACGGGGTATCGTACTGGTCAATGTGACCCAATGCCTTGGAGGGCGGGTGGAGCAAGGCCGTTATGCCACCAGCCGGACCTTCGTGGAACTGGGGGTGCTCAATGGTGGCGATATGACCGTGGAGGCGGCCGTGACCAAATCGATGTTCCTGCTGGGGCAGGGTTTGCAGGGCGAGGCTTTTGCCAAGGCGTTCGAGGAAGGCATCGTTGGCGAGGTGGGGGTGCCGTAGGTCCCTGCGCTTTCGTACTTTCGCCGCCCATCTGGAGAAGTGGCCGAGTGGTTTAAGGCGCACGCCTGGAAAGTGTGTTTACTCGAAAGGGTAACGGGGGTTCGAATCCCTCCTTCTCCGCCCAAAATGGACCCCGCGATCGCGGGGTCCGCTGTTCCAAGGCACCGGCTCATGAGCGTGGTGGGCTGCGATGGGGTTCGTGTTCCGAGCTGCCCAAGAGCCCGGGCGGATGCCCCCACAGGGCACGGCCAACCTGGTCGAGCAGGGAGGTGTGGGTCGGTCCGAGGGTGTCGATCATACCTGCGTCCGCGGTAGCGATCATGCGCTCGTGGCCCACGACTGGCGCATCGCGGACCTCGCGCGAGGCCACACCCCCTAACTTTGGCGGCTTGTTCGCTGTTCGCGGACACTCCCATGCCTCGTATCGGTCCCATCACCCTGCCGGAATTCCCGCTCTTGCTCGCGCCCATGGAGGATGTGAGCGATCCGCCGTTCCGGGCGTTGTGCAAAAAGCATGGTGCCGACCTGATGTTCACCGAGTTCATCAGCAGCGAGGGCCTCATCCGTCAGGCGGCGAAAGGCCTGAAGAAGTTGGACATCTTCGAGGCGGAACGGCCCATCGGCATCCAGCTCTTCGGGGGCAGCGAGGATGCCATGGAAGAGGCGGCCCGCATCGCTGAAGCGGCTAAGCCGGACCTGATCGATATCAACTACGGTTGTCCGGTGCATAAGGTGGTGAGCAAGGGCGCCGGGGCGTGCTTGCTACAGGATGTGGACAAGATGGTGCGCCTCACCGAGAAGGTGGTGAAGGCCGTGAAGCTGCCGGTGACCGTGAAGACCCGCCTGGGCTGGAACGAGGCCACGAAGAACATCGTGGAAGTGGCCGAGCGTCTGCAGGATGTCGGCATCCAGGCCTTGAGCATCCATGGCCGCACCCGCGCACAGCTGTACAAAGGCCCGGCCGATTGGACTTTGATCGGCGAGGTGAAGAACAACCCGCGGATGAACATCCCGATCTTCGGCAACGGCGATATCGATTCGCCGGAGAAGGCGGTGGAGTATCGTGGTCGTTACGGCGTGGATGGGATCATGATCGGGCGGGCCACCATCGGACACCCGTTCATCTTCAACGAGATCAAGCATTTCATGGCCACGGGCGAACACCGCCCACCGCCTTCCGTGGCCGACCGTGTGGAGGCCGCCCGTGAACACCTGCGTGCTTCGTTGGTCTGGAAGGGCCCCTGGGAGGGCGTGGTGGAGATGCGCCGCCACTATGGTAACTACCTCAAGGGCCTCCCTAATGTGAAGGAGGTGCGCCTGCGCCTCTGTACCGAACGCGATCCCACCGTGTTGGAGGCGATCCTGGACGAGGTGAAGGGCATGTACGCTGAGGTGATGGCCGGCTGATCGGCGGGGTGCGGGCCGCCTAACGGAGTTCGCGCCCGATGAACCGTTTGCTCAACGCCCGTAGCGGGATCCAAGAGGCCGCGGCACCGATGGCGAACACCGCGGCCGCGATGAGGACCAGGTCCGTGCCCATGACGTGTACCGGATAAGCCTCCACCACGGAGTCGCTCAGTTGGACCAGGCCGAAACGTTGCTGCGCGACACAGATGCCCAGACCGAACAGCAACCCGGCGATCACCCCGACCACCACGATCAACAACCCCTCGCTGAAGAAGATGTTCCGCAGCATGCCCGGTGTGGCGCCCATGGCCGTCAAGGTGCCCATGTCGCGGCGCTTCTCGATCATCATCATGGTCAGTGAGGCGATGATGTTGAACGCGCCGATGAGGCCGATGAAGCTGAGCACGATGAACGTGAACACCTTCTCGCTCGCGTTGGTGCGGTACATCAATTCGTTCTTCTGGTAGCGGGTCTTCACCACGAAGGCGGGACCGAGCGCTGTACGTAACCGATCGGCGGTCCTGTCCAGTTGCCCTTTCCCCGAAAGGTCGATCTCCAATGCGGTCACCGAGCTGTCGTAGTGCAACACCTCGGCGGCGGTGTTGATGGGCACCAACGCGTATTTGGTATCGAAGTCCAGGTTCATGCTGAATGCGCCGCGAACGGCCAGGGCCACGGTCTCGAAGGCACGCTGCTGGTATTTGCTAAGCTTCCTGCCGCGGATCGGCGCACTGATCTCCAATGCCTGGAACACGCCGTCGTCCAAGGGTACGCCCAGGTCCATCTTCAAGCCGATGCCCAACAATGCGGCAGGCCCTGTAAGTCCATCGAAGGTGGGTTCACCGCTGTACATGTAGCGCGGCATCCGGCTCATGTGCAGGTACTGTGGCTCCACCCCCTTCATGGTGGCCACACGCTGCTGGTCACCACTACGCAGCAATACGTTCTCCTCGATCACCCAGCTCGTGGCCTGCACCTCGGGCAGGGCTTTGATGCGCTCCAGATCGATGGCACTGCGCTCGAAGGTCTTCCCCTGCGATGCGGTGATCGTGATGTCCTGGTCGAACGGGCTGTAGATGGTGTCAACCAGGTCGGAGATGCCGTTCAAGGTGCTCAGCACCACCACCATGGCCGCGGTCACCACCGCGATCACCACGATGCTGATGGCCGATATGATGTTGATGGCGTTGTTGCTGCGCTTCGCGAAGAGATAGCGTCGGGCGAAGAGTAGGGGGAGGTTCATCGCGCGGTGTTCCCGGCATCAGCAATGGCCGCCGGTGATGATCAATTGCCGAACACCTTTTTCAGCAGGTCGCTCGTGCGTGCCAACGGGTCTTGGCGGATACGCTTCTCTTCCTGGGCGATCAGGGTGAACAGCCCTTCGATGGCCTTTTGCGTCACGTACGCATCGAGGTCGGGGTCCACCGCTTTGGCGCCGGTCAACGCTCCGGCCTTGTTGTATCCTGTGGCCAGCGCGGTCCAGGAATTGGCAAGCGCTACTTTTTTCGTGCTGTTGGCCACGATCGGGGCGAACCGCTCCCGCAACGAAGCGCTCGTTCTCTCGGTGAGGTACCGGGTGGCGGCGTCATCACCTCCTTTCAGGATCGCGAAACCATCGCTCACGCTCATGCCGGTGATGGCATCACCCAGGATCGGCAGGGCTTCCTTGGTCGCATCCTCCGCAGCGCGGTTCAGTGTCAGTTCGAATTCCTCCACCTGCTTGCCCATGCCGATCCTGGCCAGGGTGCTCTTCATCTTCTCCGCTTCGGGCGGGAAGGGGATGCGGATCAGGTCGTTCTTCCAGAAACCATCCAGGGCCGAGCCTTTCAATACGGATGCATCCGCGCCCTTCACCAAGGCCTCTTTCAGTCCGGCCACCACCTCATCGTTGGTGAGGGCACCTGTACCCATCACCCTGCTCGTGGCCTCTTTCAATGAAGAGGGCAGCTGTGCATTAGCGACGGTGCCGAACGCCATGATGGCGATGCCGAGCAAGAAGTGTTTCATGTGGTGCGAAGGTAAGGGCCGTGCCCTCCTGCAGCGATGCCTGATCCCGTCCGGCGGATCCCGCGCAGCTCGCTGTTTCGAAGCCGCCATGGCCTTGTTCGTCGCACTATGCGGCCACCTTCACACCTGGCTTGAGGCTGGCGCGGCCATGTCCATGGATCACGAGCGTAGCGCGAACGCTGCTGGAGACGATGTTGTTGAAGTACATCAGGCGGTCATGCTTCCCGGTCGCACGGATCCCAGGACGGCCGTTTCCAGTGGGGCTTTGGTGGCGGTCATGTTGCGGCGTGGATCGGTGGTGTGGATGCCATGGTGCGGGCGAACGGACCATGAACGGCCGCGAAGTAGGTATGCCGATCGGAAGGACCTGTGCCCGTTCGTTCGTGGTCGCGGGTCCTTGACGGTCGCCTTTTCCCATTGCCACACTTGCGGAATGGATCGATCATCTTCGTGAGCGGATCGGGGCTTGCCGTTCGATCCACGCCATTCCTACGATGGATGTTCACCTCCTGCTCGTGGCCGTGCTGCCATTGGCCTTGGTGGTCGCTCTGATCACCTGGGTCGCACTTTGTGATCGGGAGATGCGTTGGCCACGTAGCGATCGGGTCGTGCGCCGTGGATCGGCCTTGATCGCGGAGGTTGATGTTCAGTTGGGCCGATGGCATGCTCGGATAGGGCCATGGAGGGGCTCGGTCTTCCTCGCGCTGGTGTTGGCCTTGGGGGCCTTCGTGTATGTGAACGGTGATGTTCGGATGTGGTCCCACGGAGCGATCTATGCAGCGCTTTCTGAAGCTCCGTTCGATCCGGATGTCGAGGTTCCGTTGCGGAACCGGATCCTCGCCCCGTTGATCGGTTGGCTGTTGCATTTGCGCGGCCCGCTCTTCGTGCTCGTGCCGTGGTCGTTCCTCGTCGGCTTCCTGGCCATCGTGCACCAGTGGTGCCTACGCGAAGGCGCATCACCGGTGCTCGCCCTCGCCGGATCGTTGTCGCTCAGCTTCTCACCGGTGGTGTTGCACACCTTGGTGGCCCCGGGGTTCGTCGATGTGGTCGCCTATTTCATGATCGCTGCGGCGTTGTCCTTGATCCATCGCCCATGGATCTCGACCTTTTTCATGGCGTTGGCTATCATGACACACGAGGCCTCTTCCTTCGTGGTGTTGGCATGGTTGTCGGCTTCGGCCTCGCGGTCTTCTGGATGGCGACCGGTAGGGCATCGTGGATCGATGCTTCTGGCATGTTTGCTTCCATACGTGGCGTATCGTTGGTGGACCGCTCAACACGACCCCACGTTGTATTCCATGGCCTTCTATCTAAGCGAGGAGAACATCGAGGCTTGCCTGGCTGTGGGTCCGCTGGCCATGATGGCCGGGATCTTCGCGGTTTTTCGCCTGCATTGGGTGGTATTGGCTGTTCTGCTGGTGAAGGGCGGGATGCGTGATCAACGCCTTCGATGGTCCATGATGCTGATCGCGGCCATGTGTTTCAGCCTGATCCTCGCGTATGACACCACGCGGATGTTCTGTTGGGCGTACCCGGTCCTGGTGGTCGGTGTGGTGAGCCTGGGTGAACGGATCGGCCAGAAGAGAGCGGCTCTATTGATCCTGTTGGCTTGGTTCCTGAATTTCATGATCCCACCCAATACGACCACGGCAGCGGTGTCGTACCCCCTCCGACACATCAAGGAGTTCATGGAAATGCCTTCGTGATGTCATTCGGACATTCAATAGGGGGCTGAAGATGCGCGGCGATCCTTTCACAGGCCGATGCGATGGGCGTGTTCCAGAACGGGGCCTGCGGAATTGGTCGCTCGGAGCAGGCGCGGTGAAGGAGACCGAGCAGGTCGGCCGATCTCCATATTGCGAATGGGCATCCGCCGCAGAAAGCGGAAGAGTCGTCCATGCACCGCATTGGAGCGTCGCGCAGGTCTCGCTCCGATGCGCGGTGACTTCGGCATGATCCCCGGGACGCTACACCGGGGCAGTGCAACTGGAGGTCAGCGCCAGGCTTTCACCACCAAACCGGTACCCGTGCGATGGTCCATCCGCACATCGGCCATGTTGAGGAGGAAGGCGATGGGATAGGTGAGCAGATAGTAGAACGGAAGCACGATGAAGAACAGGCGCGAGGTGTTGAGCATGAGCAACGGCCATTTCATGCTGAGCTTCCAGCTGATCTTGCCGGGTGCGCCATAGCTGTATCGCGCGTCCACCTTGCTGAACCCGTTCCGCAGACACTTGGCGCGGATGTCGTCGATGTTGTACCCGTCGCGTACGTGCTCCTCGATGAACGATCCTTGGCCTTCCTCGTGTACATCGCTTCCGCCTTGGTCGCTCGGTGTGCTGATGATGAGCATTCCGCCTTCCTTCAAGGAGGTGCTGTAGCAGCGCAAGGCGGCCTCATCCTCCAGGATGTGCTCCATCACGTCCACGCAGACCACCAGATCGAAGGTGTTGGGGCGCTGGAACTTGGTCACATCGCCTGTTTCGAACCTTACCTGCGGGCGTCCGATGCGTTGGAAGAACCTATTGCAGTCCGCCACCTGTTCGTCCTTCACATCGATGGCGGTGATCCGCGCTTGTGGAAGTTCGCCACTGAGCCAGTAGGTGTATTGGCCGAATCCGGCACCGGCATCGTAGATCGCCGTCACGGGCTGGCCGTCCGAGATGCGCTGTCGTATCCAGGACCGCAGTTCGCGTTGGATGTGCCAGCAACGCAACAGCAAGAGGTCCAGCAACTGGTAGAACGTCTTGCGCAAGAACGGCGTCCGGTCGAATACCGCGCCAAGCTGGCGTTTCACGGGATCATATTGCATGGTCTAGAACGGAATGGCGATCGTTGAATGCGGGAGGTGGGAAGTCGGGGGAGGGGTATATCTGGTCGGATGACCGGCGGCACGACCGCTTTCCCTTTTTCCGTTCCTGGTCCGTTATTTCGCCTTCAACAACTTGTCGATCTCTTCGGCACGGTCCAGCGAATCGTCCACGTAGAACAGCAGTTCGGGTACCACGCGTACCTGTTTGCCGATGCGCGTTCCTAGCTGGCCACGCAAGCGGTGGGCCTGCGCTTTGATCACCTCCAGCACCGCTGGTTTGTCCTTCACGGGGAACAGGCTGAGGAAGACTTTCGCGATGCCGAGGTCGGGGCTGATGCGCACCGCCGATACGGTGATGAGGCCACCCGGCAGCAGGTTGCGACCCTCCTGTAGGAAGATGGCCGCGAGCTCCTTCTGAAGCAGGCTGTTCACCTTGTTCTGACGTACACTGTCCATGATGCCTACAAATGTAGGCCGGTGATATTCCACGCGCCTACATTTGTCCGAACCGATGCGCAACTTCTTTCGCATTCTCCGCTACGGCAAGACCTATCGGCGCTACGCGGTCCTCAACGTTCTCTTCAACCTGCTGGCCACTATCTTCCACCTGGCCTCGCTGCTGCTTTTCATCCCATTCCTAAGGCTGCTGTTGGGCCAAGTGAAGCCGGTGCACGTAAGGCCCACCAGCCTCTGGACCCGCGATGGGCTCGAAGGAACGTTCAACTGGGGGCTTACACGGTTGATCGAGGAAAGCGGCGAAATGGGGGCGTTGCTCACCATCAGCATCGCGGTGGTGGTGATCTTCCTGATCAAGAACCTGTTCCGCTACCTCGCTGTGGTGGCCATCTGCAATTTCCGGAACTACATCGTGCGCGACCTCCGGAAGGAGGTGTACGACAAGATGCTGGAGTTGCCCCTGCGCTACCATAGCGGCGAGCGAAAGGGCGACCTGCTCGCGCTCATCACCAGCGATATGCATGTGATGGAGTATTCCGTGATGCTGTACATCGAGATGGTGTTCCGTGAACCGCTCGCCATCCTGCTGTTCCTCGGCACCATGGTGACCTTGGCCCCGCAACTCACCCTGATCGCGCTGCTGTTGTTACCGGCCAGCGGATTGCTGATCGGCCGCATCAGCAAGAGCCTGAAGCGGAAGAGCACCCGGGTGCAGGAGAAGAACGCCGATCTGCTGGCGCGCGTGGAGGAGACACTGACCGGCATTCGGGTGATCAAGGCGTTCAATGGTGAGGCCGATATGCGGCGGCGCTTCGCCCGTGAGAACGACATGCTCACCCGCAGTAGCATCGCCATGCTCAACCGCCAGGATATCGCCTCGCCATTGAGCGAGACCATGGGTGCTGCGGTGATGGCCGCCATCGCCTACATCGGTGGTTATTATGTCCTGGGGCCGGATCCCAGCCTCACCGGCGACAGCTTCCTGGGTTTCATCATCATCTTCTCCCAACTGCTACCGCCCATCAAAGGGTTCTCCCAGGGGTATTCCGCCATCGTTCGCGGCTCGGCCAGCGGAAAGCGCCTGTTCGACCTGCTCGCCGTGGAGAACACCGTCAAGGAGAGACCCGATGCCCGACCCATCGCCGCGTTCACCGATCGTATCGAGTTCCGCGATGTGACCTTCTCCTACGAGACACCGCCCGGGGCCACGGTGGACCGCGAGCGAAAGGCCGTGCTGGAGGATATCCGCCTTACCATACCCAAGGGGAAGAGCGTGGCCTTGGTGGGTACCAGCGGAAGTGGAAAGACCACCCTGGCCGGGCTGTTACCACGTTTCTTCGATGTCAACGGCGGTGCGGTGCTGCTGGATGGTCACGACCTGCGCGACCTGCGGATCCAGGACCTGCGTGCGCTGATGGGCATCGTGACCCAGGACAGCATCCTCTTCAACGATACGGTGGCCAACAACATCGCCTTCGGAACAGCGGGTGTGGCCCAAGCCGATATCGAACGAGCGGCGCGTATCGCCAACGCCCACGAGTTCATCACCCGGCTCGAGGAGGGATACCAGACCAACATCGGCGATGGTGGGAACCGCCTGAGCGGCGGGCAGAAGCAGCGTATCGGTATCGCCCGCGCCGTGCTGAAGAACCCGCCGATCCTGATCCTCGACGAGGCCACCAGTGCGCTGGATACCGAGAGCGAACGCCTCGTCCAAGATGCCTTGTTCAAGATGCTCGAGGGCCGCACCAGCCTGGTGATCGCACACCGCCTGAGCACCATTCAGCATTGCGACGAGATCTGTGTGATGCAGCACGGCCGGATCATTGAACGAGGCACGCACCAGCAACTTTACGCTGCGGGCGGGCAGTACCGGCGCCTGTGCGACATGCAGGCGTTCGCTTGATCATCATGCCTGCGATGTCATCGGCCAACGGTCATGCACGGATCTTCGGCCTCGATCTGATGCGCGCTCTCGCGGCGCTGATCGTGGTCTATTCCCATGCCGACGACCTCTTGGATGAACATTGGCCGCGCGATCCCGGGGCTGCCGCCATGGACGGTGTGGATCTGTTCTTCGTGCTGAGCGGGTTCCTGATCGGCACCATCCTCATCCGGACATCCTATGCATCGGAGATACCATGGTGGCGACGCCTGTTGGATTTCTGGCAGCGCCGATGGCTGCGTACCCTGCCGAACTATTACTTCTTCCTGCTGATCAACGTGGTGATGGTGCATTTCGGCTGGTCCATGGGGCTGCTGAACATCAACACCCTGGCCTATTTCGTGTTCCTACAGAACCTCATCATCCCCCTGGACCTATTCTTCTGGGAGTCGTGGTCCCTTGCGGTGGAGGAGTGGTTCTACCTCCTGTTCCCCTTGTTGTTGGTGCTGCTGGCATGGCGGCGCGCCCCGAAATGGGGGTCCCTCCTGGCGACATTGGTCATGATCCTGGTGCCCATCGTGCTTCGCACTCGGGCCGTTGCGGCCGTGGATACCCCGTTCATGCTCGATCTCCTGGTGCGGAAGATCGTGGTGATGCGTTTCGATACCATCGGGTATGGTGTGCTCATGGCTTGGCTCGTGCACCATGCACCGCGGTTCTTCCACCGGCACCGCGTGGTGGCGTTCCTGCTGGGGGTGGCGCTCCTCACTACAGCCATCATGCTTCGCGATAGCCACGGGTTGGTCTACCTCGGCACGGTGTTCCTGGTGCTTTCCGGTACATCCATGGCGATGATGCTTCCACTCTTGGTCGCTTGGCCCTCGGGGGGACGCCTGGGTCCGGCGGTGGCCTTTCTGAGCCGGATCTCCTATGCGCTCTATCTGGTGCACATGCCGGTGCGTTCGGTGTACCTCGACCTGATGCCGGGTCGGTCGTTGGTGATGAGCTTGGGCCTGTATGCCGGCTATTGGCTGCTCTGTATCGCCCTGGCCGCCTTGGTGTATCAGGTCTGGGAACGGCCCTTCATGGCGCTGCGCGATGGGCTTTCCGAACGGATCATCGGGAAGGGGCTTGGTCGGGTTTCCCCTTGAACAGCCGATCGAAGATGTTGCGCCGTTCGGCGTTGGTGGTGTCGTGCGTGGACCGCCGGCTCGGGTCGAACACATCGTTGATCATCCGCTCGATGAAGTCGGCCTCGCGTTGGGGGCGACAGTCCAGGTCGGGCGTATGATCGGCGGGTAGCAGGAAGGGTCTGATGTAGCGCTGCCGCAGCTCCGGAGCGTTCTCCAGTTGCTTGATCACTTTGCCGGCTATGGGAAGCGCAAGGCTGCCACCGGTGCCCTGGCTACTGTTGAAATGTACGCCGTGGTCGAACGCCCCCACCCAGGTGCCGATGACCAATCCGGGCGTGTAGGCCACGAACCACGCATCGCCGTAGTTCTGCGAGGTGCCGGTCTTACCGGCCATGGGGATGGTGACCCCGTACCGCGATCGAAGAGGACCTCCCGTGCCTTGGTCGATGGCGCGCTGGAGCATCGCGGTGATGTCCGCCGCGGTGTTCGCGGCGATGGCTTGTTCGGCCTTGGGCTTCTTGGCGCGGTAGAGCACGTTGCCCTGTGCATCGGAAATGCTGACGATGAATTGCGGTTTCACCACTTGCCCTTTCATGGCGAAGGCCCCGAAGGCGGGCACGATCTCGCGCAAGGAGATGTCCATCGCACCCAGGGCCATGGCCGGTTTGTCGGCCTGGGCGGTCGGTAGTCCGAGGGCCTTCAAGGTGCTTCGTACGGTATCCACACCGGTGCGGAAGTAGAGGTCGACCGTGGGACGGTTCATGCTCCGGGCCAGCGCGTACCACATCGACACCTGGCCACCGGTGGTGTCCTTGTCGAAGTTGTCCGGGGCCCAATCGTCGAACTCGGCGTAGGTCTTCTTGTCGTTGCTGAGGTAGGTGCACGGGTGGAATCCGCGCTCCAGTGCTGCGGCATAGACCACGGGTTTGATGGTGCTGGCGATGGGCCTGCGTGCGTTGACCAGGTCGTAAGGCAGGTAGCGGTGGTCATTCCCCCCCACCCACGCACGCACCGCCCCGCTGGCGGGTTCCATCATCAGCACGGCGGCGTTGAGCAGGGTGTGGTAATGCCATAGGCTGTCGCGGTAGGATAGGGTATCCAACCGCCGGGCCGCATGGTCGTACACCTCACGAACCTCCCGCTTGTCCTTCTTCCATTCGGGGCCACCGCGCCGACCGATGCGTTTCTCCCATGCGGTACGTGCCTTGCGTGCCTTCAGCTCCGCATTGAGCTTGGGTTGCATTACGGCTAAGTGTTGGTGTGCCGCGATATGCGCCATGCGCTGCAGCTCCGCATCCAACGTGGTGGTTATCCGCAGGCCGTCCTTCTCGATGTCGTACGGTCGGCCGTTCTTCTTGCCCAGGTCCTTCAGGATCGTGCGTGCCTCGGCTTGGACGTGTTTCACGAAGTAGCCGTACAGGTCCAGCGCATCGCCGCCGGTGTAGTTCAAGTTGAGCGGGAGCTTCCGTAGACTGTCCACCTGGGTGGCCGTGAGGTCCCCGTTCCGGCGCATCTGTTCGAACACCTGGTCGCGCCGTCCTTTCGAGGCCTCGGGGTGCAGCCTTGGGTTGTAGGTGGTGTTGGCCTTCAGCATCCCCACGAGCACCGCGCACTCCTCGATCCGTAGCCGTTTCGTCGGTTTCCCGAAGAAACGTTGTGCCGCGGCCTCGATGCCGTACGTGTTCTCACCGAACGGCACCGAGTTGAAGTAGAGCACCAGCACGTCCTCTTTCTTGAGCATGCGCTCCAGCCGTTGGGCCACCAGCGCTTCCTTCATCTTGTTCACCGGAACGGTGAGCAGGCCATGCCGGTCCCGACCGTACAGGTTCTTGATGATCTGTTGGGAGATGGTGCTGCCACCGCCACCGCTCTTATCCCGGCCGAGCAGGGTGCGGAAGAACACCCGTACGTAGCTTCGCCCATCAACGCCTTGGTGGCTGAAGAAGCGTGCATCTTCGGTGGCCACCAACGCCTGCACCAGGTGCCGGGGCAGGTCGGTGTATCTCACGTTGGTGCGGTCCTCGGCGAAGATCTTCCCGATCAGCGCACCATCGCGGTCGAGCACCAAGGTGGCTTGTTCGTGCTGGATCGAGGAGAGCTCCTCCTCCGAGGGCAAGGCGCCGAACACACCACTGCGCACGGCCTGCATCAGGGCGAAGAAGGCCAACAGGCACAGGCCGCAGAACAGGAGCGCGAATTTCAGCCAGGGCACCTTGCCCGGGGAGGCAGTGCCCTTCTTCTTCCTGTTCGCTGGTCTACGTTTCGCGGCCATCGTTCCTTTCGGTCAATGGTGGCGCTTGGGCTGACCGTATCGCATTCCGGTCATTCCTCCTCGTAATGGTCCTTGAACAGGAGGTCGCTCTCGTACGGATAGCGCGCGGTGTGGATGGCCTTCACCCGGTCGTAGAGCAGCTTGCGCAATCCGTCGATGTTGATCCGCTGGGCCGCGCTGATGAAGATGATGTCGTCGCCGCTCATCCGTGCCATCCATGTGGCCTTCAGCTCTTCCAACGTGTACTGGTCCAGCCTTTTCGGGGCCAGGTCGTCGGGGTCATGGTCGGCCGGCCGGTAGGCATCGATCTTGTTGAAGACCACGATCACCGGCTTGTCCCCCGCGCCGATCTCGTTCAAGGTCTGGCGTACGGTCTCGTATTGCTCTTCGAAGTTGTGGTGGCTGATGTCCACCACATGCAGCAGCAGGTCGGCTTCGCGGGTCTCGTCCAGGGTGCTCTTGAAGCTTTCGATCAACTGCGTGGGCAGTTTGCGGATGAACCCCACCGTGTCGCTCATCAGGAACGGCAGGTTGCCCAGGACGATCTTTCGCACGGTGGTGTCCAATGTGGCGAAGAGCTTGTTCTCGGCGAACACTTCGGTCTTGCTCATCAATGTCATGAGCGTGCTCTTGCCCACGTTGGTGTAGCCCACCACCGCCACACGCACCAGCTTGCCCCGGTTTCCCCGCTGGGTGGCCATCTGCCGATCGATCTGCTTGAGTTGACCCTTGAGCAGGGCGATCCGGTCGCGGATCAGGCGGCGGTCGGTCTCGATCTCCTTTTCGCCTGCTCCGCCCCGGGTTCCGGTGCCACCGCGTTGCCGCTCCAGGTGGGTCCACAGCTTGGTGAGCCGCGGCAACATGTATTCGTACTGGGCCAATTCCACCTGCGTTTTCGCGTGGGCGGTACGTGCACGACGGGCGAATATGTCCAGGATCAGGCGGGGCCGGTCCAACACGGGCGTGCCCAGTTCCTTCTCCAGGTTGCGCTGCTGGGCGGGCGACAGCTCATCATCGAAGATCACCGAGTCGGCACCGTTGTCCTTCATCCAAGCCTTCACCTCGGCGAGCTTCCCACTACCGATGTACGTGCGTCCATCGGGCTGGTGCAGTTTCTGTGTGAACCGCTTGAGCGTGGTGATGTCGGCCGTGGTGGCCAGGAACTCCAACTCGTCGAGGTATTCGTTCACCTGCGCCGCATCCTGGCGGTCGGTGATCAGCCCGATGAGCACCGCGCTCTCGGCCTTGTTCTTCAGTTCCGATGGATCGATCATTTCGCCTTGCCCAACTTCCTTACATGTTCCACCACGGCTGCGATCTCTTCGGGCGTGAGCACATCCTTGTACGGCAACATGGCTCCTTTGCCATTGCGGACGATGGCGATCATCTCCTCCTTGCTCAGCGTGGAAAGGGTTAGGTCCTTCGCCCCGTTCAATCCGGCCTTGCCGTCGCGTCCGTGGCAGAGCGCACAGTTCGTGTTGAATACCGTGCGCCCCGGTGTTCGGTCCGCAGCCATGGTGTCCGTGGGGCCGCTGGCATTGCCACAGGCCAACGCCAGTGAAACGATGCCGAGCAGGGTCGTTCGGGTCATGTTCATATCCATCCGCGTCCGTGCCCCATGGTGGTGAAGGGCCAGGGTATGGCCCAGGCCATCAGCACCAAGGCGATCAGGTAGAAGATGGCCACCCGTTTCTGCTTCACCCCCTCGTCCTTCGCGCGTTTGGCCGATAGCCGTCCGATGGTGATCAGTGCCACGACGATGATCATGGTGCCGATGTGCTCGAATTTCCAATAGCGGCCCACCTCGCCCCGCATGCGGCTGAACGTACCGAAGTTGATGGCGTAGAGCATGAGGCCCACCGCCAGTTGGGTATGCGCCACGATCACCGCCACGATGGCCAGTGTGCGTTCGTACACCAGGATGGGCCGTTGGAGGAGCCACCCGCGCAGGTGCAGCCCTCCCGCAATGGCCACGATCAGGAGCAGCCCGTACCGCAGGAGGCTATGCGTGAAGGTGAGGAAGGGGTCGTTCATGCCGCCGGAGCCAGGCTCAAAGGTAGCGCCAGCGCACGATCAATGCGGGCTGTAGCCCACCTTGGCCCGTACGCGGTCCAGCACCGCTGCGGCTATGGCCTGGGCTTTTTCCGCGCCATGCCGCAATCGGGCATCCACCTCACCACGGTCGGCCATCAGTTCGGCGAACCGTGCGCGCTCCTTGGCGAACCCGTCGAGCAGTGCGGCGAGCAGCTCCTTCTTGGCATGGCCATAGCCATATCCACCACGCAGGTAGTTGGCCCGCATGGTCTCTACGGCATCGGCCGGTGCCACCAGCTTGTAGATCCCGAACACATTGTCCTTCTCGGGGTCTTTGGGTGCCTCCAGCGGTGTGCTGTCCGTGACGATGCCCATCACCTGCTGTTTCAGTTCCTTTTCCGGCGCGAACAACTGGATGGTGTTGTTGCGGCTCTTGCTCATCTTCTCCCCGTCCATCCCCGGCACGATCATCACCTGTTGGTCCACTTTGGCCTGGGGTACCACGAAGGTCTCGCCTAAGTGGTGGTTGAAACGCTCGGCCACATCGCGGGTGATCTCCAGGTGCTGCAGCTGATCCTTGCCCACGGGCACTTGTTCGGCATCGTACAGCAGGATGTCCGCAGCCATCAGCATGGGGTAGGTGAACAAGCCTGCGTTCACATCCTCCAGGCGATCGGCCTTGTCCTTGAAGCTGTGGGCCAGCGCCAGCCGCGAGTAGGGGAAGAAACAACTCAGGTACCAGGTGAGTTCCGTGACCTGGGGTACATCGCTTTGCCGGTAGAACACGGTACGTTCCGTGTCCAGGCCGCAAGCCAGCCATGCCGCTGCCACGCCGTAGGTGTTCTCGCGCAGTACCGCGGGGTCCTTGATCTGCGTGAGGCTGTGCAGGTCCGCGATGAAGAGGAAGGATTCGTTCTTCGTGTCCTGGCTGAGGGCGATAGCGGGCTTGATGGCCCCCAGGACGTTGCCCAGGTGTGGGATGCCGGTGCTCTGTATGCCGGTGAGTATGCGTGCCATGTGGGCCGCTAAGGTACCTCGGGGGCCACCATCGTCCGGCGCAGGATCATGCGACTAATTTCGCCCTCCTTTTCCATGTCGGCCGAAGCAGTGTCCAACGAACGTTCCCGAGTGATCCCCGGGGACCAGCGCCGTGCTCCGCTGCTCATGTGGCTCTTGCTGCCATTGCGCTGGGTGTACAAGCTCTACTTCGGTCTGGTCTTCTTCGGATCGCTGGCCCTGCTGTACATCCCGTTCCGCATCCTGCTCTTCAGACCTCGGCGCTACCAACGGGCCTTCCGCCTGAAGCGCGCCTGGGCCTTCTTCCTACAATGGGCACTGTTCATCCCGGTCCGGGTGGAACGCCGGGCCGAGCTTCCCGCTGCACCGTACATCATCTGCTGCAACCACAGCAGCTACCTGGACATCATTCAGATGTACAACGTGATCCCGGGCTACTTCCTCTTCATGGGCAAGTACGAGTTGTTGAAGTGGCCCCTCTTCAACATCTTCTTCAAGGGCATGAACATCGCCGTGAACCGGGGCAGCCGGGTGGAGGCGGCCAAGGCGTTCCGCAAGGCGGCCAAGGCGTTGGATCGTGGCACGAGCCTGGCCCTGTTCCCCGAAGGCACCATCCCCGCTTCCGCCCCGCGCATGAAGGCCTTCAAGGATGGGGCTTTCCGGTTGGCCATCGAGAAGCAGGTGCCCATCGTGCCCATCACCTTCGTGGACCACTGGCGTCTCTTTGGCGAGCCATCCGAGGTCTTGAGCCGCGCACGGCCCGGGATCGCCCATGCCGTGGTGCACCCGGCCATCGCCACACAGGGCCTCACCATGGACGATCTGGTAACTTTGCGCACCACCGTCTATCGCACCATCGAAGATCCCCTGCGTACCACATGAAGATCACCGACGAGATCCTGGATCGTACCGCCGAACTGGCACGCCTCGATGTGAGCGACCCGGCCACGCGCACCACCTTGCTGGCCGATATGCAACGCGTCTTCGATTTCGTGGAGAAGCTGAACGAGGTGGATACCAAGGGTGTGGAACCCCTGATCTTCATGACCGATGAGATGGATGTGCTCCGCGAGGATGTATCCGCCCTGGAGGTGACCAAGCAGGAAGCCCTTGCGAACGCACCCGTGAAGGACAGCGATTACTTCAAGGTGCCGCGGGTGGTGGACAAGGGGTAGGGGCCGCCTGCGGTACAACTTTCCACCCGGAGATGGCGTAGAATGCGCCGCCGCTTCGCAATTTCGCAAGGTGTGCTGGCAGTCCAGTACCGCTGATCGGCTCAACCACCACCTCCCCATGCGTTCCTTCATCTCGCGCAATCCGGTGCTCACCTTGGCGGTGATCGTGCTCTCCGTTCAACTGGGTATCGTGCTGTACGCGGCCTCGCTCATGCAGCCCGGACAGCGTATGCACGATGTTCCCGCCGCTCATGCGGTGTTCCGCTACCGACACTTCTGGCCGCTGATCACAGCCATCGCCATCACCTGGTTCCTCGAGGGGCGCAAGGGCCTGTTCAAGCTCTTCGGCGCCTATCGCATCTGGCGGGTCCCGGCCAAGTGGTACCTCTTCGCCGGGTCGTGGAAGTTCATGTTCTGCTACGTGGGCTGGGCCATCGCCGACTTCGCAGGGATCCTGCCATGGCCGGGCGCGGCACAACCCATGTTCACCGAAGGTCCGAACGGCGAACGCATGCACATCGTCAACCTGATCATGGGCATGCCCTTCATCATGTTCGTGGCCCTGGTGGAAGAGACCACCTGGATGAAGTTCTGTGCCACACGCCTGCAGGACAAGTATTCCGCTCTCGTTTCCAACACCATCACCGGTATCATCTGGGGGCTGTGGTACCTGCCCATGCTCCTGCTCGGCGAAGGGGTGCCCGATGGTATCCCTTGGTACTTCTTCCTGCTCAGCATGATCGGCCTGGCCGTACTGCTCGGCTGGGTGTACAACATGACCCACAGTGGACTCCTCCTGCTCCTGATGCAGCTGGTGAGCAACATCGCCTTCTACGTGATGCCCGCCCTACCGGTGGCCCATGATGGCGATGCCAGCTGGGTGATGGTCTTCGTGTGGGTGGAGGTGGCCGTGGCCGCGTTCGTGGTGATCCGATACGGACCCAAGGACATGGGGCCCGGGCCACGACCCACCTGGACCGATCCGAAGATCCCCGATTGGGAACCCGGTTCACAACGTACCCCGGCATTGGCCACCACCTGATCCCGTATTCCACCACCCACTCCATGGACAACGCATTCATCGCCACCACCTTCGACTGGGACCATCGTACGCCCACCAATGGGCAACGCTTCATCAATAAGGTGCTGCGCAAGCTCCGGATACCCGGTCAGCTCACTCCGGTACCGGGCATCATGGCCAACGTAGAGGCGCGGATGAACCTGTTCCATCTGCTGGAACAGACCGTGGCCAACCATGTTCCGGGCGATGTGCTGGACGTGGGTTGCAACGCCGGCGATAGCACCATCGTGATGCAGAAGGTGATCTCCGCCCTCGCGCCCGAGAAGCAGGTGCATGCCTACGATAGCTTTGAGGGCCTTCCCGAACTCTCCGCCAAGGACACCGTGGATGGCGTGTACCAGAAGGGGTACATGGCCGCCGGGCTCGACCAGTTCACCCGGAAGTTCAACGCACTTGGTCTGAAGATGCCGCACACCCACAAGGGCTGGTTCGAGGAGACCATACCCGCACAATTGCCCGAGCGCATCAGTTTCGCATTGATCGATGGCGATCTGTACGAATCCACCAGGCACGTGCTTCCGTACATCTACGACCGTATGGCACCGGGCGCCATCGCCATGGTCGCCGTGTACTACGACGATGCCATCTACCCGCGCAAGGGCCTGCCGGGTGGGTATAAGTCGCCGGGGGTGAAACGGGCCACCGACGAGTTCTTCAAGGATAAACCCGAAAAGGTGTCGTTGCTCTACGCCAACGAATACTCCAACGGGTATTTCCGCAAGCGATGATGTAAGGGCCGGTATAGGTCCGCCGATAGCGGGTGGTGGGTGCACGCTCCTGCTTCGCACCTTTGCGCCTCAACCACGCAACGCTATGTACGGCACCATCAAGGAACATCTGCGCAACGAATTGAAGTCCATCGAAGACGCGGGGCTCTTCAAGCGCGAACGCATCATCACCAGCGAACAAGGCGCGGAGATCACGGTCAATGGGCGCCAGGTGCTCAACTTCTGCGCCAACAACTACCTGGGGCTCTCCTCCCACCCGGAGGTGATCCAGGCAGCACACGCCACGCTCGATACCCATGGCTATGGCATGAGCAGTGTGCGCTTCATCTGCGGCACACAGGACATCCACAAGGAGCTGGAGGCGAAGCTCTCGGCCTTCCACGCCATGGACGACACCATCCTCTACGCCGCTTGCTTCGATGCCAACGGCGGGGTGTTCGAGCCCCTGCTCACCGAGCTGGATGCCATCATCAGCGATTCCTTGAACCATGCCAGCATCATCGACGGTGTGCGTTTGTGCAAGGCCATGCGCTACCGCTATGCCAACAACGACATGGCCGACCTGGAGCAGCAGCTCAAGACCGCCCGCAAGGATGGGGCCCGCCATATCCTCATCGTCACCGATGGCGTGTTCAGCATGGATGGCATAGTGGCCGACCTCAAAGGCGTGTGCGACCTCGCCGATAAGTACGAGGCCATGGTGATGGTGGACGAGTGCCATGCCGCGGGCTTCATCGGCAAGACCGGCCGAGGCAGTGTGGAGCACTGCGGGGTCACCGGCCGGGTGGACATCATCACCGGCACGTTGGGCAAGGCCCTCGGCGGCGCCATGGGCGGATACACCAGCGCCCGCAAGGAGATCGTGGAGCTGCTGCGCCAACGCAGCCGCCCCTACCTCTTCAGCAACTCCCTGGCCCCGGCCATCGTGGGCGCCTCCATCAAGGTGATCGATCTCCTGAGCGGGAGCACCGCGCTACGCGACAAGCTGGAAGCCAATGTGGATCGCTTCCGCACGGGCATCGAGGGGCTGGGCTTCAAGACCCGTGGTTCCGGCGCCGCCATCGTACCGGTCATGCTCGGCGATGCCCGGCTGAGCCAGGTGATGGCCGACAAGCTGCTCGAGGAGGGGATCTATGTCATCGGCTTCTTCTACCCCGTGGTGCCCAAGGATACCGCACGGATCCGGGTGCAGCTCAGCGCGGCCCATACCGAAGCGCACATCGACAAGGCCTTGGCCGCCTTCGCCAAGGTGGGGAAGGAGTTGGGGGTGATCTAGAGGGTACCTCGAAGAACCTCGTTCCGGCGGCGTTCATGAGCAAGAAGCACAGCGGTCATCGCTTGCTCTCATTCGCCCATACTTTGTTGCTCCTCAGTCGGATACTTCGATCCAGTATCCTCTCTTCGAAGCGCCTCGTCTGGACGAATGATAGCGGCGCGCGCCATCCGTTCGAGGTTCTTCGAGGCACCCTAGAGGCTATCTCAAAACACCCATTGGGCTGCGCGAGAGGCTTTCGCGCCCATGCTTCGTTGTGGAAATCCGCACCGAGCTACCGGCTATGCTCGGTTCTCTCGTCTCGCTTGGACGCGATATACCGCTCGCTCGCTTCCAATTAGCATTTGTGAGGTACCCTTTAGGTACCCCCCCTCCCGAACCCGGTCCGGGGTGGTTCCCGATCGCTCTTGAACACCCGATTGTTGGTTTTCCGGAAGAAGGATCTATCTTCGCACCCCGTTTCCGGGAAAATAGCATTTTTAAACCCACGACCCGTGGCATCGACGACCCACACCACCAGCATGGCCAATGCGGCCACCGTGCAGCAAGAATGGCTGCTGGTAGATGCTGAGAACGAAGTACTTGGCCGCCTCGCAAGCAAGGTGGCGATGATCGTGCGCGGCAAGCACAAGAGCACCTTCACCCCGCATGTGAACTGCGGAGACCATGTGGTGGTGATCAATGCCGACAAGATCCGATTCACCGGCAACAAGCTGGATGATAAGGAATACCAGCGGTACAGCATGTACCCAGGTGGCCAGACCCGCGAGGTGGCCCGCAACCTGCTCGGTCGCAAGCCCGAAGCGGTGCTGGAGCTCGCCGTACGCGGTATGTTGCCCAAGAATCGCCTGGGCCGCCGCCTCTTCAACAACCTTCACGTGGTGGCTGGAACGGCACACAAGCACGAAGCCCAGAAGCCACGCAAGTTCGACCTGAACACGATCAAGTAAGATGGAAGTCGTCAACAGCCTCGGCCGCCGCAAGACCGCAGTCGCCCGTGTGATCCTTACCGAAGGGTCCGGTGTCATCACCGTGAACGGCCGCGATGGTCAGGAATATTTCCCGGTGACCACCCAGCGCTTCAAGCTGGAACAGCCCTTCAAGCTCACCGATACCGTGGGCAAGTACGATGTCACCGCAACCGTCGATGGTGGAGGCATCACCGGACAGGTCGACGCCGTGCGCCTGGGCATCGCCCGCGCGTTGGTGAAGATCGACGCCGAACACAAACCGAAACTCAAGGCCGAAGAACTCATGACCCGTGACCCACGCGCCGTGGAACGGAAGAAGTTCGGACGCAAGAAAGCGCGTAAGCGTTACCAGTTCAGCAAGCGTTAAGGTCCCTGCGCTTGTTCAGGATCCAATCCCGCTGGACTTCCCGCTTGTCGGGAGCTACCAGCGGGATGCCTGTATCAACGGGAACAAGGAAAGTGAACTAAGAATCAATATGGCACGTCTCGAATTCAAGCAGTTGCTCGACGCTGGTGTCCACTTCGGCCACCTCAAGCGCAAGTGGAACCCCAACATGGCCCCCTACATCTTCGACGAGAAGAAGGGGATCCACATCATCGACCTGAACAAGACCGCGGTGAAGCTCGAAGAGGCCGCTGCGGCCATGAAGAACATCGCACGCGGTGGCAAGAAGATCCTCTTCGTGGCCACCAAGAAGCAGGCGAAGGACATCGTGGCGGAGAAGGTGAAGGCCACCGGTATGCCCTACGTCACCGAGCGTTGGAGCGGTGGCATGCTCACCAACTTCGGCACCATCCGCCGCACCATCAAGAAGATGGCCACCATCGATCGCATGAAGACCGATGGCACCTTCGAGAACATGAGCAAGCGTGAGCGCCTCCAGGTGAGCCGCCAGCGCGAGAAGATGGAGAAGAACCTCGGGTCCATCGCCGACCTCAGCCGTCTGCCCAGCGCTTTGTTCATCGTGGACATCACCAAGGAGCATATCGCCGTGGCCGAGGCCAAGAAGCTCAACATCCCCACCTTCGCCATGGTCGATACCAATAGCGACCCCACCAAGGTGGATTTCCCGATCCCTGCGAACGACGACGCCACCAAGAGCATCGAACTGATCGTGGACACCATGATCGCCGCGATCAACGAGGGCATCGAAGAGCGCAAGAACGACAAGAACGCTGTGGACGAGAACGATGCCGAGGAGGGCGCGGAAGAGACCGCAGTGGAAGAGGAGGCTGGCGAAGGAGCTTCCGAAGAAAAGGCCTGATCCAATGTGGAACGGGGAGGGTCCTGCCCGTCCCCGAACCCCTTCAAACAACACCATGAGCACAATGGCTATTTCCGCTGCTGATGTGAACAAACTGCGCCAGATGACCGGTGCGGGTATGATGGACTGCAAAAAGGCCCTCACCGAGGCCAATGGCGATTTCGACGCTGCCATCGATGTGTTGCGCAAGCAAGGCCAGAAAGTGGCCGCCAAACGCGCCGACCGCGACGCCACCGAAGGGTTGGTGATCGCAAAGACCAACGCCGACAGCACCACCGGTGTCCTGGTCTGCGTGAACTGTGAGACCGACTTCGTGGCCAAGAACGCCGATTTCGGCGCCATGGCCGAACGCATGGCCACCATCGCGCTGGAGAAGGGCCTCAACAGTATCGATGCCCTGAAGGCCGCCGCCTACGACAGCAACGGCATGACCATCGCTGAGAAGCTGATCGAGCAGACCGGCGTGATCGGTGAAAAGATCGATGTGAGCGCCTGCGCGGAGGTGAAAGCTCCGTTCGTGTACGCGTACAACCACCCCGGGAACAAGGTGGCCAGCCTCGTAGGCCTGAACAAAGCCGGTTTCGATGGCGCCGCCAAGGATGTGGCCATGCAAGTGGCCGCCATGGGTCCCGTGGCCCTGGACAAGGCCAGCACCCCGCAAAGCGTGATCGACAAGGAATTGGAGATCGGTAAGGAGCTCGCCATCCAAGAAGGCAAGCCTGCGGACATGGCCGAGAAGATCGCCCAAGGCCGCCTGAACAAGTTCTTCAAGGAAAGCACCCTGCTCGCCCAGGAGTTCATCAAGGATAACAAGATGAGCGTGGAGCAGTACCTGAAGGCTCAGGACAAGGACCTCACCGCGACAGACTTCAAGCGTCACTCGCTCACCGTCTGATGCACCTGAATTTCTGATGAAAGAGGGAGGCTTCGGTCTCCCTCTTTTTATTTTGCCGCACCAAGATCATGGCCAACAAGTACACCCGCATCCTTCTGAAGCTCTCCGGCGAAAGCCTCATGGGCAACAAGTCCTATGGTATCGACAGCTCCCGGCTCGACCAATATGCCGATGAGATCATCGCCATTGCCCGTGCGGGGGTGCAGGTGGCCGTGGTGATCGGCGGGGGCAACATCTACCGGGGCATGCAGGCGGAAGGCGCCATCGACCGGGTACAAGGTGACCACATGGGCATGCTGGCCACCGTGATCAACAGCCTCGCGCTCCAAAGCGCACTGGAGGCGAAAGACCACAAGACACGGCTGCTCACCGCCATCAAGATGGAGCAGATCGCCGAACCCTTCATCCGGCGCCGGGCGGTACGGCACCTGGAGAAAGGCCGGATCGTGATCTTCGGTGCCGGTACGGGCAATCCCTACTTCACCACCGATACCGCTGCCAGCCTTAGGGCCATCGAGATCGAGGCCGAGGTCATCCTCAAGGGCACCCGGGTGGACGGGATCTATACCGCCGACCCCGAGAAGGACAAGAACGCCACCAAGTACGACCGCGTTTCGTTCGATGAGGTCTATTCCATGGGGCTCAACGTGATGGACATGACCGCCTTCACCCTGTGCAAGGAGAACAACCTGCCCATCATCGTTTTCGACATGAACAAGCCGGGCAACCTGAGCCGCTTGGTGGCCGGTGAACCCGTGGGCACACTGGTGGAGATGTGAGGATGCTGGATGGTCGGCTATTTTTGCCCCCTGTAAGCATCCCGAAGCCCAGAAACCGAAGATCATGATCGATACCGCCGCCGTCCTGAAGTCCAGCGAAGAGCAGATGAGCAAAGCCGTTGCCCACTTGGACAACGAGTTGCAGAAGATCCGGGCAGGGGCCGCTAACCCCGGCATGCTCGAATCGGTGCGGGTGGACTATTATGGGCAGATGGTGCCCCTGTCGCAAGTGGCGGCCATCAACACCGGCGATGCACGCACCCTTTTCGTGAAGCCCTGGGAGAAGAAGATGATCGATGCCATCGAAAAGGCCATCATCGGCGCCAATCTCGGCTTCAACCCCAGCAACAATGGCGAAAGCGTGATCATCCACGTGCCCATGCTCACCGAGGATCGCCGCAAAGCGCTGTCGAAGGCGGCGCACGCTGAAGGGGAACACGCGAAGGTGGGTATCCGCAGCAGCCGTCAGAAGGCCATGGAGACCATCAAAGCCGCCAAGAAGGACGGCCTTCCGGAGGATGCGGCCAAGAGCATGGAGGCCGACGTGGAAAAGCTCACCGGCATCTACAACAAGAAGGTGGACGCGCTGATCGAGGCGAAGGAGAAGGACATCATGAAGGTGTGATGACACTCCGGGTCAAGCCCGGAATGACGAACGGGCCTCAAGCCCACACCGGACTCCCTTCACTACAATTCCTGCACATCTCGATGCTGCTGCGCGAGCGTAGCAGCGATCGCCGGAAGTCGTTGTAGGCTTCGCTGTTCCACAGCTCGCGGAAGCTGTGCGTGCGCAGATCGCCGAGCACGTGGTGCGCATCCTTGTCGAAGCAGCAGGGCACCACGCGTCCGTCCCAGGTGATCACGCAGCTGTGCCACATCTTCCAGCAATTGTCCTCGAGCTTGTTCTTCACCTGCCAGGTACCATCGGAGCCGCGCTTGTAGCGTGCGTACTTGTCCTGTGTGGGGATCAGCGGGTGGTCGTCCTTCGGGTCGTAGATCTGGGCGGTCTTCAGCCAGAGGTCGTCCACGCCGATCTTCTTGGCCAAGGCCCGTGCCTCGGGGATCTGGTGCTCGTTGGGCTTCACCACCAGGAACTGGAACACCACGTGGGGTGTGAGGCTCTTCAGCTTCTTCTTCCACCGCACCACGCGCTCGGCCCCTTCGATCACCTTGGCCAGTTCGCCTTCGCGCCGGTAGGCGGAATAGGTGGTCTGATCGGTGCCATCCAGCGAGATGATGAGCCGCGACAATCCACTGCGCACGGTGGCCTCCGCTTTCTCCTCGGTAAGGAAGTGCGCATTGGTGCTGGTATTGGTGTACAGCCCTTTCCGACTGGCCAGCGACACCATGTCCAGGAAGTTCGGGTTGATGTACGGTTCTCCTTGGAAATAGAACGTGAGCGCCCAGAGGTCATCGCCCAGTTCGTCCATCACCCGTGCGAACAGATCCTGTTTCAGATTTCCCGTTGGTCGCGTGAAGGCGCGCAGGCCGCTCGGGCATTCCGGACAGCGTAGGTTGCACGCGGTGGTGGGCTCGAAACTGATGCTGAACGGTAGCCCGCCGATGCGTGGGGCCTTGGTGCGTTTCGCCCGCTGGTAGCTGGTCCAGAGCCCCACCGCATTGCGTAGGCGCCGGGGGGTGGCCTTGCGGCTCCACACGAAGGCGTCTCGTACCGGGGCGAACATCGGGTCCGCAAGTTACTCCGCCGCCGCCCTGGTGCATGGCCACATGCTCAACCACGCCCTTGGCCCGGTCCTGTTACTTTCGGCGGTCGCGTGCCGTCCTATGAAGGACGTACCCTCACGTGCGCCCATGCTGCTCCACTCGCTCCGCCTCTGGTTCGCGCTTTGCCCGATCATTTCCTTCGCCCAGGTCACCGTGCAGGGCCGGGTGGTGGATGAGGCCACCAAGGAGCCGCTCGCATTCGTGCATGTGGTACCCGCAGGCTCGCAACAAGGGGTCACCAGCGATATCGATGGCCGGTTCGTGCTGCAGCTACCTCAGCGGCCCACCACGTTGCGCTTCAGTTACGTGGGTTATTCGCCCATGGAGGTCGAGGTGGCGGGGGAGGGCCCGGTGCTCGTGGCCATGCGGCAGAACACGGTGCAGCTGAAGGCCGTGGAGATCCTTCCCACCGAGAACCCGGCCCACCGCATCATAGACCGGTGCCGCCAGGGGCGTAAAGTGAACGATGGCATGAACCATCGGAGCTACCGCTACACCAGCTATAGCAAGACCATTTTCACCATAGAGCCCGATACCAACGTGGTCGTTGATACCACCTTGGTCGCGGATACGACGCGGGTGGCCGAGGTGGATAGCAGTGAGCTGGAGATGCGCGCCTTCCTCGATGCGCAATACCTGTTCCTGATGGAGAGCGCCACGGCGAAGAGCTTCATACCCCCGGCGGCCGAGAAGGAGGAGGTGCTGGCCATGCGGGTGAGCGGCCTGAAGGACCCATCGTTCCTGGCCCTCGCGGCACAGACCAAGACCTTCAGCATCTACGATCCGCAGATCGGGATCTCCGAGAAGAACTACTTGGGGCCACTCGCCCCGGAAAGCACCCGGAAGTACTTGTTCTTGATCGAGGATACCCTGTACAGTGGGGCGGACAGTGTGTTCGTGATCAGTTACCGACCTCGGCGCCGTACCAATTTCCCGGGACTGAAGGGCCTGCTCTACATCAACACCAACGGGTATGCGGTGCAGAACGTGACGGCGGAGGCGGCACAACGCGACGAGAGTGTGGGCATCAGGTTCCAGCAGTTGCACGAGCAGGTGAACGGGAAGGCCTGGTTCCCGGTGCAGCTGAACGCTTTCATCTATATGTATGGCGTGTCGCTGAACGGACACACGCCTTTCGGAGTGACACGTACCTACCTGAAGAACATCGAGGTGGATGCCGACGTGCGACGCAAGGAGGTGCGCGGGCCGGAATTGGTGGTGGACCGCTTGAGCATGCGTCAGGACGAGGACTTCTGGCAGGCACTGCGTACCGACACGCTGGATGCCAAGGCACTAAGGACTTACCAGTTCATGGATAGCATCGGTGCCGTGGCCGACCTGGATCGGAAGATGAAGTGGCTTTCGGCGTTGATGACCGGGCGGCTGCCCATTGGCCCGGTGGACCTGCTGCTGAATGAACTGCTGCACTACAATGGCTACGAGGGGTTGCGGCTCGGCGCAGGGCTCGCCACCAACGACCGCATTTCGCGACACGTGAGCCTGGGTGGATACACGGCCTACGGCTTCAAGGACGAGACCTGGAAGTATGGCGGCTTCCTCCGTGTACGACCGTGGTACGGAAGGGATATCGCGTTGAAACTGCTCTACGAGAACGATGTGGTCGAGAGCGGGGGTGTGGCCTTCGAGGGTCCCCGCCCGCTGCTTACCAATGAAAGTACGCGCTGGATCTACGTGAACCGCATGGACCACAATGAACGTGTCGGGGGACAGTTCACCTTCCGCCTGGGGTCCGACCTTAAACTGTGGGTGGGTGCTGAACGCGAGCTCCGCGTGAACCGGATGGGCTACCGGCATGCCGAGGCAAGGTCCGATGGGATCACCGTGCTACGCGATCATTTCACCACCGGAGGGTTCACCTTCGGCGCTCGTTACGCCTTCCGGGAGCGGTTGGCCAGGTTACCCGACCAGGAGATCGCACTGGGCACGAAGTGGCCTATTCTCTCGGTGAGCGCTTTCCGTTCGGTGAAGGACCTCTTCGGCGGCGATACGGAGGTGTGGCGTGTGAACCTCGCCGTGGACAAGGTCTTCCGCTTGCGCTTGGTGGGCGATCTGAGCGTACGCCTCATGGGCGGGGTGGCCGATCCCGATGCCCCCTACAGCCACCTTTTCGCGCTGCGGGGCACCAACGGAAGTGCCGCACGTGCCCGGCGCGAGCTCTTGATCGCTGCGGACAATACGTTCCAGACCATGGTGGCGAATGAGTTCCTGGCCGATCGCTATGCCGCGCTGCATCTGAAGCACAGCTTCGGCACCCTGTTGGCCAAGGGGCGCCACTTCAAACCCCGACCCGGCCTGGTGTACAATGCCGCCGTGGGGGCCTTGAGCCGACCCGAGGATCACCGGGGGTACGCCTATTCCGGCTTGAAAGCCACCTTCCTTGAAGCAGGGGTGGTGGTCGATGGCATCCTCCAGACCCTGGGGGTGGGCCTGTACTACCGCCACGGCGCCTACGCCCTGCCTGCCCCCAAGGATAACCTGGTGGCCAAACTCACGGCCAGCTTCGCGTTCTGATCACATGTGCCCATACCCCGTTGCTTTTCGCACCTTTGCCCACCCCGGGAGGCGTGTGGTCGATATGCGCTGCCGGGAGTTCGATCGGATATGTGGGCATGGGTGGCCAATAGAGTTCTTCGCAATCGGATCGCGATCCTGATCGGGGTGATCCTCTGCACGGTCTTCCTCGGCTACGAGGCGGCTCATGTGGAGATGAACTACAAACATGGCGGCCTGCTTCCTCGAACGGATAGCGCCTACGTGGATTACGAGCGTTTCCTGCGTACGTTCAGTGAAGATGGCAATGTGATCGTGGTGGGTGCCGAAGGTGGGGCGTTGTACACCCCGGAACACTTCGGCGCTTGGTACGAGCTGGGTAACGATCTGCGACGGATCCAGGGCGTGGACAGCATCTTCAGCGAGGCCCATCTCTTCGAACTGGTGCGGGATGATAGCCTGATGCGATTCGCGGTGCGGCGCGTGATGGATCGGGCGCCTGCGGACCAGGCCGAGATGGATTCGGTGCTGGCCCGGATCCGGGCACTGCCATTCTACAACGGCCTGCTGTATAACGACAGCACCGGAGCCAGCTTGATGATGGTGTTCGTGAACGCGGCACTGTTCAACACCGAGGAGCGTACCGAGGTGGTGAAGGCCCTGGGAGACCGCATCGAGGAGTTCTCCCGTGCCACCGGGATCCGAACGCATGTGAGCGGCCTGCCCTGGATCCGTGTGAAGAGCACACAGCTGGTCAAAGGGGAGATGCCCGTCTTCATGGCCCTGAGCCTTTTCGTGTGCGGGTTGCTCCTCTTGCTCTTCTTCAACAGCTGGCGCGTCACCTGGATCTGTCTCGGGGTGGTGGCCATCAGCGTGGTCTGGAGCTTCGGGGCCATGGGTTTGCTCGATTATCGGATCACCATCCTGCAATCGGTGATCGCACCGCTGGTGATCGTGACCGGCGTGCCGAACTGCGTGTTCCTGATCAACGCCTACCATTACGAGTACGTGCGTCATGGCAACAAGATCAAGGCGCTTCAGCGGGTCATCAGCCGCGTGGGAGCCGCGGCCTTCATGACCAACGCCACCACGGCCGTGGGCTTCACCACCTTCTGCATCACCAACAGCGATACCCTCATCGAGTTCGGATGGGTCGCCACCATCGGCATCATGGTGCTGTGGGCCCTCAGCATGCTGCTGATCCCCATCCTCTTCAGCTTCATGCCGCCGCCCAAACCACGCCACCTCAAACACCTGGATCGGCGCTGGTTGGACCGGGCCGTGGAGTGGATCGTGCGCACGTCGCGCGAGCGTCGGCCCCTGATCTACTCCATCACCACCTTCTGCACGGTCATGGCGTGCATCGGTATCCTGCGCATGAAGGATGAGAGTCGGATCGTGGACGACCTGCCGGAGAACAACCCGGTATTGACCGATCTGCGCTTCTTCGAGTCGAATTTCAGAGGGGTGATGCCACTGGAGGTGGTGGTGGACACCAAGAAGAAGGGTGGCGCGCTCACCGATGCCACGCTGAAGCGCATCGTGAAGCTGGAGGACACCCTCGCCACCTATCCCGAATTCAGCCAGGCCATCAGCATCGCCGATGCGGTGAAGTTCACCAAGCAGGCTTTCTATGGCGGCAACCCCGAGAAGTACGCGCTGCTCAACAGCACGGATAAGTCCTTCATCCTGCCCTACCTCGAAGGTGCCAATGCCAGACAGAACATGGCGCGTGCCTTTATCGACAGCACCCGGCAGATCACCCGTGTGACCGTGCAGATGGCCGACGTGGGAACCACGCGCATGGACAGTTTGCTGAGCGGCTTGCGTGCACAGGTGGACAGCATCTTCGATCCTGCGAAGTACGTCGTTACCCTCACCGGGACCTGCGTGGTCTTCCTCAAGGGCAGTAGCTACCTGGTGGACAACCTCATCACCAGCCTCTTCTGGGCCATCATCATCATCGTGGCGCTGATGGCGCTGCTCTTCAACTCCTTCCGCATCCTCGTGGTGGCGCTCATCCCCAATATGATCCCGCTCGTGTTCACCGCGGGTCTCATGGGTTTCTTCCACATTCCGATCAAGCCCAGCACCATGCTCGTGTTCGGCATCGCACTCGGTATCGCTGTGGACAACGCCATCCATTTCCTGGCGCGCTATCGCCTCGAGCTCAAACTCACCGGCGGCGACCTCCACAAGAGCGTGGACCTCGCCACCCGGGAGGTGAGCGTGGGGATCATCTATACCAGCGTGGTGTTGTTGGCGGGTTTCTCGCTCTTCGGTTTCTCGCACTTCGGTGGCATCCGGGCCCTCGGTGTGCTCACCACCCTGACCCTGCTCGTGGCCATGCTCACCAACCTGCTCGTGCTGCCATCGCTCTTGCTCAGCCTCAACAAGCACATCATGAGCAAGGCCTTCCAAGAGCCGTTGCTGGAGATCATGGACGAGGAGGAGGACATTGAATTGATGGAATTGAAACTGGATCGCCCGGTGCCGGAACCCGATGCGCCGGAGGGCGACGAAATGGATGAACGATAGCTGCTTCGAATGAAAGGGATCATCCTCGCCGGAGGTTCCGGCACACGCCTCCACCCGCTCACCCTCGCCGTGAGCAAGCAGTTGATGCCGGTGTACGACAAGCCGATGATCTATTACCCGCTGAGCACCTTGATGGCGGCGGGCATCCGGGACATCCTCATCATCAGCACCCCGCACGACCTGCCCAGTTTCCGAAAGCTGCTCGGCGATGGTGCGGCGCTCGGCTGTTCCTTCAGCTATGCCGAACAGAAGGTGCCCAACGGTCTTGCCCAGGCCTTCGTCATCGGCCGTGATCATGTGGGCGGCGACAGTACGGCGCTGATCCTGGGCGATAATATCTTCTACGGTACGGGCCTCGGTCGTAAGCTGAGCGAGCACACCACGCCTGAGGGAGGGCTCGTGTTCGCCTACCACGTCAGCGACCCCGAACGCTATGGCGTGGTGGAGTTCGATGCACACAACCGCGTGCTCAGTATCGAGGAGAAGCCGAAGGTGCCCAAGAGCAACCATGCGGTGCCGGGCCTCTATTTCTACGACAACGATGTGCTCGATATCGCACGTGACCTGAAGCCCAGCGCGCGCGGTGAATACGAGATCACCGACGTGAACAAGGAGTACCTGCGTCAGGGCCGGTTGAAAGTGGAGATCCTGGACCGTGGCACCGCCTGGCTCGATACGGGAACGTTCGCCTCCCTCATGCAAGCCGGCCAGTTCGTACAGGTGATCGAAGAACGCCAGGGCCTGCGGATCGGATGCATCGAGGAGGTGGCGTTCAAGAAGGGTTTCATCGATGCAGCGCAACTCGAGCGGCTGGCCAAGCCCCTGCTCAAGAGCGGCTATGGCGAGTACCTGTTGAAGCTGCTGAAAGCCTGATGCGTGCACAACGGGCCTTGTTCGGTGCGTTCGTCGAGCGCTGGATCGGCGCGTTGCCTGCGGGTGGGTTGTACGACCCCATGGCCTACCTGCTCCGACTGCCGGGCAAGCGGGTGAGGCCGGTGCTTACGTTGATGGCCTGCGAGGTCTTCGGGGGCAAGGCGGAAGATGCGCTGGACGAGGCGCTCGGCATAGAGCTCTTCCACAACTTCACCCTGATGCACGACGATATCATGGATGCGGCCATGCTGCGGCGTGGCGAGCCCACCGTGCATGCGAAGTGGAGTGTGAACACCGCCATCCTCAGCGGCGATGCCATGCTGGTGATGGCCTACCGCGCCATGGGCAGCGATGCCCGGGTGCTGGATACCTTCAGTCGATACGCATTGGAGGTGTGCCAGGGTCAGCAACTGGACATGGATTTCGAGCAGCGCACGGACGTGAGCCTGGTGGAATATCGGGAGATGATCCGCCAGAAGACCGCCGTGCTGCTGGCCTGTGCGCTGCGGATCGGTGCCCTCAAGGCCGGTGCTTCCACCGCACAACAGGACTTGATCGGCGCGTTCGGCGAGTACCTGGGGCTCGCGTTCCAATTGCGCGATGATCTGTTGGACGCCTTCGGTGATCCGGCCCTCACCGGAAAGGTGCAGGGCGGCGATCTGCGCAACGGAAAGAAGACCTGGCTGTTGATCCGTGGGTTGGAGGTGGAAGACGACCAAGGCGGGCGATTGCTGCGCGACCAGTTGTCCCTTCTTCCTGCACAGCGCGATGTGTTGGCCATGGTCACAGCCTTGCGCGGGTCGGGTGTGGAAGACGAAGCGGAAGCCGAGGTGCTGCGCCTGGAACAGGAGGCCGAGCGATGCTTGCAGGCGATCGACCCGACCGGGGTCAAGGTTCAGGATCTGCGCGCATTGATGGAGGTGTTGCGTTCGCGCAAAGCGTAATACCAATTCGGATCTTCGGCCGAGATCGATATCCGACATGGTATAACGGGCGAATGGTGCATCGATCCACTAATACCACTTCGCACTAAGGAGTAGGCCGATCTGCTTGGTCTTTTTCCACATGACTTCTCCGTCGTGATCGTTCCGTAGCACCGGCCCTCGGTAGCTTTGCTCCCAGCGGTCTACGCCTTCGGCGTTGCAACGACCCCGCCGTATCGTCCTGCGAAAAAATCCCTTCGCAGCTTTAGCTTACGCCTTAATGCGAAATGGTATAACGAAGAAGGTTCCGCAACGCTGGCTCCAGTTCCGGATGTCGGAACCGGAAGCCGGTGCTCAGCAGCCGACGATTATCCGCGCGGGAGCCTTCCAACAGTATGGAGGACATCTCACCCAACGCGATCCGCAGTGCGAAAGCGGGTACGTTCGGCAAGAGGAACGGGCGGTGCAGTACACGAGCGATCGTGCGCATGAACCGGGCATTCGACACATCATTCCCCGTGTTCACGTTGTAGGCGCCGACCCAGTCTTCATTGAACAACGCGGCAGCGTAGGCGCTTACGAGGTCATCGATATGCACCCAAGGCATCCACTGCCTGCCATGGCCGAGTGCCGCGCCCAGCCCCCATCGTACGGGATAGGCAAGTTTTCCCAATGCTCCGCCGGTGCATGCCAGCACCACCGGAGTGCGCAGCTTCACCACGCGGGCCGTTGCACCCCACTCATCCACGGCCTGCTCCCAGGCTACGCTGATCCGTGCGATGGTGTCCTTACCCGCTTCGTCAGTCTCCGCGAAGAGGCGGTCCGTGGTGTGTGCACCGTAGTAGTTGATGCCGGCGGCGCTCACGATGGTGCGCACCGGTGTTCCCGTCCGCCGGACAGCGTGTAGCAGGAGGCGGGAAGAGGCTGCGCGACTGTCGATCAATTCCTGCACACGTGCTGCCTTCCATCGCGCGTCCGCGATACCGGCGCCGGCCAGATGCACCACGTGCGTCACGCCATGGAGACACCGTTCGTCGATGGTGCCTTGTATGATGTCCCAGTGGAAGGTCAGCGGATCGGCCAGGCCATCCCCGCATCGGCCAAGACGGTGGATCACATGTCCCTGTTGCGACAGGAATGCAGCTAGCGCACGGCCGATCAGGCCCGAAGCACCGGTGATGAGGATCGTGGCCATGTGTCCTGGCACGAAGTACGGTATGGTGTAGCCGGGATCCGCTCTCGTTCACAAGGATCAACACGGCGATCCGTCCGTAGCCTCATCGACGCACTGTGGTTGATGCCTCAGGGCCATGCCATGGAAGGGTGCGGGTGGGTCCCGGCCCTACGGCACCACGGCACGAAGCACGTAGCGTGTGCCGCTGTCCTTGTCCTGCAATTGGATCAGGGCGAGGCCATGATACCTGACGGGTAGATCGATCATCGTTGGCGCCATTCCCGAAGTCATGAACTGGCCGTCTTGCAGGAGCCTGCCATCGGCGGTCGTGATCCGCATGCTGGCGTTCATAGCGGGTGCGGTGATCCACAACCGATGCGGGTGCGTGGCGTCCTGGCCGATCGAGAGGGTAGGATGTGCGGCGTCGGTGAGGCCTGCGGTCACACACTCGGGGTCCGTAGCGGATCGCAGCACGACCGATACCGTTGCGGAAGCTTCACAGGAACCGCTCCCCACGGTGTAGGTGTGGATCCCGGGCAGCGAGGTGCCCGGCACGAAGATCCCGTTCGTGGCGTTGCCTTGTGGGTCCACCCATTGCCCGTCGGCCGCCGGGGTGCCGCCCAGCGCAGCGAACAGGTCGATCCAGGAAGCGTTCTCGCACACGCTCAGCGAGGCGGAGGTGCCCGCTTGTGGCTCGGTATGCACCTCCACCGTGTAGTGGTACGTGCGTGCGGCGATCACCGGGCACGCATCGTCCTCTACGGTGATCCAGAAGGTATACGTCCCCACCGGGGTGCCAGTAGCGCAAAGCTCCACCTCCAAGGGATTGGTGCCGTTCACGGTCAATGAGGCGCCGGGCAAGGATGAGCCGATGTTGGAGACGAGCGTGAGCGATTGATCCAAATTCGGGTCGCTGATGGTGATGGATGCGCAGTAGGGCTGTTCGCCGCACACCGTGAGGGCACGGTCGCCCGCCAGGTCCCCTGCTCCGGATGCGGATATGAACGTGCCGCTGGTCAGCGGAGGGGGCTGGTTGGAACATGCCGTGGCCACGAACAGCATGTCACGCATCACCGTGCCTTTCACCTGGCCATCGCTGCCCCGTTCGGTGATCTTCACCACCACGATGATGGCGCCTGCCAGGGTAGGGGTGAAGGTGATCATGCCACTTGCGGCATCGATGACCATTCCTGTGAACGGCGTGGTACCGCTGTAACCGCCCACGTATTCCACGGGCAGCGGTGCGGGGCTTGCGAAGCGCGCCGCGATCAGCTCATAGCTCAATTGGTCTCCATCACTCTCCACGGCACTGGCATCGAATGCGGCCGGCTGGTTGACGCAGACCATGGGCACCTTGTTGTTCACGAAGGTGGGCGCCGCATTGCACGCACCATTCTGGTTGCGCACGGTGGTCTCGATGTAAAGGCCCGGAGTGCCGGTCACGTTGAGTGAGGTGTTCCGGCAACAGATGTTCCAACTGATCGTCCAGGTTTCGCAAGGGCTCAGGTACACCTGGGTCTGATAGGTGGCCAGCTCGAAACCGAGCAAACTGCCTCCGTTGCACGAACTGTTGGGCAGGTCATCCGGGCACAGCGACGATGCATCCTGCAGGCTCGTCGGGGTGAGGTTCGTTTGGGTGAACTGCACACCGCAGGTGTTGGAGAAGTTCAGCGTTTGAGGCAAGAGCGCTATTCCGCTGCAGTTGCGGAAGAGCTGAAGGGTCACTTCGTGCCAGTTGTTGCCCGTGCACCGGGTGGTGATCGATCCGCCTGCGTAATGGTCCGCGAATACAGGCACCCAGATGAAGGTCAGGAACGATAGGAGGGTGTTGCGTATGCGCATGGTGTTGAGTGTCGGACCGCGTGAAGATAGAAGACCCGGCCGGGGTGGGATGTTGGTGGGGACACACAAACCACAACCGCCCGGCCGGGAAGGGGGGTTGGAGGCCGCCCCATAGAGAG
>CAUJED010000146.1:0-36962 GCA_963169535.1 Bacteroidota bacterium | reverse complement strand
TTGATGTGCGGAGCGATGATCAGCGCCACGATGGAGGTCAGCTTGATGAGGATGTTCATCGAGGGGCCCGAGGTGTCCTTGAAGGGGTCGCCCACGGTATCACCGGTCACTGCGGCCTGGTGCGGAGCGCTCGGCTTGTCGGCCTTGTGCTTGTAGTACATGGTGCCGTCGATGTCCACGCCTTTCTCGAAGCTCTTCTTGGCGTTGTCCCAAGCACCACCGGCGTTGTTCTGGAACATGCCCATGAGCACCCCGCTCACGGTGATACCGGCGAGCAGGCCACCCAGTGCCTCGGGGCCGGCGAGGAACCCAACGATGATCGGAGCCAAGAGCGCCAGTGCACCTGGTGCGATCATCTCGCGGATCGAAGCCTGGGTGCTGATGGCCACGCACTTCTCGTACTCGGGCTTGGCCTTGCCTTCCATGATGCCAGGGATCTCGCGGAATTGGCGGCGCACTTCCTTCACCATGTCCATTGCGGCTTTGCCAACGGCGCTGATCGCGAGGCTGCTGAAGAAGAAGGGGATCATGCCACCCACGAACAGCATGGCCAACACATCGGCCTTGTAGATGTCGATACCGCTGATGCCACTCATGCCCACGTAGGCCGCGAACAGCGCGAGGGCGGTGAGTGCTGCGGAAGCGATGGCGAAGCCTTTGCCCGTGGCGGCGGTGGTGTTGCCCACGGCGTCCAGGTTGTCGGTGCGCTCACGCACTTCCTTCGGCAGGCCGCTCATTTCGGCGATGCCACCGGCGTTGTCGGCGATGGGACCGAAGGCGTCGATGGCGAGTTGCATGGCGGTGGTGGCCATCATGCCAGCGGCCGCGATGGCCACTCCGTACATGCCTGCCAATGCGAACGAACCCCAGATGCCGGCGGCAAGGATCAGGATCGGCAACACGGTGCTCTCCATGCCCATGGCCAGACCACCGATCACGTTGGTGCCGTGGCCCGTGCCGCTCTTGCGCACGATGCTCAATACCGGGCGACGGCCCATGCTGGTGTAGTACTCGGTGACCATGCTCATCAGCGTGCCAACGACGAGGCCGAGCATGATGGCCCAGAACACATTCATGCTGGTGATCTCCGTGGAAACACCGTTCCGCACGAACTGCATGGTTCCGGGTAGCATCCATTGAACGAGCGGGTAGCTGGTGATCGCCACCAGGATCATGGAACCCAGGTTGCCTTTGTTCAAGGCCGCCATCACGCTGTCGCTGTCCTTGTTGATCTTCACGAAGAAGGTACCGACGATGGAGAACAACACGCCCAGACCGGCGATCACCATCGGGAGCAGGATCGGGGCCATGCCGCCGAAGTTGTCGGCGCTCACCACCTCGCGGCCGAGCACCATGGTAGCGAGCATGGTGGCCACATAACTACCGAAGAGGTCGGCACCCATGCCGGCCACGTCGCCCACGTTGTCACCCACGTTGTCGGCGATGGTCGCGGGGTTGCGGGCGTCATCCTCGGGGATACCGGCTTCCACCTTGCCCACGAGATCGGCGCCCACGTCGGCGGCCTTGGTATAGATACCGCCACCCACACGGGCGAAGAGCGCAATGGACTCCGCTCCAAGGCTGAAGCCGGCGAGCACTTCCAGGCATTGCATCATGCTATCGCCGTTCACCATACCGTCGGTAACGTACATCTTCAAGAACACGATGAACAGCGTGCTGAGGCCGAGCACGGCCAGACCAGCCACGCCGAGGCCCATCACGGTACCGCCGGTGAAGCTCACCTTGAGCCCTTGTGCCAGGCTGGTGCGCGCGGCTTGTGTGGTACGCACGTTCGCTTTAGTGGCGATGCTCATGCCGATCCATCCGGCGAAGGCACTGAAGAAGGCACCGATCAGGAAGGCGATGGCGATGACCCAATCCGTGTGCTTAGCAACAGCTTCCAGTTCCGCGCTCCAAGCGAGCAGGACCGCGGCGATCACGGCGAATACGCCCAGTACTTTCCATTCGGCTTTAAGGAAGGCGCTCGCACCGCGAGCGATGTAGCCCGCGAGCTCCTTCATGTTGGCATCACCAGCATCCTGCTTGTTCACCCACATGGCCTTGCCGATCATGACCACCAGGCCAACCAATCCCATCAGGGGGATGTAGTACATCAGTTCACTTCCCATCTTCCTTGTTGTGTATGTCTTTGTGTCTCAACGCTTTTCATCCCAATGATGCCAAGCGGGGCGCGAAAATAGGAAATGGCTTGGAACTCAGGGTGGACTGGAACACTGGCGCAGCGGACAACCGCCGTTGGGCCGTGCCCCTTCGTGTGCGTTCGACCATCAATCCTGTAGGCAACGGATGCAGAACCCGCTCCGCTTGTAGTAGCCGTAGCGCCCTACGCCTGCATTTGAGCTACTGAGCCTACGATACCACGCGTAGTTGAACTCGCCATAGTCAGACGAACTCCACCAATATCCGATGCTGCCCGCGTTGAAGAACGTGCCAGCCGAGAAACCGTCGCGGTTGCCGCTGGCGAGACCCGAGAAGCCACTTTCATTCGTGGCACCGGCGTTGGGTGCGTTCCATGAAGCCGTTGCCTTCATCATGCCCCCGACGTTCTCCGTCTCACCCCGCACCCCGATATCGTTCACTTCATCCGCAGAAATACCCAGCGTATTCTCCAGTTGCTTCCACTCCTCATCCGAGGGCACGTGCCAGCCGAGAGGGCAAACGCCACGCACATCCATGGCCGCGAACCAGTTGTAGAGCTTGCCGTACGTGGTCCCGTGGACGGCGTTGTTCTCGTAGTTGCACCACGCACCCGTGTTCTGGGACCGCCACTCGTTATTGCCGGTCACGTTGGGAATTTCGCTACCGTCGCTGTAGTGGCTGGTCTTCAAGTTGCTGGCCATCCAGCATTGGTCGCCGATCCGCAAGGTGGCGTACATATTGCCATCGATGTCGGTCACCGTGGGGGCTTCCGGGCATGCGGCGGCGTAGAAGAAGAACGTGCGTGTGGCCGACAGGAAGGGCGTTTCCTGCAGCACCCCGCAGAACAGGGCGGTGTCGTTGGAGGCATAGCCGATGTAGCGCAGCCCATCACCCGGCTGCCAGGTGAACAGCGAGCGATCGGACTTGGGCCTGCCCTCCTTGGTGGGCGTGCCCCCTGCGCCGAGGTGGCTCAGCGTGCCGTTCGCGCTGCCGGTCCCTTCCACGGCCACCAAGCGCTGTGCATGGCGCTGGCCGTTCTGCTCCACGCTCACGATGTGCAGGCCCGGCATGCCGCTGGTGTAGCGGAACCGATGCTGCCCCGGAGTCGCTTCCACGCGTTGTGAGGCCACCAAGCGGCCCGTGGCATCATGCACCATCAACAGCATTTCGCCGCCGGTGGAGGCCACTTCCACATCGGTACTGCCACGGAACGGGTTGGGCAGGCTGCGGATCGGGTCCACATGGCTGGCGAAGTCGCGCATGCCGGTGGAGAGGCCCAGCACGAGCACCGTGTCAGGATAGAGCAGCAGCGTGTCGCCACCGGCATCGAGGTTCTGCACCAAGATGCTGTCCAAGGCGATGGGCGAGCCGTTCAGGTCGCCTGCAAAGGTGATTGTGATCTGCGCAGCGAGTGCTGCGGGCAGCAGGGGGGTGAGTGCGAGAGGGAGGTATCGGAGAGCGCGCATCATGTTCGGAGCGGGAGGGAGCTTTCCCGAGGAAGCACAGATCCTACTTCACCACGTACATCACCTCCTTCACCGCTTTCACCACGCGGGCCACGCTGGGGAGCGATGCTTCGATGAGCGTGGGCGTGAACGCCAGCGGCACATCGGCCTGGTTCACGCGGAAGACGGGTGCATCGAGGTGGTCGAAGGCGTCCTTCTGCACGCGGTAGGCCACTTCGCTGCTGATGCTGCCGAAGGGCCAGTTCTCGTCCACCACCACCAAGCGGTTGGTCTTCTTCACGCTCTTGATGATGGTGGCGTGGTCCAGCGGACGGATCGTGCGCAGGTCGATCACCTCGGCGCTGATGCCCTCCTTGGCCAGTTCCTCGGCTGCGCCCAGGGCCACCTTCATCATCTTGTTGAAGGATACGATGGTCACGTCGGTGCCTTCGCGCTTCACATCGGCCACGCCGATGGGCAGCAGGTACTCGCCATCGGGCACCTCGCCCTTGTCGCCGTACATGCGTTCGCTCTCCATGAAGAGCACGGGGTCGTTGTCGCGGATGGCGGCTTTGAGCAGGCCTTTGGCATCGTACGGATTGCTGGGGCTGATCACCTTCAGGCCGGGGATGTTGGCGTACATGGCCTCGAAGCTCTGGCTGTGGGTGGCGGCCAGCTGGCCTGCGCTGCCGTTGCCGCCGCGGAACACGATGGGCACGTGGAACTGCCCGCCGCTCATCTGCAGCATCTTGGCCGCGTGGTTGATGATCTGGTCGGCTGCCAGGATGGCGAAGTTCCAGGTCATGAACTCCACGATAGGGCGCAGCCCGTTCATGGCAGCCCCCACACTGATGGCGCTGAAGCCCAGTTCGGCGATGGGCGTATCGATCACCCGTTTCTCGCCGAACTCCGCCAGCATGCCCTTGCTCACCTTGTAGGCACCGTCGTACTCGGCCACCTCCTCGCCCATGAGGAACACGCTGGGATCTCGGCGCATCTCTTCGCTCATGGCCTCGCACAGGGCCTCACGCATCTGTATCGTACGCATCGGGAACGGGTATTTCGAGGTTCGGGCGCGGGGTTGCGGGCCGCGGATCCGCTTTTCAAGCTATCGTTGAGAGTATCGTCCTTGGGATAAGGCGGCGCGAAGGTAGTACCGGGGCCATGTCGCTCCTCCACCATCGGTCATCCATCACTCGGGCGCTGGTACCTATTTTCGCCGCCCACTCACCGACCGCTTTTGGTGAGCCGACCATCCCAAACATGAAGATCCTCGTTCTCCTCAGCCAGGTGCCGGATACCACGGCCCGGATCGCCTTCGCCAATGGCAACACGCAGTTCGATGCCAACGGTGTCACCTTCATCGTGAACCCCTACGACGAGTGGTACGCCCTGGTGCGCGCCCTGGAACTGAAGGAGGCCGCTGGTGCGGGCTCGGTGACCACCATCACCGTGGGTGGTGCGGACACCGAAGCCACCATCCGCAAGGGGTTGGCGATCGGTGCCGACGAGGCCGTTCGCGTGGATGCCCAGCCCACCGAGGCGCTGCAAGTGGCCGAACAGGTGGCCGCCTACGCCAAGGGCAAAGGCTTCGACCTGATCCTGGCCGGCAAGGAGACCATCGACCACAACGGTGGCCAGGTGGGTGGCATGGTGGCGGAGCTGCTCGACCTCCCCTATGTGGCCCTGGCCAGCAAGCTTGATGTGGCCGCCGGCAAGGCGACCATCGAGCGCGATGTTCCCGGAGGGGTGGAGGTGGTGGAATGCGCCCTTCCCTTGGTGCTCAGCGCCGCCAAAGGCATGGCCGAACAACGGATCCCCAACATGCGCGGGATCATGGCGGCCCGCACGAAACCCTTGACCGTGGTGCCCGCTGCGGCCACGGACAACGTCGCGGCCACGGCAAGTTTCGAACTACCGCCCGCCAAGGGTGCCGTGAAGATGATCCCTGCCGACGAGGCCGGGAAACTCATCGAACTGCTGCATACCGAAGCCAAGGTGATCTGAGGTTCACCACTGCGGCACCGCGAATACAGAAAAGACAGGAAAATGCACACGGATCGTCGGCCCCGAGGGTGGATGATCACGAACCGATAAAAGCATGAGCACGATCGTTTTCATCGATACCCGGGGAGAAAAACTCCCCAAGGCCGCCCAAGAGGCGGTGACCTACGCCAGCAAGCTCGCTGGTGCACCCGTTACCGCCGTGACCTTCGGCGGGGCGCAAGGCCTCGACAGCCTCGGTGCGCAGGGAGCGTCCAAGGTGGTGGTGGCGCGTGGCGTAACGGCGGTGGATGGCCAACAACTGACCAAGCTGGTGACGGAGGTGGCCGCCAAGGAAGGGGCCGACACCATCGTGTTCGTTCACGATGGCACCGGTAAGAGCGTGGCCCCGCGGGTGGCCGCCAAGCTGAAGGCCGCTCACGTGGCCGGCGCACTGGGCCTGCCCGAAGGCGGTAAGTTCAAGCGCAACGTGTTCAGCGGCAAGGCTCAGGCCTGGCTGCAGGTCTCCAGCGCCAACAAGGTGATCAGCCTGATGCCGAACTCCATCCCCATCGGGAAGGATGGTGGGAGCGCCACCGTGGAGGAATACACCGGAGACCTGGGCCCTGCGCGGGTGACCCTGAAGGAGGTGCGCAAGGCCGGGGGGGGCGTGCCCCTGCCCGAAGCGGAGCTGGTGGTGAGCGCCGGACGTGGCATGAAAGGGCCCGAGAACTGGGGCATGGTGGAGGAGCTGGCCAAGGAGCTGGGGGCCGCCACCGCATGCAGCCGCCCGGTGGCCGACATGCACTGGCGTCCGCACCACGAGCACGTGGGACAGACCGGCGTGGCCATCCGTCCGAACCTGTACATCGCCATCGGTATCAGCGGGGCCATCCAACACCTGGCCGGGGTGAACCAGAGCAAGGTGATCTGCGTGATCAACAACGATCCCGAAGCGCCCTTCTTCAAGGCCGCCGACTATGGTGTCGTGGGCGATGCGTTCCAGATCCTTCCCAAACTGATCGAAGCGGCGAAGAAGCTGAACGCGGAGCGTTAAGATCGAGTTGACTGTCGGTGGTTCGCTGTCGGCAGTGCGCCATTGGCACGGTCTGCCGTACGCCGAACCGCCAACTGCATTCCTCTCCCTATCTTCACGGCCCCGCCGCGCATGGACAAGGTCGAGCTTCGCTTCTTACGGATCACCTATAGCCACACGCATGCTGGCGCATATGCCCTGATCCTTGCAGAGGTCGTGGGCGACCGTCGACTGCCGATCATCATCGGTGGCGTGGAGGCCCAGGCCATCGCCATCCGGGTGGAGAACATCAAGCCTGCCCGCCCACTGACGCACGACCTCTTCAAGAACATGTCCGACACCCTCGGCATCCACCTGAAGGAGGTCATCATCAACGACCTGGTCGAGGGCATCTTCCACGCCAAGCTCGTGTTGGAGCAAAATGGCCAAGAAGCGGAGATCGATGCCCGCAGCAGCGATGCCATCGCCCTGGCGCTGCGCTTCGATTGCCCGATCCACACCTACGAATTCATCCTTAGCGCCGCAGGCCTGAAGGTGGTGGAAGGGGAAGAGGAGGCCACGGCCGACACCAAGTCCGGGAAGGGCGAGAAGGAGCCATCCGCGCTAAGTATCGAGGAACTGCGCAGCGGATTGGAAGAAGCACTGGACAATGAGGATTATGAGCGCGCTTCCATGCTACGCGACGAGATCAAGAAACGCGAGGGAACGAACTGACCATTCCTGTGGACGCGTGCTCCCAACACGTGGGCCGGTCGGTGAAGAATTCGCGGCCTACCGGGGCAACCCTGCCCAGTTCCGCAGGTCTACAGCATAGCCCCCGGGTATGTGGCGTTCCGACCCAGCCGCTATCTTTGACCAGACCTGATCGATGACACCTCGCTACCGTCGTTCCGCCCTGCTCCTACTGGCCACCATGGTCCTGGTCGGCACGGCGCATGCTCAGTATTTCCGGCAGTCGAGCTACTGGAAGACCCAGCGCCAAGAACTAAGCCTGGGCTTCGGCATCTCCAACTTCCTCGGTGAGCTCGGTGGCCGTAACCAGATCGGCTCACCCTTCGTGTGGGACCTGGAGCTGAGCCAGACCAGGCCCGCCGTGCATTTCGACTATCGCTACTACGTGGCCCAACGCATGGCGATGCGGGCGCGCATGACCTATGGTGTCATGGCCGGGAACGACAACCTGACCTCGGAACCCTTTCGGATGAACCGGAACTTGAACTTCAAGTCGGACATCTATGAAGCCTCGCTCGTGTTCGAGTTCCATGCCTATCAAGAAGAGCTCGGGCACATCCACGACCTGCGGGGCGTCCAAGGGCAGAAGTCGACACGGATAGGTCTCTACGCCTTCGCCGGCATCGCCGGTTTCCATTTCGACCCCAAGGCGCAATTCCAGAATACCTGGGTACGCCTGAAGCCCATGGGGACCGAGGGCCAGGGACTACCCGGTGGACCGGAGGAATACTCCAATTTCGCCTTCGGCATCCCCGTTGGCATCGGAGTGCGCAAAGCCCTGTCCAAACAGATGAGCATCGGCCTGGAGATCCAGTACACCAAGACCTTCACCGACTACATCGACGATGTGAGCTCGTTGTACTACGACAACGACGCGATCCGTGCGGCAAATGGTGCGGAAGCCGCCTTCCTGGCCGACCCCAGCCTGCACTTGGCCACGCTCACCGAATACACCAACCCCACCGCCGTTGGCCAGCAACGCGGCGACTCCAACGACATGGACGCCTATCTCTTCATGAAGGCGCAGGTCCACTATAAGTTGACGAAGTACAAGTCCAGCGGCAAGAAATACCGCACCCGGATCCGCCGTCAGAAGATCGTGTTCTAATACCATTCGGACACCCATACCGGCCGTATCGCGGAACGGGCCGATCCGTACGACCTGCTTATGGTGACCGCTCCCCGTAGTTCCGGACCTCGGCAGCGATGCGTCCGGTCCACCTCTTCGCCCGTCGTATCGTCCTGTGAAAAGGTCCCTTCACCTCCCTGGCCTACGCCATGCTGCGAAAGCAGGCCGGACCTCGGTGGCACACACGCCTGCGCACGAGGTGTTGCGGAGCAGCATGGAACATGGGTCGTACACCTGATGGGGAACAACATGCACCACTCCCACCCGCCCCTGTGGGTGCTCGATGGCCGGTGCGGTTCGCCCCTGCGTCTGGAGAATGGCTACCCTGCGGCTTTCGCGGAACGCATGGCCACCAGGTAGACCGCGGCCCCCAACCCCACGATCACCAGGCTACCGATGGTGAAGGTCGGCTTGAACACGAGCAGGTTGAGGCAGAAGGCCAGGGCGCACACCATGTACAGCGCGGGGATCCAGGGATAGCCCACGGCGCGATAGGGGCGTTCCACCCCGGGCTCACGCTTCCGCAGGATGAAGATGCCGGCGATGGTGACCACATAGAAGAGCAACGAGGCGAAGGTGGCGTAGTCCAACAGGTCGCCATAGGTGCCGCTGAAACAGAGCATGCACGACCACAGGCACTGGACCCATAGCGCCCACTGGGGCACCCCCTTGGCGCTCAACACCCCGGCCTTCTTGAAGAACAGCCCTTCCTTGGCCATGGCATAGTACATGCGTGGCCCCACCAGCACATAGCCGTTGATGCAGCCGAAGGTGCTCACCATGATGAGGATGGCCATCACCGAAACGGCGGCGGGCCCCATGATGACCTGCGCGGCGGCCGTGCCCACGCGGTCGGCCTCGGCGTGCATGATCTCCTGCGCGGGCAATAGTGCCAAGTAGGTGATGTTGGCCAACACGTACAGCCCGGTGACCAGGAAGGTGCCCAGGGCTAGGCTGCGTGGGATGTTGCGTTGCGGCTCCTTCACTTCGCCGGCGATGAAGGTGATGCTGTTCCAGCCGTCGCTGCTGAAGAGCGAGCCCACCATGGCCACGCCCAACGCACTGAGCAACGCCGCGCCGGTGAGCGGGTTCACCACCCCATCGGCACCACGGGTGAAAGCCTGCCAGCCTTGACCGAGGTTGGTGGCCAACACCTCGGTACCGAGGCCCACGGCCAGGCCCGCCACGATGAGGGCCAGCACCGCCGCGATCTTGGCCGCGGTGAAGATGCTGGTGAAGGTCTTGCTGCTCTCCACCCCGCGGGTATTGAACCAGGTGAGCAGGATGATGGCCGACACCGCGTACAGTTGTGCGGCGCTGACCCGCACCGGTCCGAGGGTGAGGAGGATGTTCTCCGGCGAGAGCACCGGGAAGAACACCGCACTGAACTTGGCGAAGGCCACGGCCACGGCAGCGATGATGCCCGAGGTGATCACGGTGAAGGCGGTCCAACCATAAAGGAAGGCCACCAGCTTGCCGTAGGCGCGGTGCAGGTACACGAACTGCCCACCGGCCTTGGGCATCATGCCCGCCAGCTCACCATAGCTCAGGGCGGCCAGTACGGTGAGCACCCCGGCCACCACCCAGGCCACGAGCATCCAGGCCGGTGACCCCAGATCGCGCAGCATGCCCGCGCTCACGATGAAGATGCCGGAACCGATCATGGAACCCGCCACGAGCATGGTGGCATCCCACAGGCCGAGGGAGCGATGGAATTGGCTCATGCCGTTGGGTCAAAGCCCCCGCTGGAGCTTGCTGTTCTTCTGCCCATAGGCGAAGTAGATCACGATGCCGATCGCCATCCAGATCACCAGACGGATCCATGTATCGACCGGCAGGAACACCATCTGCAACAGGCAGATCAGCGCTCCGAGGATGGGGACCAAGGGAACCCACGGTGTACGGAAGGGCCGTGCCATTTCAGGCCGTGAACGGCGCAGCACGATGATGCCCACGCACACGATCACGAAGGCGAGCAAGGTGCCGATGCTCACCAGCTCGCCCAGCAGGCCGATCGGGAACAGACCGGCGATCACTGCGGCCACCGAACCGGTGAGGATGGTGGTGATATGCGGCGTCTTGTACTTCGGATGCACCTTGGAGAACACCGGCGGTAGTAGCCCATCACGGCTCATGCTGAAGAAGATGCGCGGCTGCCCCATCAGCATCACCAGGATCACGGAACTGAGGCCGGCGATGGCGCCGACCTTGATCAGCGGTGCCAGCCAGGCCAGTGCTCCTCCCGCCGAATCGATGGCCAGCGCGATCGGAGCGGGAACATTCAACTCGGTATAATGCACCATGCCGGTCATGACCGCTGCGGTGACCACATAAAGGATGGTACAGACCAGCAGGGAGTACAGGATGCCCTTGGGCATGTCCTTCTGCGGGTTCTTCGCTTCCTGCGCGGCCGTGCTCACGGCATCGAAACCGATGTACGCGAAGAAGATCACCCCTGCACCGGCAAGGATGCCCTGCCAGCCGAACCGCGAAACACCGGTAGCCGCATCCGTGACCCGATCGGGGATGTATGGGAACCAGTTGGCCGTTTCCACGTAGGCCATTCCGAAGAAAATGAACAGCAGGATCACGGCGAGCTTCAACAGCACGATGATGTTGTTGAACCCGGCGGACTCCTTGATACCACGCACCAGCAACCAGGTCATCACGGCGACGATCACCACCGCCGGCAGATTGATGATGGCCCCGGTGGCATGCCAACCCGTGGGATCGTGGATGAACGGTGCCGAGGTGAGCGCAGCAGGCAGATGGATGCCGAAACCTTCGAGGAAGCTGACCACGTATCCGCTCCAGCCCACGGCCACCGTGCTGGCGCCGAAGAGGTACTCCAGGATGAGGTCCCAGCCGATGATCCACGCGAGGAACTCACCGAGCGTGGCATACGAATAGGAATAAGCACTGCCACTGATCGGCAGCATGGAAGCGAACTCGGCGTAGCACAAGCCGGCGAAAAGGCAACCCAGGCCCGATACGATGAACGAAATGGTGAGCGCAGGCCCGGCATGGTTGGCCGCCGCCGTACCCGTGAGCACGAAGATGCCCGTACCGATGATGGCTCCGATCCCCAAGGCCACCAGGTTCGTCGCCGAGAGCGTACGTTTCAACGCGTGTTCTCCTTCGGCCTCTCCGGCCTTCAGGAGTTGTTCCACTGACTTGGTGGCAAAAAGCTTGTTCGCCATGGGATACGTGCTGGGGTTGGGGCGGAAAGATGCGGCTTTGATGGCACACCACCAAGCGTTCAGGCAAATGCACATGGCGGATCGGGCAGCGCGATGGACGTGTACGAAGTTGACCCGGACGTAGGTACTTTGGGCCCGCTACCGGGCAAAGCACCGCTGCCAGCCAAGCACCATGAAACTCGACGAGACCCAGATCCTGCGATCGTTCAGCCCCGGGCGCGTGCTGCTGCCCGTGGTGATCGGCCTGGGCTTCACCGCCTTCCTGCTCTGGCGTGGTGCGGACTGGAATGCGCTGGACGGCATCCGATGGACATGGCACACCACCTTTTGGATGCTGTTGGCGGCCTTGAGCGTGGTGGTGCGCGACTACGCGTACATGGTGCGCATACGGCTGCTCACCGACCGGGAGCTCACCTGGAGCCGCAGCTTCGTGGTGATCATGCTCTGGGAGTTCGCCTCGGCCCTGGCACCCGGCATGATCGGCGGGGGCTTCCTCTTCGCCATCCTCATCCTCACGCGCGAGGGCATCGAGGCGGGCAAGAGCATCACCATCATCACCTTCACCTCGTTCCTCGATGGCATCTTCCTGGCGGTGATGGCCCCGACGATGTACTTCATCGTGGGTCGTGAGGCGCTCTTCGCCGGGGTGGACACGAGCGATGGCGCGGCCGACACCGGATTCTTCGTCTGGTTCTGGATGGTGTACTTCGGCATCCTCGCCTACAAACTGTTCGTGGGTTATGCGCTCTTCGTGAACCCCGTGTTCGTGAAACGTGCGCTCGTGGGATTGTTCTCCGTTCCGCTCCTACGGCGCTGGCGGCGCAACATGGTCACCACCGGTGACCAGCTGATCACCGCGGCGAACGGTCTTAAACGGCGGAACTGGGATTATTGGTGGCCAGCCCTGGTCGCCACCTTCGCCTCCTGGACAGCCCGTTACACCATCGTCAACTGCATCCTTCATGCCTTCCACCCGAGCGATGGGCTGAACGATGCGGTGATCTATGGCAAGCAGGTGGTCATGGGCATCATCATCCTGCTGAGCCCCACCCCGGGTGGCAGCGGCCTGGCCGAGTTCATCTTCAACGACTTCCTCGGCATGTTCATCGCCACCGGTCTGGCACCCGCACTGGCCTTGCTGTGGCGGCTGATGAGCTACTACCCGTACATCCTCATCGGCATCATCATTCTCCCCCGGTGGATCCGTCGCAACATCATACGCGATACCACCACCTCGGCGTGATACGGCGGTTTCCTCCTACATTCACGCGCCTTACCAACTCACATGGAACGATTCTCGGGCCTCATCGGCATCGCCCTCATCCTCGGGCTGGCCTACCTGGCGAGCAACAACCGCAAGGCCATCAACAAACGGCTCGTGATCAGCGGGCTGCTGCTGCAGACCACCATCGCATTGCTGGTGATGAAGGTGCCACCGATCACCGCCTTCTTCCAATGGCTGGGCAAGGGCATGGAGAAGATCGAACACTACTCGCGGCAAGGGGCCTCCTTCGTGTACGGAGGGATCATCGCGCAGCAGCCCGATGGCAGCATGGGTAACTACATGGGCGGGGGCTTCGTGTTCGCTTTCAACATCACGGCCACCATCATCCTGGTGTGCGTGCTGGTGGCGATCCTCTACCACATCGGCTTCATGCAGCGCGTGGTGGCCATCATCGCCAAGGGCATGAACTTCATCATGCGTGTGAGCGGCGCCGAAGCCCTGAGCAACGTGGCCAGCGCCTTCGTTGGCCAGGTGGAGGCGCAGGTGATGATCCGCCCCTACCTGAAAGGCATGACGAAGAGCGAGCTGCTCGCCAGCATGAGCGGGTCGTTGGCCTGTATCGCGGGCGGTATCCTGATCGTGTATGTGAACATGGGCGCCGCAGCGGGCATGGACCTGGCCCCGAAGCTGATCACCGCCAGCCTGATGGCCGCACCTGGCGCGTTGGTGATCAGCAAGATCGTGTTCCCCGAAACGGAGAAGAGCGAGACCATGGGCACCGTGAAGCTGGAGGTGAAGAGCAACTACACCAACGTGATCGACGCCATCGGCCACGGCGCCGGCGACGGTTTCAAGATCGCCATGAACGTGATCGCCATGCTCATCGGTTTCATCGCCCTGATCGCGTTGATCGACGGTATCCTCGGCTGGGCCGGGCACCTGTTCAACCCCGACTTCCACTTGAGCTTGAACTGGATCTTCGGCAAGATCTTCACCCCCTTCACCTGGGCCATGGGCGTACCTGCCGAGGATGTGACCAACGTGGCCACGTTGCTGGGCCAGAAGCTCACCGTGAACGAGTTCGTGGCCTTCAAAAGCCTTACGGACAAGGCCGTGCCCGTGGTCACCGAGAAGGGCCTGCTGATCACCAGCTTCGCCATCTGCGGCTTCGCCAACTTCAGCAGCGTGGGCATGCAGATCGGCGGCATCGGCGAACTGGCCCCCACCCGCCGCGCGGACCTAGCCCAACTCGGCCTGAAGGCGCTGTTCTGCGGCACCATGGCGAGTTACCTGAGCGCGACCATCGCGGGGATCGTGATGTAGGACCCAAAGGAACTCCGCAGTGGACCCTCTTCTGGATCTGGTGAGCCAGCCGTTCCGCTGGTTGCTGGGTCGTACAGGTGGATCCATCCGGTTCGTGTACGGAACGGTCATCCTGAAACTGCGGCTGACCAAGCGACGCTCATACGTCTACCGCGAATACCTGAACAGCCTGGATGTTCCCGACGATCCGCTGTTCGACCGCGATGCGCACCCGTTCAACAACATGGCCGTGGGAATTGGCTCTTTGTTGCTATTGGTCGTCCTGGCATAGGGCTGCTGATCGATCCGTCCCACCTTCGCCGACGCCCCGCTCAACGCTTACCTTCAACCCATGCGGATCAAACACACCCTTCTCCTATCAGCCCTCTGCCTCTCCACCCTGGCTTCGGGCCAGGCCGCGAAACTGAAGTCCGGCACCCCGTTCACCCGGGTGCCCAAGAACACCACCGGCGATGTGTATGCCGTGATGGCCGGTGTGTTGGCGCCTGATGGGGAAGCCCTGCTCTATGTGGAGGACAACCTGGTGCCCAAGGTGGTGCGCGTGGATCCCGCCATGAACCTTGCCGAAGAACTGGTGCTGCAGAACCAACCCTTCGACGGCCTCTCGTGGACCGGCGTGGCACCCTTCGTCGCCGACGGCACCTTGTACTGCCTACTGGCAAGCAACACCAAGAAGACCACCGAATACGCCATCGGACAGGCAGGGGCCGACGGCCGCCCGGCCCTGAACACCCTGCGGCGGGTGGCCAGTAGCGAGATCCTGTACAAGAACGACCCCACCACCACCCTGCCCTACCGGCCACAACCCGACCCGATCCTCTTCTCCCAGGGCCTGCTCTTCGCCAACACGGAGCGCATCATCGTCGCACCCGACGGAAAGCACTACCTGCTGAACAACCACACCGTGGACATGAAGGGCAACAAGCGCTTCTGGTTCTCCTACCTCGACCAGGAGTTCACCGAGCTCTGGAGCGGAACCGCCACCCTGCCCTATGCCGACGACAAGAGCCGCATCCATCAGATCACGCTGGCGAACGATGGCACGATCCACCTCCTGGCCTATGTGTTCCCTTGCGATGGGGAGGAGCGGAAAAGCGACAAGCTCTGCCACGAACTCCACCTCACCACCCTGTCCGATCATGGCAAGGTGGTCTCCGACCTCCTCGTGGAGAAGGATTTCGTTTCGAGCGCTCGCCTCTGCGAGCGTGAAGGAGGTAAGCTGTCCATGGCCATCCGCTATGGCGCCCTCACGGGCCAGCCCGGCCTGGTGCTCACCTTCGACCCGGCGGACCCCAAGCTGAAGACCACCCCCTTGGTGGACCAACGGATCCCATCGATCCACAAGACCAAACTGTTGGCCTATGGCTCCATCGAACCAGGTGCCAAGAAAGGAGCACCATCGCGCACGGCGAAGGTGCCCAACGAGGTGGTGGCGTTGATCCCTGCGTGGAACGGCCTGGTGGTGGTGGAGACCTTCCTGGAAACGAACATCCAGATCCCCGTGGGCGATGCCATCGCGATCCGTCGCCTGGCTGGTGATGTACGCGTGAGCCACGTGGCCGCCAACGATTCCATCCAATGGCAACACATCGCCGAGCGCGCTTTCATGACCACGGCGGGCTCGTCCTATGAAGGAGTGGAGGTCCACCTCACCGACCAGGGCCTCACCCTCCTGTACGACCATACCCCGAAGGGGCTCGATGCGATCATGGCATCGGGATCGAACCCCGAACCCGAGGCCAGCGACAGCAAGAAGGCGAAGAAGGACAAGCCCATGGCGCCCAACGAGGCCGGTGTGCTCAAAGCCACCACCCTGGATCCACGCGGTGGCGTGGTGGCCCAAGGCACCGCGCTGATGGCCGAAGGCAGCATGCCCTGCCCGTTGGGGGCCATCAGCGGCCCTGCGGGGCGGTACCTGGTGAAGGGCTTCGACCGCAAGAACAGCTACACCTTCTCGCTGATCGACGCCTCGGTGGTGGGGAAATGACCCTTGGGTACCTCGAAGAACCTCGTTCCGGCGGCGTTCATGTGCAAGAAGCACAGCGGTCATCGCTTGCTCTCATTCGCCCATACTTTGTTGCTCCTCAGTCGGATACTTCGATCCAACATCCTCTCTTCGGAGCGCCTCGTCCGGACGAATGATAGCGGCGCGCGCCATCCGTTCGAGGTTCTTCGAGGCCGCCCCTTGCTACGCGGTCGGCGTTGTTGATCACTTTGCCGCACACCGCCCCGTAGGCCCGGAAAGGCGCCTCTACTTTTGGCCCTTCCCATGGCCGAGAGCAACGCGCGTAAACTGCCCACCCTGATCCAGCGGTATGTCTGGAGAAAGCTGGAGCACGTACGGCGGTCCGTATGGAACAGCCAGGCGAAGAACTTCATCTTGCTGGCCCTGCCCTACCAGGTGAGCGCCGTGCTCACCGCGCTGATCGCGGTGGGGTACACCAAGCTGTTCCAAGCGGCCCAAAACTGGAATCATGGCCTGGTGGCGCAGGACCCGAAGATGATCCTGCTCACCGCTCCACTGGCGTTCGTGGCGAGCTGGTGGCTGGTGCGCTACTTCAGCCCGATGAGCGCCGGCAGCGGGATCCCGCAACTGATGGCCGCCGTGGAAGTGGCCAAGGACGAAGAGCGTTCCGACGGTAGCTGGCGGTTCCTCAACGTCCGCATCATCCTGGTGAAGGTGCTCTCCTCCATTGCGTTGGCCTTGGGCGGTGGGGCCGTGGGGCGAGAGGGGCCCACCCTGCAGATCGCCGGAAGCGTGTACCGTACCGTACACAAGTTGCTGCCGCCGTTCTGGCCGAAGGTGAGCCGCAAGGTGATGATGATCACCGGTGGCGCGGCGGGCCTCAGTGCCGCTTTCAACACCCCGCTCGGCGGCATCGTCTTCGCCATCGAAGAGCTCACGCGTACGCACATCGCCAAGTTCCGCACGGCCGTGCTGAGCTCGGTGATCCTGAGCGGCATGACCGCCCAGCAGATCCTGGGCCCGTACCTGCTCTACGGCTATCCGAAGGTGGCCACCGTAGGCCCCTCGTTCATGTACAAGCTGCTTGCCATCAGTGCGGTGTGCGGTGTGCTCGGCGTGGTGGCGTGCAAAGGGATCCTGTTGTTGGACAAGATCCGCCGCTCCATCAAGCGATGGATCCCCCAATTGCTCTTCGTCCTCGTGCTCGCCTTCGCCTTCGCAGGTCTGGTGCTCACCTTCGGGCCTTACACCCTGGGCAGTGGCGACCGGCTGATGGACAGCTACCTCTTCGACGCAGCGCCCAAGCCCCAGGTGAAGGATGCCTTGGGCCGGATCCTCGGCTCGGTGGCGACCATGGGGGCCGGTGGGGCGGGCGGCGTGTTCGCCCCTGCGCTCTCCGCCGGTGCGGCCATCGGCGGCCTCTTCGGAAGCTGGTTCGGCGAGGACCGCGGCGAGTTGAACATGATGATCCTTGGCGGCATGTGCGCCTTCCTCACCGGTGTCACCCGTAGCCCCTTCACCAGCGCCATCCTCGTGTTGGAGATGACCGACCGCCACAGCGTGATCTTCCAACTGATGTACGCCAGCATGATCGCCTCAGTGGTGGCGCACTCCATCGACACCAAGTCGTACTACGAACGGATGAAGAACCGACTGCTGGACCAGTTCCCGGGGATCAGGAGGGGGGAGGAGAGTGGGCAGTAGGCAGTTCGATCGGTGTGGGCCAAGGATCTTTGCCACTTGGCCGTGATCCTGAGTTCATCACCACGGCCTACTGCCTACTGCCAACTGCCAATACGCTCCGTTACCTTCGCTCCCCCATGCAGCAATATCTCGACCTCCTCCAGCACATCCTGGACAACGGTACGCGCAAGACCGACCGAACCGGTACGGGCACCATCAGTTGTTTCGGCTACCAGATGCGCTTCGACCTGGCGGAGGGCTTCCCGGTGCTCACCACCAAGAAGCTTCACCTCAAGAGCATCATCCACGAGCTGCTGTGGTTCCTGCAAGGCGACACCAACATCGCCTACCTGAAGGAGAACGGCGTGCGTATCTGGGATGAGTGGGCCGACGCCAACGGCGACCTGGGCCCGGTGTACGGCCATCAGTGGCGCAGCTGGGCCGCTCCCGATGGGCGCACGATCGACCAGATCAGCGACCTGGTGGCGATGATCAAGAAGAACCCCGACAGCCGCCGCCTGATCGTGAGCGCCTGGAACCCGGCCGATGTGCCGAACATGGCGCTTCCGCCGTGCCATTGCTTGTTCCAGTTCTACGTGGCCGATGGCAAGCTCAGCTGCCAGCTGTACCAGCGCAGTGCCGACACCTTCCTCGGGGTGCCCTTCAACATCGCCAGCTATGCGCTGCTCACGCTGATGGTGGCGCAGGTGTGCGGATTGAAGCCCGGCGAGTTCGTACACACCTTCGGCGACGTGCACCTGTACAACGACCACATCGAGCAGGCGAAACTGCAACTCACCCGCGAACCACGCCCGCTGCCCACCATGGAGATCGATCCGAGCGTGACCGACCTCTTCGCCTTCCGCTTCGAGCACTTCACGCTGAAAGACTACGACCCGCATCCGCACATCAAAGCCTCCGTGAGCGTATGATCATCAGCGCTATCGCCGCCGTGGCGGACAACGGCACCATCGGTATCAACGGGGACCTGCCTTGGCACCTGCCCGATGACCTGAAGTATTTCCAGCGGATCACCCAGGGCCACCACGTGATCACCGGGCGGAAGAACTATGAGAGCATACCACCGCGGTTCCGACCGCTGAAGGACCGCGTGAACCTGGTGGTGACGCGCAACCCCGCCTACGAAGCACCGGGCGCCCTGGTGATCGGCTCGGTGGAAGAAGGGCTGCGCATCGCGGCCGAGGCCAACGAGTCCGAGGTCTTCATCATCGGCGGCGGGGAGATCTTCCGCGAGGCGCTGGAGAAGCACGACGTGCAGCGCCTGTACCTCACGTTGGTGCATGCCGATATCGCGGGCGACACCCACTTCCCTTCCATCGACCCCGCCGACTGGACGGAACGGTCGCGCGAACATCACCCGGCCAACGAAAGGCACGCGCATGCCTTCAGCTTCGTGGTGTTGGACCGCCGGTGAGCTATCGGCCTACGCGGAGGAGAGGCCCGCACAGGTGCTATGCCGTGCCATGTGGTGTGGTGCGCAACGCGCGATCCATGATCGTTGAACATCCTTGTGGCGGCCGATCCACCTACGCGTTGATCCTTCAAGCCTTCTCCGATCGTCCTCTTCCGTACAGCCTGTATGGATCTCCTCAAACTCGTCCACCGGCAGTTTCGCTCCGTGCAGTCCACGCCTTCGGCCTTACAACAGGCCCTTCGTATTGGACTGTGAAAGGATAGCCGCGCACCCTCGGCCGTACTTCCGATGTCCAAATGGTATGAGTGCAGCTGGCCCAGAACGTAGGTGTCCCCAGTGCCGTTATGGGAGGCGCGCGAGCCATGGCCAGAGGAACACCATCCTGCCCACGAACCGTTCATCCCGGCCTTTGCCGCCCATCAACTTTTCGCAGGTAGACGCCGCGAGGCGGGTATAGTTTCGTCTTGCTCCGTAGGATGACCAGCCGTTGAGCCGGTCCTCTCGAAGCACCGAATGACCTCTCCTTCCTTGCCCAACGGTTCAGAGGTCCTTTCGCAATGGCGATGAACTATTTCCAACGTGTGCCCATCCGCTACCGTACCGTGCTGATCACCGGCGGGGTGCTGGCCACGTTGTTCCTGTTCCAGGCGTACATGCACCATTTCGTGTACTCCGACCTGAAGAACATGGGCGAGTTCAACTGGTGGCGCGAGGCACCGGTGCCCTACCTCAACTTCCTCTTCTGGGCCTTGCTGTGCCCACTGGTGTATTCCATCCTCTTGCGTTGGCCGTTCCAGGTACGACCTGTGTTACGCACCATCTTGATCCACATCGGCTTCAGCCTGGCGATCGCCACGGTGCATGAGCTGATCACCTCGGCCATCTACTATGGGATCCTCCAGCACATCGGCGATTTCGACTTCACCGATCCCGCGAATCGCAGCTGGGCATACAGCGCATTGGCCCCGGCCATCCTTTCGCGCACCATGGAATACTGGGTGCTGATGGGCGTGATGGTGGCGTTGGAGAATGCGCGCCAGAAACGTGTGGAACACGAACAGCTGCTTCAGGTTCGGAACGAACTCCAGATCACCCAGCTTCATGCCTTGAAGAAGCAGCTGCAGCCGCACTTCCTGTTCAATACCCTCAACAGCGTAAGCGCGTTGGTGGGCCGCGAGCCCGATGGCGCTCGGCGCATGATCGGACGGCTGAGCCATCTGCTGCGCGCCTCGCTCGATGGCGAACGCCAGCAGAAAGTGGAGCTCGCGCAAGAGCTGGAGCACGTGGGCAACTACCTGGGGATCGAGGCGGTCCGGTTCCGCGACAGGCTTTCCGTGAACTATGAGATCCCGCATGACCTGGGCGCTGCGCTGGTACCCTCCATGGTGCTGCAACCCATTGCCGAGAATGCCATCAAGCATGGCCTGGATGCCGTGGAGGACCCTGTGCGCATCACCGTGATCGCCGACCGGACCAACGGCTCGCTCCTCCTTAGCGTACTGGACGACGGCCCGGGATGCGCCGATGTGGGCCGTGCACTGGACCGCGGCGGCATTGGCCTGCGTAACGTGCGCGAACGACTACGGACCCTTTACGGGGAAAACGCCTCCATGACCGCCACCGCACCACCCGCTGGTGGCTTCCGCGTGGACCTGATGATCCCATACGAACAAGGACCTCTCCCCCTATGAAACGGACACGACTGATCATCGTTGACGATGAACCCGATGCACGTGAGCGCCTGATGGAACTCGCTGCGCAGGACGCCACCCTGGAGGTGGTGACCAGCTGCCGCAACGGCAACGAGGCCATCCTCGCCATCTTGAAGCACAAACCGGACCTGGTACTGCTCGATGTGCAGATGCCACAGATGAACGGCTTCGACGTGGTGAAACGGATCGGCCCGGACCGCATGCCACCCACCATCTTCGCCACCGCGTACGACCAGTACGCCCTCAAAGCCTTCGAGGTGAACGCGGTGGACTACCTGCTCAAACCCTACGACGAGACACGGTTCCATGCCTCGGTGGCCAAGGCGCGCAAACTGATCGCCATGAACACCAGCGACAAGCTGACCGGAAGGCTCATGGACCTGGTCCGCGACCACCTGCACGAGCACAGCGATTTCGTGGAGACCTTCACCATCCGCGACAAAGGCCGCGACCATGTGGTGCACGTGGACGATATCGTTTTCCTACGCGCCGAAGGCAACTACCTGAAACTCGTGCTGGCCGAACGTGGCTTCCTCTACCGCATGACGATGAACGCCGTGGAGACCGAACTGGACCCCGCCCGTTTCCAGCGGATCCACCGCAGCTACATCGTGAACACCATGCACGTGCGCAGCACTCGCTACAGCGGCAACAACGAATTCATCTTCACCATGGCCAATGGGGAACGCATCGTGAGCGGACGCAGTTACAAAGACCAGATCGCCCGCTCGTTGTCACGATCGGAGGTGCTGTGAGCCCCTGCGCCACCCCACCCCGTTCCACACCGACCGTCCCGTCCGAACCGGAGCGAGGGCTCGCCACCGGGTACCTTGACCTACCCAGTGTCATGGACCGGTTGAACATGGCCTGTATCGGGATCTCGGCATGCAACGGGAAACAGCGGAAAAGGTGGGGACTGAGCGATCACCCGCCGTATTAACTTGGCGGGACCGACCAACGCCCCCCCATGGCCATGAACTTCGTTCCCACGGGAAGGACGCGCGACGAGGCGATCCGCTCAAGATGAAAGTGCTTGCCGCCATCCGGGCCTATTTCGGCCACTCGCCGGTGCCCATGCGCACGGTGTTCTTCGCGTCGGGGTTGCTTTCCACCATCTTCGTCTTCACTTCGTTCATCGGACGTACACAGCTGGGCACGGCCCCCGAACGGTTCGACTGGCTCCGCCAGGCGCCCGGACCATACCTGAACTTCTTCGCTTGGGCCATGTTGCTGCCGTTGGTCGCCCTATGGTCCAAACGCTGGCCCTTGAAAGGACATCCCATCTGGCGACCGCTGGTCATCCATTTTGTGCTGGGCCTGCTGTTGAGTTGCTTCCACGAGTGTTCCACCACGGCCGTTTTCCTGCTGTTCTTGAAGAACATGGGCTACCTTCAGTGGAGCCCGGAGCTGTTCAACAACTTGTTGCTCAGCATTCCCGGCGGCGTTGTTCAACGCTTCATCGAATACAGCTTCCTGCTCATGCTTTTGATCTACATGGAGACCCACCGCCAGGTACGCGAGGAACGTACCCGCGTCCTCCAACTCCAGAACGAACTGCAGACCACCCAGCTGCTCACGTTGAAGAAGCAACTGCAACCCCACTTCCTGTTCAATGCCTTGAACACCGTGAGCGCATTGATGGACGAAGACTCGAAGAGCGCACGCACCGTGCTCGCCCGCCTGGGGCAGTTGCTGCGCACCACCCTGGACGAGGAGCGCACCGAACGCGTGTTGTTGATCCAGGAAGTGGACCACGTTGGCGACTACCTCGGCATTGAGACCATCCGATTCAAGGACCGGCTTCAGGTGCACTATGATATCCCGGCGGAGTGCCAAGGCGCATTGGTGCCCGGCATGATGCTCCAACCGTTGGTGGAGAACTCCATCAAGCATGGGCTCGATCACAGCGCGGACAGAATGGAGATCACCATTGAAGCCATGAAACGGCAGAACGACCTCCTGCTTCGCGTGGCGGACAACGGTCGTGGTTGCAGTGACCCGAAAGAGGTATTCCGCAACGGTGGCATCGGTCTGCGGAACGTTCGGGAGCGCCTCTCTCTGCTCTATGGCAAGAACAGTGACATGGTGGTGACCTCCTCACCCGGGAAAGGATTCAGCGTCACCATCACCATCCCTTACGACAATCACGGCTTCAACCTATCATGAGGATCATTCGCACCATCGTGGTCGATGATGAACCCGCCGCGCGCACCCGGGTGGTGCGCATGCTCAAGACCGATCCGGACATCGAGGTGGTGGCCGAATGCCGCAACGGTACCGAAGCCCTGGAGACCATCCGCAAGGAGAACATCGAGCTGATGTACCTGGACATCCAGATGCCGCAGACCAATGGGTTGGAGTTGATGGCCAAACTCCCGCAGGAGAAGATGCCCTTCGTGGTCTTCGTAACGGCACACGACCGCTACGCCCTGAAGGCGTTCGACCTCAATGCCGTGGACTACCTCTTGAAGCCCTACGACGACGAACGCTTCTTCACCTCCTTGGCGCGCGCCAAGGACTTGATCGAGATGCGGCATAACAAGCAGCTCACCGGTCGGCTCATGGACCTGATGCAGAACCACCTGAACGTGCGCAAGGAGTACAATGAGCAGTTCGTGATCAAGGAGAAAGGGCGCGAGTACAAAGTACCGGTGAAGGACGTGCTCTACATCCGGGCCGAAGGGAACTACCTGATCCTCCAGACCAAGACACGGCACTACTTGCTCCGCATGACCATGAACATGGTGGAGACGGAGCTGGACCCCGCGCGGTTCGTGCGCGTGCACCGCAGTTACATTCTGAACATGACCTACGTGCGTAACGCGCGCTACAGCGGGAACAACGAGTTCATGTTCACCATGAGCAACGGACAGCACGTGCTGAGCGGACGGAATTACAAGGAGTCCATCGCCCAGATCCTGAGCGAACAGCGCATGGGGTGGTCGGAGGACATGTCGTAGTGCCCCAGGATCCCGGCCAAGACGACGAGCGCACTCCCTGCCCCGAGCACGGACACGCCATGCATTCGCCATCCTCGCCCTAAGCACGAGATCGGCTTGGGCTACTCCCGCACCACGCGCAGGGTCCCGTGGAGCGTGCCATCGCTGCTGCGGATCACCAACGCATATACACCCGGCGCCTTGTCAGCCATCGGGATCGACAATGACACCCCGGATGGAACGATCGTTCGCTTCTCCACGACACGGCCGGTCGCATCCAGCACTTCCGCCCACTGGTCGGTCCCATCCAAACCCAGGATGGGGCCGTAGCGTACATTCAATACATCCGACACAGGGTTCGGCCAGGCGTAGATGGTCCCGGAGGAACGAGAACAGCCCTCCAAGGAAACCATGGGGAACAGATGCACCGCGCCATCCGCGTCGACCTGCCGGATCCGGTAATACGCCTGTGACTGTGACGGGAACGGATCGACATACTCGTAACGCTGGCTGGACTGGGAGTACCCGATACAGTCCACTTCACCCAGCTGCTCCCATGTCCATGCGTCCGCTGAACGTTCGATGATGAAGCGCGCGCAATTCCGCTCCGTTGCGGTGACCCACTCCAATCGGCCATCGCCCTCGGTGCAGGTGGCCTGCATACTGACCAATTCCACCGGAAGTGGACCACAGGATACCAGATCGGACTTCACACTCGTCACCTGCTGGTCGTGCAAGCCATGGTAGAACCACCGGCCGTACACACGACCATCGAGCAGGGTGGCCGGATGGTGCCGAACACGTACACGCCAGGCCGGGTGCGATGTGGTGCCCGGTGTGGTCGCCAGGGTGCGCTTCAATTCCGATCCGGACAGGCCCGTATCCACCCAGCCTGCATCCTGCCCTGTGCTGCCTGTCCACCCCGTGAACGGACTGCCTTGGAACGGTGGCCCGTGGCCTTTGAACTCCCATGCGAGCTTCACCTGAGCGCGCCCCATGATCGACCACACCTCCTGCCCTACACCCCAGCCACAACTCGATTCGAACGTGCCATTGCTGGTCTGTACCGGGGTGGTCAGGTCGGTGCGGTACTGGCGGGTGCGTGCTTTCCGTGCCTGGTCGGTCACACCCATGAACACCAAGGCACGGCCTTCGCGTGATTGCCCCGAGGTGAACTCCGGAACACCCACCACCACATCGCCGTAACCATCGCCATCCACATCACCGGCCCCACACACCGCGTAGCCCGCACGGCGGCCTGTGGCGCCCCCGACCGCGGTCCAGCTTGGCGTGGCACCAAGGCCCGTTGCCGACCCGAGGTATACCACTGCACACCCTTCATCCAAATACCCCTGCGCGAAATACGGACTGCCGACCACCAGATCCCCATAACCATCACCGTTCACATCACCGGCACTGGCAACGGACATCCCCCAATAGCCACCCGTGGGGTCGAAGGACATCCAATCCTCCGTGGCCGCATAACCGGACACCGAGCCGTGGTACACATAGGCCCGTCCCGTGCTCCACGCACTGTTCATGTACTGGTAGGCACCGATGGCGATATCACTGTAGCCGTCGCCGTTCACATCGCCCGCGAACGCCAGTCCCACCCCGAACTCACAACCCGCCTGATCTCCGTAGATGGTCCTGGTCGGTGCCGCTTCAAGACCGGTAGGCGACCCGCGGTATAGGAACACCGCGCCACACTCCATACGGCCGCCCTCGTCATAGCGCATGGCCCCAACAAGCAGGTCATCATACCCATCGCCATCCGCGTCGCCAGCACTGGCCAGGCTCTCTCCGAACCAACTATTCATCTGGCCCCCTACCTCCACCCACGACGCGGTTGCCGGGATCCCGGATGGACCTCCGTAGTACGCGTAGACCGTGCCCAGATCCCCAGCCTCCAGCGAGGCTCCGATCACGATATCACTGTATCCATCGCCGTTCACATCCCCACTACTGGCCACACCTTCACCATAACGCACCTGTATGGCACTTCCCGTGCCACGCCAGTGGTACGTGGCCTGCAGGCCTGTTGATGAACCCAGGAACACATAGGCTCGCCCCCTGTAGGAATCATAGGCCGGTGCGCCGATCAGCACATCGGAATACCCGTCGCCGTTGACATCACCGGCGCCTCGCACCACTTCTCCGAACCGTTCGCCAGCGGAAGAACCCGTGGCCGACCAGGAGGCGCTCGATACTGTGCCCGAGGATGAACCCAGGTACAGCCGTGCTGCATTGATCCCGGGCAGCCCCACGATGATATCGGCATACCCATCGCCGTTCACATCACCGGCGTGCGCCACGGAATACCCCATCACCGCATCCACCACATCGGACTCCTGCGCCCACACCGCACTGGTCTGCAACCCTTCCGGACCTCCCAGATGCACCGCGACACGGCCTCCCACACCATGCCCGGGCATGCCGTACACCAATTCGCTGACACCATCCCCATCCACATCGCCAGCGGTATGCACGGCGTAACCCAGTTGTGCGTTGGCCTGGGTGCCCGTGAAGGTGCGGTAGGGGGTGCCGAAGTGCGATCCCGTACCCGGAGCCCCGATGAACAAGAGCACCTGGCCGGCATCGGTGAAGGTCCCGTCGTGCAACGGCGCACCCACCACCACATCGGCATAACCATCGCCGTTCACATCGCCGGCCAGGCCCACGGCACTGCCCACCCGGCCATTGGTGCCTGTTCCACCGGTATATGTCGAGGTGGCCGTAGCTTCGATACCACTGGCCCCACCGCGGTAAGCATATACACGGCCGCGCCCCGAGGTGACCCCCGGCGCACCAACGAGAAGTTCGCCGTAGCCATCACCGTTCATATCTCCCGCTGCGGAAACCGCGTAGCCGAAGTGGTTGTTGGACAGTTGGCCCTCGCGTGTGCCGTTCAACGACAATCCCGCGCCGTTGCCATGGAAGATGCTGACCCGGCCACGGACCAATGGGGTAGTGGTTCCGAAATACGGCTCCCCCACCACCACATCGCTCCGACCATCGCCGTTGAGGTCGCCCGCCCCGGCCACACTGAACCCGAACTGGCCATTGTCCTGCACACCGCTCCAGGTCCAATAGGGTGCGGTAACCACCCCCGTACCCGCCGAGCCCCGGTAACAATACACCTTGCCCCGGTCGGCACCACCCTCGTTGGCCAGCGGGGCACCCACCAATACATCGCTGATGAGGTCGTTGTTCACATCGCCCGCCAGCGCCACACTGGTGCCGTAACCTGCGCCGGCCTCCCCGCCCAGGGCGGTCCAGGCGGCTGTGGCTTGTAGCCCGAGCGCCGAACCATGGTACACGAACACCGCGCCTTGCCCAGCATGTCCCGGCGCACCGATGATGATGTCGCTATAGCCATCGCCATTCACATCCCCGGCCGTGGAAACGCTATGCCCGAAACGAGCACTGGCCAACGTCCCTGCGGCGGTCCAGGCAGGTGTGGCCGAAAGACCCGTTGGAGAGCCGTGGAACACCATCACCCGGCCAGCATCCACCAAGGCGCCATTGTCGTGGTCCGGCATGCCCACGATCAGGTCGCTGTATCCGTCGCCGTTCACATCACCGGCCGTGGCCATGCTGGCGCCGAAACGCTCTCCGGCCTGAACCCCATCCAACAACAGGTCCGCTACGGTGGACAAAGGACGGCCCGATCCCGCGTGGACAGTGAACGGCACCGCCCCCAGCAGGAGAAGCAACAGTCCCACCCTCAGATGGAACGGTGAGATCCACTTTTCAGCGCCGACCATTCCGTCACAAAATAGACCTACCTGCAGCATGGATCAGGCTTGGACGGGGTGAATCGTTCAGGGTGATCCGGAACCAGTGTCCGGCACTCGAATGGGTACCTTGCGGCCATGTACTTCCGCCGTTCCCGGGCACTGCGCCTCCTCGCGGTCGCCCTTCTTCATCTCGCCTCACCATTCACCCTTCCCGCCTCCGCCCAACGCCCCCCCACCCAGCCCAACGCCGCCGAGATCCTGCATCGCATGCAGAAGCTCAACGTGCTGGGCAGCGTGCTGTACATCGCCGCGCACCCCGACGATGAGAACACCCGCCTGATCGCGTGGCTCGCCAACGGGAAGAAAGTGCGCACCGGCTACCTCAGCCTAACCCGTGGTGAGGGTGGGCAGAACCTGATCGGCCCCGAACTGGGCGATGCGCTCGGCATCATCCGCACACAAGAACTGCTGGAGGCGAGGCGTATCGATGGTGGAGAACAGTTCTTCACCCGTGCCGTGGACTTCGGTTTCTCAAAGAACGCCGCCGAGAGTTTTGAGAAGTGGGGCAAGCAGGAAGTGCTCAGCGATGTGGTGCGTGTGATCCGCATGTTCCGGCCCGATGTGATCATCACGCGTTTCGCGCCCGACCGCAGCGCGGGGCATGGCCACCACGAGGCCAGCGCCATCCTCGCCGAAGAAGCCTTCGATCTGGCCGGTGATCCGAAAGCCTTTCCTGAGCAACTGGAACAAGGGCTGGAAGTGTGGCAGCCACGCCGCCTCTTCTTTAACGGCAGCACCTGGTGGAAGAAGGACCTGGCCGAATTCGCGAAGACCGACCCCGATTGGTTCACCGTGGATGTAGGTGGCTACGATCCGCTGCTGGGCGTGAGCTACACCGAGATCGCCGGGCGCAGCCGTAGTATGCACAAGAGCCAGGGTTTCGGTGCGGCGGAAACACGCGGAGAATCGCTGGAATACTTGAAGTTCGTGAAGGGTGACCGGCCGAAGACGAAGGACATGTTCGAGGGGATCGACATGACGTGGGGGCGGGTCGGAAGACCTGAGTTCAACGAGCGGATCCGATCAGTGATCTCCGTGTACTCCCCCTTGGAGCCCTCGAAAAGCATTCCCGGACTGATCGATCTACAGAAGAACATGCCCAGCCCGAAGAGCGTTTGGGACCCGGTGATCCACAAGGTGGATGAGGTGAACCGATCGATCGGTGATTGCTTGGGCCTTTCCATCGAATCAATTGCACCGCGCGCTTTGATCGGTCAAGGGCATGTGGCCTCAGAAATGGTCATCACGAACCGGAGCGATGTTCCTCTGCATCTATTGGATGCATCCACGAACAGGAATTGGGAGCAAGCGTATCCCGAACTGGGATCGAAGAACATACCGGCCTTCGGAAAATTGACGCTTTCGTTCGAGGACCAGGTTACCAGCTACTATGTCGATGAACCATTCTGGCTTCGGCAACCTCATGGGAATCTATACAAGCTGAATTCCGGATCAGAGATCGGTCGGCCTGCTGACCAACGCAGGATCGACATGTTCATCCGGCCCAGCACGGACACCAATGCCGTTGTATCGCGATCGGTCCTCCCCACCTACAAATGGGTCGATCGCGTGGACGGCGAACGCATCCGCCCGGTGTACGTCACACCCGTTGCCTCGGTGATCCCGAAGGTGAACAACCTGATCGCGCGCGGCGGCACACAGACCATCGAGGTGGAGGTGGAAGCCCTCACCGACAGCCTTACCGGCCAACTCAACGTCACCTTGCCCGAAGGCTGGGGCACCACGAAGGACATCAAGCTCGTGAACATCGCGCAGCGCAATGAGCGGCAGACCATCACCTTCCAGCTGATGCCTTCGGCGAACGCAAAGCCCGGTGCGGCCCAGTTCGAATTCGTCGGCCCCAAGGGAAAGGCGGATCGTACGCTGCACGAGATCGACTACCCACACATCCTACCGCAGGTGTACTATACGCCCGCCGAGGTGAAGCTGGTGCCGCTGGATGTCAAGACCACCGCGAAGACCGTGGGCTACATCAAAGGCGCCGGCGATGATGTGCCGCAAGCCTTGGAACAGCTCGGTGTCACCGTGGAGATGATCGATCCCGCATTGATCACCGCGGAAGGCCTGAAGAAGTACGATGCCATCGTCACCGGTATCCGTGCCTACAACACCGCGAAGGAGTTGAAGCAAGCCCATCCCCTACTGCTGAAGTACGTGGAGGATGGCGGCACATTGGTGATCCAATACAACACCACACCGCGCTTCAGCGTATCCGGCGTGGCGGATTTCGTGACCGACCCGGCGACGCTCGGTCCCTACCCGTTCAAGATCACCCGCGACCGCGTGACCGTGGAGGAGGCGCCGCCCACCTTCCTCGACCCCAAGCACCCGCTGCTGAACACGCCCAACAAGATCACGGCCGCCGATTTCGAGGGCTGGGTGCAGGAACGTGGCTTGTACTTCCTCGGCGACCTCGATCCGCACTACACGCCGCTGATCGCTTGGAACGACCCGGGCGAACAACCGCTGAACGGCGGGCTTGTCACCTGCGACCATGGCAAAGGACGCTATGTGTACACGGGCATCAGCTTCTTCCGGCAATTGCCTGCGGGAGTGCCGGGAGCGTACCGGCTTTTTGCGAACTTGATCTCGAAGCGGGGAATTGATTGAAATTGAGAACTGAGAATGGAGAATGGAGAATGGAGAATGGAGAGCTGAGAATGGAGAATGGAGAACTGAGAACTGATGACGCATGGAACGGAAGTATGACCTTGATGAGCGCTGTGTGATCTTCAGTGCAGCGGTCGTGATCTATGTGGATCGTATGCCGAAGACCGAAGCTGGCAGGCACATGGGGCGGCAGTTATTGAGAAGTGGCACTTCAACAGCGTTGCACTACGGCGAGGTCCAAGGAGCGGAGTCACAGGCGGACTTCATCCACAAGATGCGGATCGCCTTGAAGGAGTTGCGCGAATCGAGGAACAACCTTCGGGTCCAGTTCATGGCGAAGCTGATGGACGGGAACGTCAAGGAGAATGCTTGGCTACTAACCGAGTGCGTGGAACTCGTCGCCATTTTTGCCACAAGCGTGAAGACCGCTGAGCGCAACCACCCTCGCAAGAAGTAACGCAGCAACGGTTCCGTCATTTACCATTGCCCATTCTTCATTTTCCATCTTACATTCCTCCGCCCCATGAACCCCACAACAACCGCCGCACCGCTCGTTTCCGAACTGGCCGAGCATCTCATCGGATCGGAGATCATCCGCATCGCGGGCGAGATCAACAACCGCATCGCGCAGGGCGAGAAGATCCACAACCTCACCATCGGCGATTTCGACCCCGCCGTGTTCCCGTTGCCCGCTCGTTACCGTGAGCTGATCCAACAGGCGTACGCGGAAGGCTTGAGCAACTACCCCGCGGCGAACGGTGTGGCCGAGCTGCGCAAGGCGGTGAGCGCGTTGGTGGAACGCAACCTGGGACTGGAGTACGCCGCCGATGACATCCTGATCGCCGCTGGGGCGCGCCCTGTGATCTACGCCGCCTACAAGGCTGTGGTGAACCCCGGCGAACGCGTGGTGTATCCCGTGCCCAGCTGGAACAACAACCACTACAGCTACCTGCACGGCGCAGAGAAGGTGGAAATACAGGCCACGCCGGAGAACCGCTTCCTGCCTACGGCCGATGACCTGCGTCCGCACCTGAAGGGGGCCGCCATTCTCGCGCTCTGTTCCCCATTGAACCCCACGGGCACCTCCTTCACCCACGACCAGCTGGCCGCCATCTGCGACCTGGTGCTGGAGGAGAACGCCCGGCGCAACGGTGAAAAACCGCTGTACATGCTGTACGACCAGATCTACCAAGAGCTGGTGCTGGGTGGAATGAAGCATGTGGACCCGGTGTCCATCCGGCCGGCCATGCGGCCGTACACCATTTACGTGGACGGCATCTCCAAATCGCTCGCGGCAACTGGGGTGCGCGTGGGCTGGGGCTTTGGCCCCCCGCTGGTGATGCGCAAGATGGCCTCCATCCTGGGCCATGTAGGGGCTTGGGCGCCCAAACCGGAGCAGGTGGCCACTGCACGTTTCCTGGCCGAACCGGCCTATGCCGAGGCCGTACAGAAGCACCGCATGATGATCGCCGAGCGCGTGGAGGCGTACCACCAAGGTTTCCAGCGGTTGAAGGCCGACGGCCTACCGGTGGATTCGATCCCCGCGCAAGGTGCCATCTATCTCTCCGTGCGCATCGGCATCATCGGCCGCACCACGCCGGAAGGCAAGGTGCTGAAGGATGCCTTCGACGCCACCTGGCACCTGATCCAGAACGCCGGCGTAGGTCTGGTCCCCTTCTTCGCCTTCGGTACGGGCCGTGACAGCGATTGGTTCCGCATCTCGGTGGGCACTACGCGCATGGACATGGTACCCGGTGTGATCGACGGAATACGCAAGGCGATCGATGCCTTGACGTGAAATGCTGGAACACTCCACGGTTTCGGATATGCACCTGTACGGTCGACCCCGTGGGTCGACGCGATGCCGGCATTGGACGAAGAACACCATAGCCCACAATGCACATCATTGATTGGGTGATCCTCCTCGCCACCCTCGCCTTCATCGTGGGCTACGGGGTGTGGCACACGCGGGGCACGCTCACGGCCTCGCGCTACCTGCGCGGCGACAACGAGGACCGCTGGTGGGCGGTGACCCTCAGTGTGATGGCCACGCAGGCCAGCGCCATCACCTTCCTCAGCACGCCCGGCCAGGGCTTTCTCGAAGGCATGGGCTTCGTGCAGTTCTATTTCGGCATGCCGCTCGCGATGATCGTGATCGCGTGGGTCTTCATCCCGCTCTACTACCAATGGAACGTGTACACCGCCTACGAATTCATCGGCAAACGTTTCGATGAGCGCACGCGGCTGCTTACGGCGATCCTCTTCCTGATCCAGCGCGGCCTGAGCACCGGCCTCACCATCTATGCGCCCAGCATCGTGCTCAGCAAGGTGTTGCACTGGCCGCTCGGCTGGACCTGTGTGTTCATCGGAGGACTGGTGATCCTGTACACCACCACCGGCGGTGCCAAGGCCGTGGGCGTGACGCACAAACAACAGATGGCCGTGATGTTCGGCGGACTCTTCATCGCGTTCTTCTTCCTGGTGAAGCAGATCGGTGCGCACGCCACCTTCGGCGAAAGCCTGCGATTGGCCGGGGCGTTGGGCAAGATGAACATCATCGACACCACGTGGGATCCCGCCGCGAAGTACACCCTGTGGAGCGGCCTCATCGGCGGTTTCTTCCTGCAGCTATCGTACTTCGGCACCGACCAGAGCCAGGTGCAGCGCTACCTCGGCGGGCAGACCATCCGCCAGGCACGCGTGGGGTTGGTCACCAACGGCCTGCTGAAGATCCCCATGCAGTTCTTCATCCTGCTGATCGGCGTGCTGGTGTTCGTGTTCTACCTGTTCAATGCCAGCCCGGTGCATTGGAACGGGGCGAATGTGGATGCCATGCAACATGCGGAGAACGCATCGGCGCATCGGCATACCGCGACCAACAGGGATGACAGCCGTAGCATCGACCCCCTGGGTCGACCCAATGCCACACTGCTTGAACATGAACATGCCAACAACGCCACCGCACTGGCGGATGCCGCCAACACATGGATCCACGCCCACCGCAGCGGCCTTTCGACCAACCACGAACAACTGACCAGCGCCCTGCAACAGGATCACGCTCTCCGCGAAGCCTACCGTGCCGAGATCGCCGCCACCCTCCCCACTGCCGAAACCAACGACAAGGACTACATCTTCATCACGTGGGTGATGGGCCATCTGCCCACGGGCCTCGTGGGCCTGTTGCTGGCCATGATCTTCTCCGCGGGCATGGGCAGCACCAGTTCGCAACTGAGCGCGCTGGCCACAACGGCCGTGGTGGATGTGTTCCGCAAGCCATTGGCGGGCACCGACCCGGTGGTGGCCACGAAATGGGCAACGGTGGCCTTCGGTGTGCTGGCGCTGCTCTTCGCCGCCATCTTCCCGCTGTTCGACAATTTGATCCAGGCGGTGAACATCCTCGGGTCGCTGTTCTATGGCACCATCCTCGGGGTGTTCCTCGTGGCCTTCTTCTTGAAGCGGGTGGGTGGCACGGCGGTGTTCATCGCGGCCCTGGTGGCGCAGGCGGTGATCCTCGTACTGCACTTCGGGAGTTTCGAGGTGGCCTTCCTGTGGTACAACCTGATCGCCCCGGCGGTGGTGGTGGGGGTGGCGGTGGGGCTCCAAGCATGGAAGTCTCGGTGAACCGACCGCCCCGTATTCACCCTTCAGGGCCAAGAATGGCCTACACACCCCCACTCACCCCATCCACCGACCACCATAACTCATCGACAAATGCGCCGATCCTATCGACAAACGCCGGTGCGCTACAAAACCGGGATCGGTCTGACATGGAAGAATAGCAGGAAACCAAGGCCAAAAGAACGGGCCGTCCCGCTTGGAACCACCGCTCCCAATGTGTTCCTTTGCGTTACAACCCCAGTCCTAACAACTGAACAAACCGATGAACAAACTTTACATCCCACTGCTCGCGACAGTTCTCGTGGGCGGCAGTGCCACCGCCCAGCACAGCGCTCCTGTGCGCAAGGCGGCCACTGACTTCATGCGTCATGCTCCACGCGAGGCCCACTTCGGCGGCAACCGCGACGTTATCTGGTCCAACGACTTCTCGAACGCCGCCGACTGGGAGGCTGGCACCATCGAAGGAGCCAGCGACGACACCTGGGTGATCGGCACCACCGGACCGACCGGTGCGTTCGCCAGCCAGGTGGGCACCATCCTTTCCACCACGGCCGCCAACGGCTTCGCCCTGTTCGATTCCGACCTGCTCTGCAGCGGTAACCAAGAGGCCACCCTTACCCTGGTGAACCCGGTGGACCTGTCCAGCTATTCCGGCGTCTTGTTCCAGTTCGAGCAGAACTACAAGCGCTTCTACGACAACGTTTGGGTGGATTGGAGCACCAACGGCACGGAATGGAACGCCGTCCAAGTGAACGCTGACTTCGACCATGGTGGCACGGCTCAAGCCACCACCAACCCGCAGCTCACCGCCGTCAACCTGAGCGCTGCAGCCGGGTCCACCACGGTGTATGTCCGCTTCCGCTTCGAATCCACGCCCGCTTCCGCAGACCCGTTGACCGGAGCTGCTTTCCCCGCTTCTGCGGTGGGTTGTGCTTACTCCTGGCAGGTGGATGACGTGGCCTTCGTGACCATGCCTGACTACGAGGTGCAAATGAACTACGCCTACACGAGCACCACCGGCCTGGGTGAGGAGTACGGTCGTATCCCACGCGCCCAACTGCCAGCCGCCATGAACTTGGGTGCCGAGGTGTACAACTTGGGTGTTTCACCCCTTGGCGACGCCGGTGTGCAAGTGGAGGTGAAGGACGCCAGCGGTACCGTGGTACCCGAGCTCAGCTCCACCATCGACCTGAGCACCATCGCCTCTGGTGATACGGTGGTGGCCGATGCCAACCTGAACTTCCCGGCCGGATTCGCTACGGGCGTGTACAGTGCCGCCTTCTCCATCGTGGGCGATAACATGCCCATGGACTTCGACACCACCAACAACAAGAAGCTCCGCAACTTCGAGATCACCGATGGGATCTACTCCGTGGATGCCATTGGCAACCACCCCGAAGGTGAAGAGCAACTGCTCCAGTACGGCACGGCCACCTGGACCGACAATGCCGAGGTGTACTACATGAACATGTACTACATCAATACGCCCACTTACGCCACGCACGTGACCGTACAGCTGGCCGTCTCCACCGTCGCTGGTGCCGAGGCACGTATCGAGGCCATGCTCTTCGACACCACCTCCATCATCCAACTGCCCGCCAGCATTTCCCAGCCGCTCCAAGGCATGACCTCAGAAAGCCACACGATCACCGAAGCTGACATCACCGCTGGTTTCGTGACCTTGGCTTTGGAACAACCCGTTCAGCTGCAACCCGGCGCCTACTTCGCTGGGGTGAAACTGAGCGGATCCGGCACCGTGGCCAGCACCAACAACACCGACCCCGAAGTGTACATCCTGGACGACAACACCGTGCCCCAACCCATATGGACCTCGGCTCTGTTCCTGCCTGTGGACTTCAACGACGACGGCACCGAAGGCCGCCACAGCTATACCAACGGGAATGCTTTCGCCATCCGTCTGACGCTGACCCCGAACGTGAGCGTGCGTGAGAACGGCGAATTGACCGGCATCAGCATCTTCCCCAACCCCACCAACGGCATCTTCCAGATCAGCAGCGATCGCGCTGAGACCCTCTTCGTGGAGATCGCCGACCTGGCCGGCAAGAGCGTACGCACCGCCAAGTTGAGCTCGATGGCCACCGTGGACCTGAGCGATGTGGCCTCTGGTGTGTACACCGTTACGGTGAGCAGCGCTACCGAGCGCACCGTGCAGCGTGTGACCGTGAAGTAAGACCCACACCCGATCTCTGAAGAACCCCTCCGCGCTGCGGAGGGGTTCTTTTTTCACCCTATCCCCGGCCACGTGGCTCCATTCGCCTGCCTGCTGTGCATGGATGATACCATTTCGCACAAAGGCGTAGGCTGAATAAGCGAAGGGGGCTTTTCGCAGGAGATACGACGGCGGCATTGCAAGGCCGAAGGCCTGGACCGCAGGGAGCGAAGCTACCGTGGGCATGGGCTACGGAAGGATCACAACGGAGAAGTCATGCGGAGATAGACCGAGTGGATCGGCCTACTCGTAGTGCGAATTGGTATGAAGGAACACATGGTGCATTCATTCCATGGCCTGCTCCAAAGACCCTCCTCACGGTGCCCCCGTGCTCCTGTGGCACCCGTGCGAAATGCCGCGCATCCTCGGCTGCTGCTGAAGAAGCGAATGGTACCAAAAGAGCGAGGCCGCCTCGTGTGAGACGGCCTCGCTCCATGACCTACCGACCTGGTCGGTGGTCGAAGGATCCGGGGTCACGGCTTCGCCTTCTGGCCGCTTAGGCTGGTGATCAGCTCGCGGTTCATCTTCACGTAAGCCTCGTTCTTGGCCTCTTGCGCCATCTTCATGCTTTCCTCGGCGGTGGCCACGGCTTCCTTGGTGAGGCCGTTGGCGGCTTGTGCGCGGGCCAGGGTGTGCAGGTTCCAATACTTCCTATCCATCTCCGCTCCTTTCTGCGCCCACTCCAGCGCTTCTTTGGTCATCACCTTCCGGTCCA
>CAUJED010000145.1:0-57812 GCA_963169535.1 Bacteroidota bacterium | reverse complement strand
GAGCCGGTGATGAAGATCCGGCCGAGCTCAGCGATCTGTACCACTGGGGTGATAGCGTGAAAGGGTGCGAGGCATTTCACCTTCTCACGCTTTTCACCCTTTCACCTTTTCACCATTGGATCGACCGGTTCTTTCATGCCGCCTCAGTATTTCTGCCGTCAGCACCGGGGGGGGGGAGCCGGAACAGCAGGCCCAGCGTGCGGCGATCCTGTCCCCCTCGTGCCCGCTGAAAGGAGGGCTCAGGGTGAGGGGGCGGACCAAAGCGAAGCGGCGGTCCGGGGCGCAAGGAACGCTCGCTGGACCTGCTGTTCCCTCCCAATGTCGAAGTCTTGATCCTTGACGAACGAAGACGCGATAGCCCCGCTGGTCCGGGTGTATCCACCCTGTTCTTGTCGTACATTTCGGGCAAGTAAATCCGAATTAAGCCATGCGAACGCTCGGCATCGTGGTCCTCGCGACCTGTTTCCCCTTCTTCAGCTTCGGCCAGGTGGCCCACAAACTCGCTCCGGCACCGGATCCCGGAAAGGAGTTGCGCACCGTTACCGCTTCCTGCGGCCAGTGCAACTTCGGTCTGCCCGGTGGCGATTGTGACCTGGCCGTGCGCTTCCCGCAGCAGGATGGTGCCGAAAAGGCGTTCTACGTGGATGGCGTGGACATCAGTGCTTTCGGACATCCGCACGATAAGGACGGCTTCTGCCTGGCGTTGCGTAAGGCCGAGGTGCAGGGCGAGGTGGTGGAGGGGCGGTTCAAGGCCAGCTACTTCAAGCTGCTTCCGCCCGAGAAGGAGGGGAAGGCCCGGTGATCGGAATGCCGCCGGTAGGCCGGTGGTCGCCCATCAGCGAACGATCAGTCGCTGGCCTTGTCGCGCTGTGGCCGTGGCTACTTCGATGTAGTACAGGCCGCTGGTGGTGAGTTGCAATGTCGTGGTGCTTCGTGCACTGCCGGTCCAGCGGTGGATCGACCGCCCCTGCGCATCGTACACCTCCAACCGTTGGGTGTGTTCGGGCAGTTGTACCGTTACCGTTCCCTCCGTGGGGTTCGGGAATACCGTGAACGTGGGCATCAGATCGGCCGTTCTTGTCCCCACCGAGCCAGTGAGCGCGTTGAATGCATTCACACGGCCGTGTCCGTGGTAGGGGTCCCATCCGGGGGTGTCTTCGTTCGCGGCTCCCACCATGTCTTCGGCAGAGGTCTCCACGATGGTCTTCACCTCGGCCGGCGAAAGCCCCGGGGAGCTCGCCAACAGCAGTGCGGCCAGACCGGCCACCAGCGGGGTGGCTTGCGAGGTGCCGCCCCAATAGGTGCTGTAGTTGCTGTTCGATAGGTGGCTGAGGCCGTAGATGTAGTTGCCGGGTGCCACCACGGAAATGTGCGCGCCAAAGTTGCTGCCGCTGGTGTTGCTCCAGAAGAACGGCGCCGAACGGGTGTCGTCCGGGTCGGTGGATCCCACGGCGATCACCCCGGGGATACCGGCCGGGTAGAAGGTGGTGTTGGCGTTGGTGTTCATCATACAGGCCACCACCACCACGCCATGGGACAAGGCGTAGTTCACTGCATCGCTCAAGGTGCTGGAGCTGCTGGTGCCGCCGATGGACATGTTGATCACTTGGGCGCCATGGTCCACCGCATAGTGTATGGCCGAGGCCCACCACGAGTAATAGCCGTACGAGTCGCTGTCCAAGGCTTTCAGGTTCATCAGCTTGCAGTTCCAGTCCACCCCGGCGAAGCCGATCCCATTGTCGCCTTGTGCTCCGATGATCCCGGTCACGTTGGTGCCGTGCCCTTGGTCGTCCATCGGGTCGTTGTCGTTGTTGGCGAAGTCCCATCCCCGTATGTCGTCCACCAGGCCATTGCCGTCGTCGTCCACGCCGTTGCCTGCGATCTCTGCGGTGTTCGTCCAGATCCGACCGGCGAATTCAGGATGGTCCCATTTCGTTCCGGTGTCGATGATGGCCACGGTGATGGATCCATCGCCCTGTTCAACGGTCCAAGCATCCTCCATCTGGATGTCGGCACCCGCTACCGCCGGGGCCAAGGCGAATGTTCCCTGGTTGCTCAACCCCCACTGCAGGGGGTAGGAGGTGTCGGTGGGCACCACACCTTGTACCCCTCCGGCATGGCCCTGATGGTCCCTTTCCACGTATTCCACTTCGCCGCTACGCCGGTATGCATCCATTAGCCTATCCGCATCGGTGCCCGGGGGCAGTTGGATCACGAAGGTGGAGGGCGGCGATTGGCGACCGGTGTGCACGCGTTCCACGACGGCCCCGGGAAGATCCCTCGTCAGGGCATCGATCATGGCGTTGCCCGTACCGTTGCCTTCACCGGGCGAGCGACCCGCCGCATGGTGTCCGGCTTTGAGTTTCACGATCACGCGCTCGGGAGTTCGAGGGAACAACGCCGTACCCACGAGCAACAGGCCGATCAGCAGCAGGGGTCTGGTATACATGGTGGTGGTAGCGCAAGGCTCGTTACCCGGTAGGTGGGGGAGTGCGTTGTACCCCCATCTGTGACCTTCGTCGGACGGGGTGTCGCTCAAAGATAGTCTGGCCGGTGGCCTCCACCGCCTCACCGTGGGCTCAGGTCCACATCGTCCATGCTCTCCAGGGTGATCCATTGTCCCATCTTCTTCTGGATCACCTTGAAGTGGTGCTGGTCTTCGGGTGTCACCAGCGTGAAGGCCTGGCCTGCATGTTCCGCACGACCGGTGCGCCCGATCCGGTGCACGAAGTCCTGGGGCGACCGCGGCAGCTCGTAGTTGATCACGTACGGCAGTGCTACGATGTCGATGCCACGGGCGAGCAGGTCGGTGGTCACCAGTACACGTAAACGGCCAGCCTTCAGGTCGGCCAAGGCTTGCTGGCGGGCATGGTGGCTTTTCTTGCCGTGCGTGGCACGTGCGTCGATCCCGTGTTTCCGCAGCTTGTCCGCCACATGGTCGGCGCCATGGCTGGTGGCGGTGAATACCAGCACCTGGGCCATGTCCATGGTGTGGATCAGGTAGCGCAGCAGCGGGCCTTTCCGTTCCGGCGTTATGCGGAACGCACGTTGTTCGATCAGCGTTACCTCCTGCGGGGCCGTGGTGCATTGGATCACCTCGGGTTTGTGCAGCACCAGATCGCTGGTGGTGCTCACCCCGGCATTGAGCGTGGCGGAGTACAGCAGGTTCTGGCGTTTGCGCGGAAGAAGCTTCAACAACCGGCCCAGTTCTTCTTCGAACTCCCGGTTCAACATCTTGTCCGCCTCGTCCAGTACGAGCACCTGTACGTCGCCCAGGTGAACGGCTTTCGCCTCGATCAGGTCAAGGAGCCTTCCCGGCGTGGCCACCAGCACTTGTACACCCTGCAGGGCGATCATCTGGGGGTTGATGGAGACACCGCCGAACACCGCCTGGGTACGTGTGCGCTGGGGGAGGTGGGCACATAGCGACTGGAACACCGCCTCCACCTGCTGCGCCAGTTCCCGGGTGGGCACCAACACCAGCACCGGCACATGCCGGTTACGCACGGGGCGCATTCCCTCCAACAGCCGCTGGAGGATCGGCAGGGCGTAGCTCAGTGTCTTCCCCGAACCGGTATCGGCGATGCCCAATACATCCTTGCCGAACAGGATGGCCGGGATGGCTTTGGCCTGGATGGGCGTGGGCCGCGTATACCCCACGGCCTCCACGGCGTGCAGTAACGAGGGGGCCAGCCCAAAGGCTGAGAAAGGATCGGTGGTCGGATCCATAGGTCGCATGTGGCCGTGGTACGGTGCCGCAAGGTACCGCTGCGCTCCAACGTAGGCCCGTTGGTGAACGGGGCAGTGGCCTACCTCATACCCAAAGCATCAGCAAGGTGAGCAGGATCCCCGCCGCCACGAAGTACATCCCTTTCTTGAAGATGCCGCTGCTGGGCATGTACATCCAGAACGCCGAGACCACGAAGAACAACAGCGATATGCCAAAGAAGATGTTCAGGAAGAACAAGGGGGATCCGGTGTTGGCCTTGTGCAGTTGCGTCAACCGGTCGATCAGCCACGGATACAGTTTGGTGGTGTAGTCCACTTCTCCGGTGGTGCTGTTGTAGGTGCCCTGCTCGAATCGCAGCAGTTCTCCGGCCGGGTCGTGGAACCGTAGGCCCTTGATCCGGATCTCCGCGCCCAACGCTTTTTCCGTGAGGCCGGGGGCCAACCGGCGGACTTCATGCACCTCCTGCTTCAGCAAGTCGATGTCGCGGAAGATCAGGATGATGCCGCTGATGGCGTACACCGCCATGATCCCCGCGAGGAAGAAGCCAAGATACCGGTGGTAGGTCCGCATCGTGGTTCGCATGGTGGGGTGGGGGGGTAAAGAGGAGCGTGGTTCAGGAGCCTATCCAACACCGCGTTCGGCGTAGCGGGATCAGCGGGGATGGTGGCAAGGCTGCTGGCCGGGTTGGAACCACCATGGTATCATTCGATCATGCCCTTGCCCCCTTGCATGAAGGTCTTCAGCTTGTCGCCGGTGCCCACCAGCCATAAGAGGTCGTTCTGTTCCACCACCATGGTGCTTTCGGGGTTGGCGATGCGTTGTTCTCCGCGTTCGATCCCCGTTACCAAGGCGCTGCCTTCTTCGCGGATCCGACTTTCGCGGATGGTACGGCCGATCAATGGTGAGCGCGGCGGTATCCGGTACTTGCGCACCCGCATGTCGTCCTTGCCGAGGTTCATCGTGCCGTTCTCGGGCAGCAGGCTGGCCAGTTCAGTGTTCACCAAGGCCAGTTGTTCGTCGGTTCCGATCAGCACCAGGTTGTCGCCGGGCAGCAGCCGATCATCGCGGCCGGGAACGGGTATGCTCAGCTCACCGCGTTCGATCAACGCGATGTTCACCCCGTACCGTTCGCGCAGGGCCAATTCGTGGAGGCTACGCCCCATGGCTTGGGAGCCCGCGGGCAGTTCGATCTCGGCCAGGTGAAGGTCCCAAGGGGTGAGGTTGGGGCGTTGGCGCATCGATTCGCGTTGCGTGAGGTTCAGCAGGAAGTGCCGTTCCACGCGTTGGTAGAAGTCCTGTAGCCGACGGCGGAAGAAGATGGCGGTGACGCTGATGAGCACCACGGCCATCAACAAGGCGGCACCGGTCTGGAAGAAGCGAGCCACCAGGATGGTGAGGACGATCACCGCAGCGGCGAGCCGGCCCACCTCCAAGGCGATCAGCGGCCCACGCAGGGCGCGTTTGTTCAGCCACAGGTGCCGGTAGGCACCCGCCCGGATACGCCGGAACGACATCGCCCAGATGAACGGCACCAGCAGGACCAACGTGGCGACGCCCGCCAGCATCTCCCCATCGAACCAGCCGATGCCCGCGCCGAACCAGCCTTCGAGCACCCTGCTCCCCAGCAGGATCACCGCCAGCGAGGCAGCACCCCAGATCGCCAGGTTCATCAGGTAGGCTCGCAACAGCACACGCCAGTCGCTGGTCACCGTGGCCCGCTCGGTCTGCTGGCCATATCGCTCCAAGGCGTCCAGGAATCGTCGAGGAAGTAGGCCTTCTATCCATTCGGCGAAACGTGGCGAGGCCTTGATGACATAGGGGGTGGTGAAGGTGGTGACCGCCGATACCGCCACAGCAATGGGATAGAGGTACGAACTGGTCACCTTCAACGAGAGTCCTAATGCCGCGATGATGAACGAGAACTCACCGATCTGGGTGAGGCTCATGCCTGCTTGGATGGAGCGCTTCACCGACTGGCCAGCGAGCAGTGCTCCAGCGAAGGTGGCGGTCAGCTTCCCCGCGATGATCACGACGGTGATCAGCAACACCGGTGCCCAGTGCTCGGCCAATGTCTTTGGGTCTATCAGCATGCCCACGGATACGAAGAACACAGCCCCGAACAGGTCCTTCACGGGCTTCACCAAGTGCTCGATCTTCTCGGCCATAACCGTTTCGGCCAGGAGCGATCCCATGATGAAGGCGCCCAAGGCCGAGCTGAACCCCGCTTCCGTGGCCAGGTATACCATGACCAGGCACAAGGCGATGGATACCACCAACAGCATCTCGTCGTTCATCAGCTTCTTGGCCTTGTTCAAGAAGGTGGGGATCACCAGGATGCCGCCCACGAACCAGAGCACGAGAAAGAAGGCCAGCTTCCCCAAGGCGAAGAGCAGGTCCCCTCCGCTCAACTGCTGACTCACCGCCAGCGTGCTCAGCAACACCATCACCAGGATCGCCACCAGGTCCTCCACCACCAACACACCGAACACCAGCACCGCGAACCCCTGGGTCTTCAGGCCCAGCTCCTCGAACGTCCGCATGATGATGGTGGTGCTGCTTACCGAAACGATGCCACCAAGAAATAGGCTATCCATCGTGCTCCAACCCATAGCGCGCCCGGTGAAGTAGCCGATCGCCAACATACTGGAGGCTTCCACTATGGCGGTGATGCCCGCTGTGCCACCGACCTTGGTCAACTTGCGAAAGCTGAACTCCAGGCCCAGCGCGAACAACAGGAAGATCACCCCGATCTCGCTCCAGGTGTCGATATTCTCCATGTCGCTCACCGAAGGCAACAAGGAGGTGTTCTGTCCAACGAGCAAGCCCGCCACCACATATCCCAAGACCAGGGGTTGGTGTAACTTTTTGAAGATCAGTGTTACAATGGCCGCAACGCCCAGGATCAGGCATAGGTCCAGGATGAGCGGCGGCAAATGGGTCATGGCCAGCGAAGATACTGGGCACCCGACCTTGGATACCGTACGCGTTGGTCATACGAGCCACTTGGGACCGGAGCCGGTATGATCGACCTCCGGTGGCACTGCGGTTCACGCGCTTCGCCGCCGCGGCAGGTCGGCGCGTCCAGGACGGTGGTCGGCCACCTCAGAACGGTGAGCGGTGCGGCGCTCGGTACTTCTTGTCATCGACCGGGTCGCCGTTCCTACTTCTTCCTCGTCTTATCGGCCTTGGCTGTTGCCCGCGTCCATCCGGCGATCACCACGTAGTGCCGTCGGTGCTCGGGGCTTGCCTGCACTTCGTCCGTGCGTATGCGGGCCATCGCATTCCGGCCACCCTTCAACCGCACCTGGTGGATCGCCAGCGTGAGTTGTTCGTTCCACGGGGTGAAGACCTCGCCCATGCTGTACGTGCCGAGCCGGACCGTATCGCCCGGCGCCATGGTCCAGGTGCCACCCGGCAGGCCCGGCGAGGGGTGCTTCGCCTTGGCCACCACGCGGCACGCGCGCTTGGTGGGGTTCACCACGAACACCTCGTTCACGAAAAGGCGTTGTTCCACCACGACCTCTTGTACGTACGGCCTGCCCGGAACCACCACCCCCGGTATCGGCCCATGGTCGTCTTGGCCCTGCTCGGCGAATCCCGTGCGCGTTCCCGCCTCATCGTACGTGGTGGTGCTCTGGTACCACTGTATCCCGCCATCGGGTGCGTCGCTGTATTCCACCCGGCTCACGGCCCCGTTGGCGTGGTACCGGTACTGCACCGAGGCATGCCCCGCGAAACGCCGCGTCTGGTGCTCCTCGAGCACGGTGCCGTCCAATTTGTACGCCCAGCTGCGGCCCCAGCGCTCGTCCTTGTCCGTCCACTCCTTGGTGCTCACCCCGCCACTGCGGAAGAAGTGCAGCACCACGGTTCCGGTATCGGTGCGGAGTTCCTTGCGGCCGATCTGGGCTTTAGCCAGCAACGGACACAGCAGAAGGGGGAGCAGAAGGAGCGAACGCATGGTGGGGCCAGGCCAAAGATCAGGCCAAGGCTTCGCATCTTCGCACTCCCGGAACCAACCGATGGCCAACCAGAAGATCCAAAAACTCCTCGTCGCCAACCGTGGCGAGATCGCCCTGCGTGTGATGCGCTCCGCCCGCGAGATGGGCATCAGCACCGTGGCCGTGTACTCCGAGGCCGACCGCAACGCGCCGTTCGTGCGCTTCGCCGACGAGGCCGTGCTGATCGGCCCGGCGCCCAGCAAGGAGAGCTACCTCGTGGTGGACAAGCTGGTGAAGGTGTGCAAGGACCTGAAGGTGGATGCCGTACACCCCGGCTACGGCTTCCTCAGCGAGAACGGCGACTTCGCACGGGCCTTGGAGCAGGTGGGCATCGTCTTCATCGGCCCTTCGCCCGAGGCCATGAAGGTGATGGGCGATAAGCTCGCCGCCAAGGAGGCCGTGCGCAAGTTCGATGTGCCCTTGGTGCCCGGCACCGAAGGCGCCGTGAGCGGCGTGGACGAGGCCATGAAGGTGGCCAAGACCATCAAGTTCCCCATCCTCATCAAGGCCGCAGCGGGTGGTGGTGGGAAGGGCATGCGCGTGGTGGAGCGCGAAGCCGACCTGAAAGAAGGGCTGGAACGCGCCATCAGCGAGGCGCAGAACGCCTTCGGCGATGGCAGCGTGTTCATCGAGAAGTACGTGGCCGGGCCGCGCCACATCGAAGTGCAAGTGATGGCCGATACCCACGGCAACACCTGTTACCTCTTCGAGCGCGAATGCAGCGTGCAGCGCCGCCACCAGAAGGTGGTGGAGGAGGCCCCCAGCGCCGTGCTCACCCCCGCGATGCGCCAGCGCATGGGCGAGGCCGCGGTGAACGTGGCCAGGAGCGTGAACTACGTGGGCGCAGGCACCGTGGAGTTCCTGCTCGATGAGAACGGCGATTTCTTCTTCATGGAGATGAACACCCGCCTGCAGGTGGAGCATCCCGTTACCGAGATGATCACCGGGCTGGATCTGGTGAAGCTCCAGATCCGCGTGGCGGAAGGGGAGAAGCTTCCCTTCAAGCAGGAGGACCTGAGGATCAACGGCCACGCCATTGAGGTGCGCGTGTACGCCGAGGATCCAGCGAACAACTTCCTGCCCGACATCGGGAAGCTCGTGACCTACCGCCCGCCACAGGGGCTGGGCATCCGCGTGGACGATGGCTTCGAGGAGGGCATGGACATCCCCATTCACTACGACCCCATGATCGCCAAGCTGATCACCCACGGGGCCACCCGCGAAGAGGCCATCCAACGCATGGAGCGCGCCATCGACGACTACGCCATCAGCGGTATTGAGACCACCTTGGGCTTCTGTCGTTTCGTGATGGGGCACGAGGCCTTCCGCAGCGGGAAGTACGATACCCACTTCGTGCGGGACCACTTCACGCCCGCCGCGATCGATGGCCAGGACCCCGAGGAGATGGCGGCAGCGGCGCTGGTGGCCGCAGCCCTGCTCGCCGACCGCGAGCATCGCCCGGCCTCCGTGCCGGATGCGCTATCAGGCGTAAGTGCTTGGAAACTAAAGCGCCGCTGAGCCGTTGTAGGGGAATAAAGGGCCGTATCTTGCGTTACGGTCACATACTGCGGCCATGGCTTGGACCATGTTCAAAAAGGCCTTTCTCGTTCTGGCGTGCATCGCCTGCGGTGGTGTGTTGCCCACATGGGCGCAGCATCCCGCATACGTGGTGCATGCCGTGGTGGAGGGCAGCGATACCATTCCGTTGATCCACCTGGCCGAAGCCGAGGTCTACGGGCGGTGGTCACCCAAGGGCCGCCGTGAGGCAGAGCGGTTCGACAAGCTGATGCGCAACGTGATCAAAGTATACCCCTATGCCAAGATCACCGGCCAACTGCTCGCCGAATACGAGACCGAGCTCAAGACCATCGAAGGGAAGGCCGATCAAGACCTCTACGTAAGGATCGCCGAGGCCGAGCTCCGCGCGGAGTTCGAGGCCGAGGTGAAGGACCTCACCGTGAGCCAAGGCAAGGTACTGGTGAAACTCATCGATCGGGAAACGGGCCAGACCTCGTACCAGTTGGTGAAGCAGCTCCGCGGTTCCTTCGTGGCCTTCGTTTGGCAAGGCCTCGCCCGCTTGTTCGACCAGGACCTCAAGGCGGAATACGACCCATCGGGCGCCGATGCCACCATCGAACTCATCGTGCAACGGATCGAACGGGGCGAACTGGCCGTTGCGGAGCGCAGCGCCCGAACCGCCAAAGCCCAGGCCAAGCTGGAGAAACGGAAAGCACGCCTGTACCGGAAGTACGGCCTTACCGCGGATCGGCCCACACTGAGCAACTGAATCGGCCCGGTCTTACCGAGCCCCCATGGATCCATAGGGGCTTGGATCAGGCCGGGGCGATCACCAGGGGCGGGATCGTCTCACCATCACATGGTCGTCCATCACGTGGCCCTGTCCGATGTCCAGCACTTCGTCGCGCTCCACCACGAAACCGTGGCGTTCGTAGAACGCCTTGGCCGGGTTCCGTTTGTTCACGTTCAGCTCCACGGCGGTGTCCCCGGCCTTCATGCAGGCCACCAGCACGGCTTCGAGCAGGGCATGGCCAATGCCCTGGCCCTTGTTGGCGGGCAGCACGTACAACTTGTGCAACCGTGAGCGGCCCGGCGTGTACCCGCGCTCGTAACCGGCGAAACCCACGGCAGTGCCCTCCGCTTCAGCCAGGAGGAAACGGTGCCCTTTCGGCCCCAACTGGGCTTCCAGCGCCGGGGTGCCGTACATCAGGTCCAGCATGTACACGATCTGTGCGTGGCTGAGGATGTCGGCATAGGCCACCGGCCAGGTCGCGTGGGCAAGGGCCTGGATCACCCGGATGTCGGCGGCGGTGGCTTCGCGCAGGTTCACCGGGCGAACGTCGGTGCCACCACCAGTTCTTTGCTGCCCGCGGTGTACCGGTAGAAACCTTCGCCGCTCTTCACGCCCAGCTTGCCGGCCGTGACCATCTGCACCAGCAATGGGCACGGGGCGTACTTCGGATTGCCGAAGCCTTCGTGCAGCACGCGGAGGATGGCCAGGCAGGTGTCCAGACCGATGAAGTCGGCCAGTTGCAACGGCCCCATCGGGTGCGCCATGCCCAACTTCATGATCGCGTCGATCTCGGCCACGCCACCCACCCCTTGGAACAGCGCCTCGATGCTCTCGTTGATCATCGGCATCAGGATCCGGTTGGCGATGAAACCCGCGTAGTCGTTCACGGTCACGGGCACCTTGCCGATCGCCGCGCTCAGGTCCACCACGGTCTTGGTCACCGCATCGGTGGTGTCGTACCCGCGGATCACCTCCACCAGTTTCATCACGGGTACGGGGTTCATGAAGTGCATGCCGATCACCTGCTGCGGCCGTTGGGTGGCGGCGGCGATGCGGGTGATGCTGATACTGCTCGTATTGCTGGCCAGGATGCACGCCGCAGGTGCGTTCGCATCCAGGTCGCGGAAGATCTTCAGCTTCAGGTCCACGTTCTCCGTGGCGGCTTCCACCACGAGCTCGGCGTTCTTCACGCCCGACGCGAGGTCGGTGCTGGTGGTGATGTTCCCGAGCGTGGCGGTCTTCTGCGCTTCGGTCAGCGCGCCTTTCGCCACCTGGCGGTCCAGGTTCTTGGCGATGGTGGCCATGCCTTTGTCAAGACCCGCCTGGGCGATGTCGATCAATGTTACCCGGTACCCGTACTGAGCGAAGACATGGGCGATGCCGTTGCCCATCTGGCCGGCACCGATCACGGAGATGTTCATGGAATGCGATCTTTTAGCGCGGCAATGTAGGGGGGATCCCGGATCCGTCCCTACTTGCCATCACCCTTCAGGACGATCAGGATGGTGTACGCCAGGATCTTCAGGTCCATGGCGATGCTCATGTTCTCGATGTACAACACATCGTACTTCAGCCGCCGCACCATCTGATCCACGTTCTCGGCATAGCCGAACTTCACCTGCCCCCAGCTGGTGATACCGGGCCGCACCTTATGCAGGTGGCGGTAGTGGGGGGCCACTTTCATGATGGCATCGATGAAGTGCTGGCGCTCGGGGCGTGGCCCCACCAGGCTCATGTCGCCCTTCAATACGTTCCAGAACTGCGGCAACTCATCCATCCGGGTCTTGCGCATCCAGCGCCCGAACGTGGTGATCCGTGCATCGGAACTGCTGCTCAGCTGCGGCCCGTTCTGTTCGGCACCACAATACATGCTGCGGAATTTCACGATCCAGAAGGGGCGGCCGTGCTTGCCGATCCGTTCCTGGGTGAAGAACACCGGTCCGGGCGAGGAGAGTTTCACCCCGATGGCCAGTAGCAGGTATACCGGGGTAAGCAAGATCAACGCCAAGCCGCTCACAGCGATGTCCATGGCGCGCTTCACACTGAACTGCCAGGCCGGCATGATCAAGGGATTCACCTCGATCAGCGGTGCACCGAAGATGCTGGTCATCTTCACCGATCCCGCCAGGATATCGTACATGTCGGGGATGATCTTGATCCGAACCCCGGTGCCTTCCAGCTCGTTGATGATCCGGCTGATGTGCGCGTGTTCGCTGGAGTCCACCGCGATGATGGCCTCTTCCACCGCGTGCTGCCCGATCACTTGCCGCAGTTCGTTCCACTTGCCCAACCGGGGCAGCCCCACCGAGGTGAGTAACTGGTCGCCACCGTTCACGTTCACGAACCCGACGAACCGGTTGCCCGGTGATTTGGGCAATCCCTCGATCTCCGCATGGATGGCCAAAGCGCTCTCGTTGCCTCCCACCAGGATCGTGTTGAACCCGATCCGGCGGCGATGGACCAGGTGTACCGTGCGACTGGTGAGCAGGAAACGAAGCAGGAAGTTCAGACCGAAGTGCAGCCCGAACAACACCAGGAAGGAGCGGTAGTAGTCCTTGTAGTCGGCCACCTCATCGTCCAGGAGCAGCACGAAGAAGATCACCACCACTCCGAGGAAGCTGACCAGCAGGGTCTGCCCGAGCTCCATGGTGCGGTACCGGCGATGGATCTCCCGGTAGCCCCCCATCATCGTGTACAGACCGAACCAGAACAAGGGGACCAGCACCAGCCCTTTGAAGTAGTTGGCGTCGAAGTCCACCGGTACCGCATACCCGAACTTCACCGGCTCCAACACGGCTTTCCGGTAGAGATAGAACAGGGTCCATGCCGTGGCCCCGCTCACCAGATCGGCGAGCACGTACCAAGCCACCAACACCCTGCGGTCCATCATGATGCCGGACGGATGATCTTGACGTTATCGAGATAACCGGCTGCGGAAGTACGACCTCCAGAGAGCTGAGCGCCGATGTAGATGTCACGTCCACTGAACCCCGGCTGGTAGAAGAAGTCGCTCAGGTCGATATAGACCTTGTTCCACTTGATCGCGCCGATGGAGGCCGTAGGGACCAGCACCACCCAGGGCTCCGATACGGCCGTTCCCTCTTCGGTATACAGCAGGCCGATGGTGAGTTCGATGTCGGTGCTATAATCCATCTCCAGATAGACCGGTCCCGATTCACCAGGGAAGTCCTGTTCCGTGTGCAGGATCACCCGGTCGTGGGCCGTATCCAGCACGAAACCTCCGCATTGCGTGCCATCCAGCGTGGCGTCGGGTCGCGCTGCAGCGGAATACAGTTGGAGGGTGGTGTCGCTCCCCGAACCGCGGATCAGTTGGCTTTCGGCCTCGTTGAACTGTTCCTTCCAGAAAGTGGCCGAGGTGTATTGCACCTGCGGCGCCACCACACGCGTGGCGGCGGGCTCCAGGTCCACGGTGGTGCGCCACGTGGTGTAGTACGGGTAGCGGACACGGTCGTCATAGGCGCCGTTGCGCCGGATACCCGCCGTTACGCCGATCGTGTGGCTCCCGGTTCCGATCACCGGCACCCGCGCCGGCAGTTCCCAAACGCCCACGCTGCGCTCATCCACCGTCACCCACGCTTCGGTGATCTTGCTCGAGCCGCCGCCCTGCTCGCCGGTGGCCGATACCGAGATCGTCGGTATCTCCACGTACGTGGGCACATCCTCGGTCTTTCGACAACCGACCAGCAGGAATAGCGCAATGAGAATGCCGAGGGTGGTGGTCATGCTATGCATGCAACAACGAGGTTCCAGCGAGATCAGTATGTGGCCGATGCACTGCGTTCCAATTCGGCGAGTATGGTGTGGGCCACACGTAGTGCAGCGGTCCCATCCTCGAGCGGGACCAAGGGGGTGTGTCCCTGGTCGATGCTTGCGGCGAAGGCCCGCAACTCCTCGCGGATGGCGTTCACCGGAATGATCTCGGGCTTCTCGAAGTTGATCTCGCGGAGCCCCTTTCCGGGACCAAGGTCCATGGTCACGGCGAACGGGTCGGGCTCGCCGATCACATCCCGCATGCGCACGATCTCGGTGCTCTTCTCCAGCATGTCCACCGCGATGTAGGCATCGCGTTGGAAGAACCGGCTCTTCCGCATGTTCTTCAGACTGATCCGGCTCGCCGTCAGGTTCGCTACACAGCCGTTCGCAAAGGCGATCCGCGCGTTGGCGATGTCCGGCGATGTGCTCACCACGGCCACTCCACTGGCCTGAACGTCCACCACCGGGCTTTTCACCACATGCAGGATCAGGTCGATGTCGTGGATCATCAGGTCCAACACAACGCTCACATCCGTGCCCCGCGGGTTGAATTGGGCCAGCCGGTGCGTTTCGATGAACATCGGAGAGGCGAAGTAGGGAAGGGCGGCTTGGAAGGCGGGGTTGAACCGCTCCACGTGCCCTACTTGCACCCGAAGCCCGGTGGTGCGTGCCAGCTCCAGGAGCGCTTCCGCTTCGTCCACCGTCTCGGTCACGGGCTTTTCTATGAACGCATGCAGCCCCAGGCTGAGGGCCTCCTTTGCCAAGGCCGCGTGGGTCACCGTCGGGGTCACGATGTCCACCGCATCCACCACAGCGAGCAGGTCTTCCCGACTGCTGAAGGCCTTCACGCCGAACTCACGGCTTACGGCATTGCGCTTCTCCTCGTGGGGGTCGAATATGCCTACGACCTCCCATGCGGGCAGTTCAGCCAACTGTTGCACATGGATCCGGCCTAAATGACCCGCTCCCAGTACTCCGATCCGTAGCCTATTCGACATCCGCGTTCGTATTGCGGTGGGCACCGCCCAGCAGGGTTATCAACAAGGCCGCGAAGGTAACAAGGAGCCTCGCCCACGATCATATCAAGATACCTTCGCCCGGCAGAACCATGGTGAAGGATGACTTTCGCCATCAAGGCCTCCGAAGGCGCTTGGTGGAGTTGCTTAAGGAAAAGAGGATATCGGATCCCGCGGTGCTGAAAGCCATCGGGGAGGTGCCTCGCCACCTGTTCATCGATGATAGTGCCTTCCTGGAACTGGCCTATCAGGATATCGCCTTCCCCATCGGGTGTGAGCAAACGATCAGCCAGCCCTATACCGTTGCCTTTCAGTCCGAGCTGTTGGGCATTCGGCCAGGAATGAAGGTGCTGGAGATCGGTACCGGCAGTGGATACCAGACCGCGGTCCTGGTGAAAATGGGCTGTAAGGTCTTTAGCATTGAACGGCACCGTCCGCTCTATTTGCGCACCAAGGAGCGCTTGGCCCAAATGGGGCTCAAGGCCAACCTCTACCACGGAGATGGATACCTCGGACTGCCCAAGGAGGCTCCTTTCGATAGGGTGCTGGTGACCTGTGGGGCCCCCTATGTGCCCGAGGACCTGCCGCTACAATTGAAACCCGATGGCGTGATGGTGGTGCCCGTGGGCGAGGGGGAGCAGCAGCGCATGCTCAAACTCGTACATCGGCCCGATGGCGAGCTTTCGATGACCGACCTGGGGGTGTTCAGGTTCGTGCCCATGTTGAAGAATAAGGCATGAATCAGGTGAAATGTCAGATGGATCACCCATATTTGCACCCTCAAATGAACGCGGCACGAAAATTGGCATGGTGGATCCAAGCGGCATCGCTGGATCAACAAAGCACTGTGCATAGTGTTGAAAAAGTTCATAATCTTGCACCGCGCTTCGCATAGATCTTCGTCCCGCGAAGTCGACCAAACACGAAATCAAAAACACGGACCTAAACAATCAACCATGAAGAAGCATGTACTGTTCTCGGCAGCCATGGTAGCTGCTATGACGGCCTCCGCTCAGACGGGGGAGATCACCAGCAACCGCGGAGAGAATTGGCTCAGCCAGAGCGGCGACTGGGGATTGACCTTCGACGCTACCCCGCTGGTGAACTACGCTGGTAACCTGTTCAACGGCAACACGAACAACGGTGGTGTTGGCCTGAACAATTTCTTCAACAGCACCAGCAACCGCGGTTCCCAAGTGGTGATCGGTGGTAAGAAGCTCATCGACGCCAACACGGCTTACCGTGGTCGTGTGCGCATCGGCTTCGGCAGCACGAAAGAGACCGACCTGGTGAACCAGATCCCGCAGCCTACCCCCGCTCCGAACCCTCCTGCTCAAGTGGAAGATGTGACCAAGAATGGTTACATGGCTGTGCAACTGGGCGCTGGCATCGAGAAGCGTGTGGGTAGCACCCGCGTAGTAGGTGTGTACGGTGGCGAGCTGAACATCGGCCTCGGCAGCGGCAAGACCACTTATGAGTACGGTAACGCACTGAGCGACAACAACCCTGTGAGCCGCCCGACCGAAGAGAAGGCTGGTAGCCTCTTCAGCGTGGGCCTGAACGGCTTCGTGGGCGTGGAGTGGTTCGCTGCTCCCAAGATCTCCCTCAGCGGTGAGTACACCTGGGGCCTCGCTATGAGCAGCGAAGGTCACACGGAGAACACCAACGAGGCTTGGGTGATCGGCACCAGCGGTAGCGGCTCTGTTGTGAGCACGACCGTGGAAGGTGGCACCAAGCGTAACAACTTCAGCCTCGACACCGGCGTTAGCGGTGCTCGCATCGGCGTGAACTTCTACTTTCAGTAAGTAGTTCCGACCTTCGCATGAGAACGGGCCGCCTTTGGGCGGCCCGTTCGCTTTTTCATACGTGTGTAGCCCAAACTCGGACCAAGAACGTTCTTCCGCAGCGAGGTGCACACGGTCCGGGTGGACCGAATGATCCGATCCGCATGAAAGCCGGTCATGGCCGGTTGACACTTTCTACGTGGGGCGTTGGAGACCAGTCCTGCATCATCTCCATTGGTCGTCGTGTACGGATCCAACGACCAAGCAGGTTATACCATTTCCCATTACTGAGCCGGTGATGAAGATCGGGCCGAGCTCAGCGATCTGGACCACTGGGGTGATAGCGTGAAAGGGTGCGAGGCATTTCACCTTCTCACGCTTTTCACCCTTTCACCTTTTCACCATTGGATCGATCGGTTCTTTCATGCCGTCTCAGTAAGGCGTAGGCTAAAGATGCGAAGGGCTCTTTTCGCAGGACGATACGGCGGGGCCGTTGCAAGGCCGAAGGCGTAGACCGCAGGGAGCAACGCTACCGAGGGCATGGGTTACGGTACGATCACGATGGAGAAGTCATGCGGAAAAAGACCGAGTGGATCGGCCTACTCCATAGTGCGAATTGGTAAAAGCGATGGGGAGTATTTCCGGTGCGCTTGTTCCTCGGTCTTTACCCAGCGGAATGCGAAAAGGGCCGCCCCTTTCGAGACGGCCCTTTTCTACGAGCTGGTTCGTGGGCTTCCTTATTCCCAGAACATCACTTTGAACTCTACACGGCGGTTCTTCGCGCGGCCAGCGGCGGTCTTGTTATCCGCTACGGGCACGGTCTCGCCATGGCCTTCGGAGCGCAGGCGGGCAGCGGCAACACCTTTGTTCGTGAGGTACGTGCGCACGGAAGCAGCGCGGTCATCGCTCAACTTCATGTTCTTGGCATCGTCACCCTGGCTGTCGGTGTGGCCGTGGATCTCCAAGTTGTAGGCGGGGTTCTCGTTCATCACAGCCACCACCTGATCCAGGATCCCGAAGCTGGTCTTCTTGATCACGGCGCTGCCGGTCTCGAATTGGATGCCGGTGAGGGCCTTTTCGAAGAGCTTCTTGGTCTCCTCCTTGATGCCGGGGCAGCCTTTCATTTCTGCGATACCAGCCACTTTAGGGCACTTGTCCACGTTATCCGCGAATCCATCCCCATCGCTGTCGGGGCAACCTTGCTGGTTCACTGGTCCGGCCAGATCGGGGCAGGCGTCCATCTTGTCGGCCACACCATCCCCATCGCGGTCGGGGCAGCCACCAAGGGCCTTCACGCCTGCTTCATCGGGGCAGTTGTCCTCCTTATCGGGGACACCGTCCTTGTCGCGGTCGTCCTCCGGACGCAGGCGCAGGCTGATACCGTCGATGTAGTAGTAGGCGCGTTGGTTGTCGGCGCCTTCCACTGCCTTCTTCTTCTCCATGTTCGGGCCAAAGGCTCCGATCACCAGGAACTTCTCGTCGCCATCGGCCACGAAGGTGCCCTTCACTTCAACCCAGTCCTTCTTGTTGTCCAGCACCGCGTCGCTCTTCACGTCGGCCATTTCCGTCAGGTGATGGCGGTGGGTGTAGCTTAACTGGGAGGGAGAGCAGTATGCGCCGATGCCATTCACCGCGCGGTCGCTCTTATCGGCCAGCTTCACCCAGAACGAGATATCGTACTTCTGTCCGGGCGTCAAGGGCGAGCTGATCGCCGTTTGCAGGTACTCACTGTACTGGTTCCAAGCGGCTTTGTACGGCTGTTCGTCGCGGCCATTGCCCAAGCGCTTGAAGTTCGGGCGTTGGTCGTCCTTCCACGCTACGAAACCGGCGTAGTTCTCTCCTTCCTGGGCCGTGCTGGTTCCCAATTCATTGTCCGGGATACCCACGTTCTTCTTCGAACCGAGTTTGCTGAACACATCAACGGAACCACCGTTGGCGTTGCTCCAGCCGGAAGCGCGGCTCAGTTGGTCCCAGGTCTTCACCTCGGGGCTGCGGCTCTCGAATCCGCCGTTGTTCACCAAGTTCGGGCCGGGCTCCTGTGCCAAGGCCAGACTTGGCAAAAGCGCACCTGCCAGAGCGATTTGTAGCGCTACTTTCATGTTGGGTTAAGTGTGGTTGGTTTGTCGTCGTGGTTGTCAATAAGTGCGGGAGAGGCTACGAAGGTAGGACTGACCGGGCGTTCGTTGGTGACCTTGGTCAGTGGTTTTCCGTTGTGCGATGTGTACTTTTTCTTTGTTGACCATGGCGTTCTGCTTCGCGTTCGCAGCCGTGTGTTCCGCGATCACGGTAGTATGTTCCGTGAACCAACCCGTTCCGCATGAGACCGATCTACGATAACACCACCTTTCGTAAAGCGGAGTCGGATACCATTGGCAGTGGCGTGGTGGTGGCACATGAACTGATGGAGAATGCGGGGCGTGGATGTGCCGATCGGATCCTGGCCATGGACCTGCCAACGGCGACACGCTTCCTGGTCCTGGCCGGACAGGGCAACAATGGTGGTGATGGCCTGGTGATCGCCAGGTACCTGGCACTGGCGGGTAGGCAGGTGCGGGTCGTACTGGTGGACCACGGTTCCCAGCCGACGGAATTGAACGCGATCAATCGAGAGCGGCTGGTGGAAATGGCCGTTCGTTTGGATTTGATCAGTGGTTTTAATGATGGCATTGAAATAGCTGATAATGAATGTGTAATAGATTGTATTTTTGGTTCTGGCTTGCAGCGCCCGATAGCGGAGTGGATAGCTGGGGTGGCGGAGAAGGTGGGGCGCTCTGGAAGAAGGGTGATCGCCATTGATCAACCCTCCGGAGTGTTGGATCCCGCCTTGGGCCAAGCTGGTGGGGGCATGGTCCGTGCCCACCATACGCTGGTGCTGGAAGCGCTTAGAACGCCGCTATTCTTTCCGGAGACAGGAGAGGCCTACGGCCAATGGGAGGTGGTGCCAATTGGGCTTCCGGAGGGGGCGTACCAAGGGTGTGCGCCTGCCATGATGTTGGTGGAGTTGCTGGATATCAGCGGCTTACTTAAGCATAGGTCGCGCTTCAGTCATAAGGGCACTCATGGCCATGCCCTGCTCCTGGCCGGAGGGCCTGGTTGCTACGGTGCTGCGTTGCTGGCTACCAAGGGGTGTGCCCGTAGCGGGGTCGGACTGATCACCCTGTGGGCGGTTAATGAGGTGTGTGAGCCAGCCATGGTGTTGTGGCCGGACGTGATGACAATTTGTGATAATGGTCTAATTGAAGATATTGAACTTATTGATCCTGAGAAATTCATGGCCATTGGTGTTGGGCCCGGGATGGGGCGCACGAAGCGCACCATGGACCGTGTCCGGCAACTCCTCACCACCTGGAGACGACCGATGGTTCTGGATGCAGATGCATTGAATGTCCTCGCTGTTGAACGTGACTTGTTGGAGCTTCTTGGTCCGCACGTGGTGCTGACACCGCACCCCAAGGAGATGGATGGACTCTTGGGTTCCAAGTCGTTGAGTTCCTATGATCGTCACCTGCGAACCCGGGAGTTTGCCATGCGCACGGGGTGTACCGTGGTGTTGAAGGGGGCGTTCACGGCCATCCATGCACCCGACGGCAGGGTGTTCATCAACTCGACCGGTAACCCTGGTATGGCCAAGGGCGGGAGCGGAGATGTGCTGACCGGGGTCTTGGCCGGTGTGCTGGCACAGGGATACGATGTGTTGAACGCCAGCTTGATAGCCGTTTTCCTTCACGGCCTTGCCGGGGATCTGGCCGCCTCGGTGTTGGGGCAGGATGCCATGCGGGCCAGCGACCTGGCCGATCATCTGGCGGAGGCATGGGTACGACTCAGAAGACCGTTGAACGATCCCGCTTAGAGCCAGATTGGGATCTCCTGAACGAAGGAACCCAAGGCTGTTTTTAGGTCAGGAGATCCCCAATAGGTTCTTCGAGGCACCCCGATCAACCAGTTCAACCGACTAACACGATGACCCCGCGATTGCGTTAATGACTTGAATCCGCCTTCCGGGGCCCGACCACCCGGTCAGAACAGCTCTTCCACCTCGCCCTTGCCAACACGCAGCACCACAGGCTCGCCCGTGGAGAGGTCGATCACGGTGGACGCCTCCAAGCCGCCGATGCCGCCATCGATCACCAGGTCCACCTGATGGCCGATGTGCTCGTGGATACGCTCCGGGTCGGTGGTGTAGTCCACCACCTTGTCGGGGTCGTGTACGCTGGCCACCACCAGGGCATGCCCCAATTCCTTCACCAAAGCCTGCGGGATCGGATGGTCGGGTACCCGAATACCCACCGTGCGTTTGTTGTTCTTGAACAGTTTCGGGATCTCGTTGCTCGCCGGTACAATGAAGGTGTAGGGGCCGGGAAGGGCCTTCTTCATGATCCGGAAAGAGGCGGTGTCAACCGCTTTTGCATAGGTGCTTAACTGGCTCAGGTCCTGGCAGATAAGCGAAAGGTTCGCTTTTTGAGGTTTGATCCCCTTGAGCCGGGCCACCTCTTCGATCGCTCGGGCGCTCTCGCTGCTGCACACATAGGCGTATACGGTGTCGGTAGGGCAGATCACCACCCCACCATCGCGCAGGGTCTCCACCACCGTGCGGATCTTTCGCGGCTCGGGGTCTTTCGGGTGTATGGCCACCAGCATTCGAAGCGGTCAGGCTTTGGGCTGAGCTGCCTTCTTGTGGTCGGCCAGGAATTTCTCCAGACCAATGGTCGTGAGCGGGTGGTCGAAGAGGGATACGATGGCGCTCAGCGGGCAGGTGGCCACATCGGCGCCTACCTCCGCGCATTGGATGATGTGCATGGGATGCCGGATGCTCGCCGCCAGGATCTCCGTGCCATAGCCGTAGTTGTCGTAAATGGTGCGGATCTGGTCGATCAACCCTACGCCATCGGTGCTCACATCATCCAACCGGCCCACGAAGGGCGACACATAGGTGGCGCCCGCTTTGGCCGCCAACAAGGCCTGACCGGCGCTGAACACCAAGGTGCAATTGGTCTTTATGCCCTTGGAACTGAAGTGCTTGATCGCTTTCACTCCTTCCTTTGTCATGGGCAGTTTCACCACGATCCGTGGATGCAAGGCAGCCAGGTTCTCGCCCTCGCGCACCATGCCCTCATAGTCCGTGGCGATTACCTCTGCGCTCACATCACCGTCCACGATGTTGCAGATGTCCACATAGTGTTTCATCACGGCATCGGTGCCACTGATCCCCTCCTTGGCCATCAGGCTGGGGTTGGTGGTCACACCGTCGAGTACACCCAGTGCTTGGGCTTCTTTGATCTGTGCCAGACTGGCCGTGTCGATGAAGAATTTCATGGCGGAGGTTAGGGAGGCCAAAGGTAGATGCTCAGGCTCGGATGTTCACCTTCGAAGCCGTCCGATCGAGGGGGACGTGCCGTTGCTTCGTGATCGGCACAAGGCTTGACCACCACCCGTACTTTTGTCCTACCGATGTACCTGCGCCCACTTTTTTCCGCCGTTGCCCTCGGGTGGCTCCTGCTCGCCAGCGCCCAACCCACCACGGGCCTGGATCTCAACACCACCGATGCCAAAGGGCGCAAGCAAGGCAGCTGGTCCAAAGCATGGCCCAATGGCAAGACCAGGTACCTGGGCCAGTTCAAGGACGATAAGCCCGTAGGCACCTTCAAGCACTACGACCAGGAGGGACGGCTGACCACCCTCCAGGACCATGCACCGGACGGTAGGACCAGCCGTGCACGTCATTTCCACCCCAACGGCACCTTGCTGGCCACGGGCAAATACCTGGGGCAGGAGAAGGACAGCACTTGGAATTACTACGGCGCCGATGGCAAGCTTCGCAAGGTGGAGCGTTACGCCGAGGGTAAGCTCCACGGCGAGCAGGTCGCTTATTACACCACTGGGAGTGTGGCCGAGCGCGAGAACCGCAAGGCCGGTGTGCTCCACGGTCCGCACAAGAGCTGGTTCGATAACGGTAAGCTGAAGTCCGAAGCGGAATACGTCAACGGCGAGCCGGAAGGGAAGATGGTCTTTTATTTCCCCGACGGCAAGAAGGAGATCGAAGGCACCATGGTGAATGGCGACCGCGATGGCACCTGGTACTACTTCAACAAGGATGGCACGGTGCAGTTGCAGGTGCTCTACGCCCGTGGCACCCTGGTGAAGGAACGGAAGGAGAACGGCGTGTTCAAGGAGTACTACGATGATGAGCAGCTTCTTTCGGAGGTCACCTACAAGAAGGGGAAGCGCGAAGGCCCCTTCGCCGAGTACTACGCCAATGGCCGTTGGGAACTGAAACCCATGAAGGCCGATCCGGTGATGGGCACCCCGGCCGATATGGAGCGGGTGCTGATCGGACAAACGAAGAAGAAGGAAGGGACCTACGTGAACGATCTGCTCGAAGGAGAGGTGAAGGAGTATGACGAAAAAGGGAAGCTGCTGAAGGTGACACGCTACCTTGGTGGGGTGGCCCAGTGATCGGACCCGGCAGGAAGGAGCAGGTAACAGCGCCCCCACGGGGCGACCCGAACGGAAATGAGCAAACACGGACGCATACTGGTGGCCATGAGCGGTGGAGTGGATAGCTCCGTGACCGCCCTGATGTTGCACGACCAAGGCTACGAGGTGGTCGGTGTGACCATGAAGACCTGGGACTATGCCGATGCCAGCGGAGGGAAACGCATCACCGGCTGCTGCGACCTGGACAGTATCAACGATGCGCGGAACATGGCCGTGAGCCGTGGGTTCCACCACATGATCATCGACATCCGCGAGGAGTTCGGCGATGCCATCATCGGCAACTTCACCAGCGAGTACCTCGCCGGCCGAACTCCTAACCCATGCGTGTTGTGCAATACCTTCATCAAGTGGGAGGCTTTGTTGAAACGGGCCGATATGATGGATTGTGAGCTGATCGCCACAGGGCATTACGCGCAAGTGCGCCAGCTGGCCGGGAACGGTCGCTGGGTGGTGAGCAAGGGGCTCGACCCCGCGAAGGACCAGAGCTACGTGCTCTGGGGCCTGGAACAGAAGAACCTGGCACGCACCCGGTTCCCCATCGGCGGTTTCCATAAGAGCGAGATCCGCCAGCGAGCCATGGATAGCGGCTTCCCCGAACTGGCCAACAAGAGTGAGAGCTACGAGATCTGCTTCATCCCCGACAACGACTATAGAGGCTTCTTGAAGCGCAAGGAGCCCGAGGCCACGGCCAAACTGGCCCATGGTAAGCTCGTCGGGGCGGGGGGCGATGTGCTGGGTGAACATGATGGCTATCCGTTCTTCACCATCGGACAGCGCAAGGGGCTGGGCATCGCCACCGGCGAACCACTCTACGTGACCGATATCCAGCCGGAGACCAATACCGTGGTGCTGGGACGAAAGGAGGACCTCCAGAAGACCACCATGTGGGTACGTCGTCCGAACTTCCAGCAGGTCGATGCGTTGAACGGTGAACTCGAGGCCGTGACCAAGATCCGGTACAAGGACAAAGGCACCCACAGCACCCTTTCCATGGACGGTGACCGTGTTAAAGTTGAGTTCCATGCACCGGTGGCAGGCATCGCCCCGGGGCAGAGCGCCGTCTTCTATGCAGGTGATGATGTGATCGGTGGCGGTTTCATCGATCGAGAGCGCCATTAGCCCATGAGGACCGGACTCCTTCTGCTCATCCTTGGCAGCTTGCTTTCCCTGGGTGCCTGCACCAAGAAGGAAGAGGTTCCTGCTCCGGACCTAGGCTATGATCTTTTCCCAACGGCCATCGGTACCTGGGTGGAGTACCAGGTCGATTCGATGTGGCGCGATGACCTGAGCAACGTGCACGATAGTGTGAGCTACACGGTGCGCGTACGGATCGTGGATCATTTCACCGACCTGGAAGGACGAGCGTGCCAGAAGATCCATCGCTACGTGCTCGACGCGAACGGCGATTGGGTGGTGCGCGACGTCTGGTCGTCGACCGTGAACGAGTTCGCGGCCGAAATGACCGAAGAGAACTACCGGCGCCTGAAGCTGTCGTTCCCCGTACGGGCCTCGCGTCGGTGGGATATCCATGTCTATGGCACAGGAGCCACTGGAGATACGGGCCGCGACGACCAGCTTTTGGTGAGCTACGCAGAGGTGGATGCCCCCTGGAGCACCGACCTACTGAGCTTTCCGAAGACCGCACTGGTGAAGAACACCGTGCCACCGAACTTCATTGAAACGCGGAGGTTCGAGGAACGCTATGCCAAAGGTGTGGGAATGGTGCAGAAGTACTGGGAAGAAGGCTCCAACCGGGTGGTGAACAACCCCGATGGGAGCATCACGCTGAAATACACGGGTTGGCGCTTACGAATGACCGCTACGGCGTATGGTGTGGACTAAAGGGACATCCGCAGGTCGTGTGCTCATGCTCCTCGGCCTTCTGTGGTTCGGTCGATCCGACCTTCGGGCCCAGACCGCACCGGACACGTACTGGGTGGCCTTCTCGGATAAGAACGGCACGCCGTACACGGTTTCGGAACCCGAAGCCTTCCTCTCGCCAAAGGCCATCCAGCGCCGTGCAGCACAAGGCATCCCCATCGATCCACTGGACCTCCCCGTGGATCCCGCGTATGTGGCGGCGATCGAGGCGTTGGAAGGGGTCTCCGTACACAACCGCAGCAAGTGGTTCAACGGGGTCACCGTTCGGGTGAGCGACTCCGCCGCGCTCGCCGCCATCCAAGGCCTGCCCTTCGTGCTGGAGGTGCGCGTAAGAGGGCGGGAGGCCACCATACAACCTGGGCATAAATTCGATGAGCTGGCCACCGGTGCGGACCGGGACCTGGATACCGCCCGTTACGGCGGCTCCTACCGCCAGCTGAACATGTTGCACGGCGAGGTGCTCCACAGTGCCGGGGCGAAAGGCCAGGGCATGTTGATCGGGGTGCTCGATTCCGGCTTCGAGGGAGTGGACATGTCCTTGGCCTTCGAACCCGTGCGCCAACGCGGTGGCATCGTGGGTACCTACGACCTGGTGGACCATGATGGCGAGGTGTACCTGGATCATTGGCACGGGCGCTGTGTGCTCTCCTGCATGGCCGGGACGTTGGATTCCATGCTGATCGGTACCGCTCCGGAGGCCGATTACGTGCTGATCCGCACGGAGAACATCCACAGCGAGTTCCCCGTGGAGGAGGATGATTGGGTGGCGGGCGTGGAGCTGGCGGATAGCTTGGGCTGTGATGTGCTCAACACCTCCCTGGGGTACACCACCTTCGACGATAGCACCATGGATCATACCCATGCCATGCTCGATGGGCAGACCCTCCGGTGCAGCATCGCAGCCAACATCGCGGCACAGAAGGGCATGATCCCGGTGATCAGCGCCGGGAACAAAGGGAACGACGACTGGCACTACATCAGCGCACCCGCCGATGCCATCGATGTGCTCGCCGTGGGCGCGGTGGGTGCTGCGGAGGAGCACGCACCTTTCAGCTCTTGGGGGCCTACCACCGATGGCCGCGTGAAGCCCGATGTATGCGCCATGGGCTGGGGCACCCGGGTGCTCAACGTGGGGCAGGACAGTGTGGTGGCCGCCAACGGCACGTCCTTCGCCGCACCGATCATCAGCGGCTTGGTGGCGTGTCTGTGGCAGCTCCATCCGCAACGCACGGCCAGCGAGATCATGGATGCGGTGCGCCGAAGCGCGTCGCTCTTCCAACACCCCAACGACTCCATGGGCTACGGGATCCCCGACTTCAGCGCGGCATCCGCCTGGCTCGCCATGTCCACGGTATCCGATGGACCGGCCCCCCAGTCGGCCATGCGTGTCCACCCTGTGCCTTTCAACGATGTTCTCCACGTGCAGGTACCGGGCATCGGACCGGGCACGGCGCATGTGGCTCTTTTCGACGGCCAGGGGCGAGTCGTCCGCTTCACACGGACCATGGTCCTGGCCGATGATCGGCTCCAACTGGAGCCTGCCGGGCTGGCGGATCTGATGCCCGGCACGTACGTGATCATGGTGGAGCAAGATGGTGCCACTTACCGACAAAAGGTGGTCAAAGCGCCGTGAGCGGTGTTGCGGGTGATAGCGTGATCCCGGTGGAGGAGCTGCGGCGGATCTATCGTGCAGGCGGGTTCCCCATGCACCATGGCGATGGGCTCTACCTGCATGATCCCGACCCACGTGCGATCTTCCCGCTGGACCAACTTCGCCCCAACACCCGGTTGAGTCGCTACATCCGCAGCAACGGGTATGGCTGCACCATGGACACCGCCTTCGAGGCTGTGATGCGGGCCTGTGCCGATAGGCCGGAACGTTGGATCAGCGAGGGCATGGTCCAGGCCTATGTCGACCTGCACCAGCAGGGCCACGCCCTTAGCGTGGAGGTGTGGCAGCAAGGCATATTGGTCGGCGGACTGTATGGGGTGAAGTTGGGACGGGCCTTCTTCGGAGAGAGCATGTTCAGCCGGAAACCCAATGCCAGCAAGGCGGCCTTCTACCACCTGGTGGATCACTTGCGCGAGCACGGCTATGACCTCTTCGATACGCAGTACCTCAATGCGCACACCCGATCGCTGGGAGCGGTGGAGGTGCCGCGGTCGGTGTTCCGCCAGCGGCTGTACGCCGCGCTAGAGGATCAGCGTGCGTGCCGCACCACCTCCGGGATCGTCCGCTGACGCTGTTCCAGGTAGTGCTGGTAGGTCTCCGCGTACGCGGCGCGGTGCGCGATCACCTCGGTGCCGTTGCCCAGCAGCGCGATCATCACGTCCGTCGCTTCGCGAAGTCCATTGGCGCCACCGCTGTTGCCGGTCACCAGGTCCACTTCTCCGCGGGCCATGGCCTTGCCCACCAACCAGGCGGTCACGGGGCTTCCGATCATCACGCGAAGGCCACACCGCGCGGCCACGGGCAGGTCCAGCACATCATCGAAGAAGAACGCTACCTCGTCGGCCTGCAGGTCGTGTTGCTTCAGGAAGGCATCGAAGGCCTCGGGCTTGTTGGAAAAACCCATGTACAGGCCGTGCAGCTTCTCCCGCTGGGCGAAGCGTTCCGCGTACGGGTTGTGCTGGCCGGTGATCACCGCCGCCTTGGGCAGGGCGCCGTTCCGGAGCCACAGCGCGAACCGCAACAGGTTAACGCCCATACTGCCCACCTCGCTGAACGGGCTGCCGCCCTCCGCGTCCTTGAAGCCATCGTTGAACACGCCGTCCCAATCGAAGAGCACGGCTTTGATGCGGGCCAGCCGTTCCTGGAGTTCGGGTTCCGAGAGGGTGGTGCGGAGGCCGTGGCTGGTGAAGGGAAGGAGGAGGGACATGGAATGCGTTGCGTGTTGTGAGGGTTGCGCGTTACGTGTTGCGGTTTGATCCAACCCGCAACACGTAACACGCCAACACGCAACGTGCGCCGGGTTGTGCGCCGCCTACCCCGAGATCGCCTTGATCAGGTCCTGGATGTCGAGCATGCCGAGCTGCTTGCCGTTCTCGCTCACGCTCAGGGTGTCCACCTTGTGTTCCTTGAAGGCTTTCTGGGCCTCGTCCAGCAAGGCTTCCGGCGAAATGGTGAAGGGTGCGTTGAATTTGAGGGTGCTCAGCTTCTTGGTGAGGAACTTGTTGCCCTCCTTCTCCAGCCCGCGGCGCAGGCCACCATCGGTGAACACGCCCACGTTCTTGCCCTTGGCATCCGCCACCATCACGGCGCCGAAGCCGTGCTTGGTCATCTCCACCAAAGCTTCGCTCACGGTCTTGCTGTCCTTCACCACGGGGTTGTTGCGGGTCAGGATGTCCTTCACCTTCATGGTGATCAAGCGGGTATCCACGTAGAACTGCTTGGTGCCGATGGCCGTGAAGTGGTTGTCGGTAAGCTGCTTCATCAGCTTCCAAGGCACGGTGATGGTGTGTACACCGAGCTCCACCGCGTTGCGCACATGCTCCACGGTGCGCACGCTGCTGAACATGATCTTGGTGTCGTAGCCGTAGTAGTTCACCGCACGCACGCATTGCTCCACGAGGGCGAGGGCGTCGTGGCCCTGGTCCTGCAGGCGCCCCACCAGCGGGCACACGTAGGAGGCTCCGGCCTGCATGGCCATGTAGGCCTGCTGCAGGGTGTACACCAGGTGCACGTTCACCATGATGCCCTCGTTGCGCAGCATGCGGCATGCACGCAGCCCTTCGAGGCTCACGGGGATCTTGAAGACGGTGGTGTCCTTCTTCAAGCCCATCTTCAGCTGGCGCTTGGCCTCCTTCACCACTTCCTCGGCGGTCTCGCCCAGGGCTTCCACTTGCAGGATGGGCACCTTCTTGGCCAGGTCCAGGATCATCTTGTCGATGTCCGTGACGCCGCCGCGGTGCATGAAGGTGGGCGTGGTGGTGAGACCGGTGAGGAAGCCGAGCTTGAAGGCTTCGTCGATCTCTTTGATGTCGGCGCTGTCGAGGTAGAGTTCCATTGGGTTTGGTTTGCCGCAGAGGCGCAAAGGCGCGGAGGATGCGGTCGGTTCTTCTTGGGTTTGCTCAGCGACTCTGCGGCTCTGCGGCGATTTGCCGGTACTTCACTTCCACCGCGTGGATATCGAGCAGGGGCTTGATGAATTCCTCCAGGTCGTACACGCAGAGTTGGCTGGCGGCGTCGCACAGGGCCTTGCTCGGGTCGGGATGGGTCTCGATGAACACACCGTCCACACCGGCGGCAACACCGGCCCGGGCGATGGTGGGCATCACGTCGCGGTTGCCGCCGCGCGGGTCGGCGCTGGGGATGCCGTACTTGCGGATGCTGTGCGTGATGTCGAACACCAGCGGGTAGCCCGTGCGGCGCATGTGGTAGAAGGCGCGCGGGTCCACCACCAGGTCGTTGTAGCCGAAGGTGTAGCCGCGTTCGGTGAGGATCACCTTGCCGTTGCCCACGCTCTCGCACTTCTTCGCCGGGTTGATCATGTTCTCCGGTGCGAGGAATTGCGCGTGCTTCAGGTTGATCACCGCACCGGTCTTCGCGGCTTCGGTCACCAGGGTGGTCTGCATCACCAGGTAGGCCGGGATCTGGATCACATCCACCACCTCGGCGGCGGGCTTGGCCTGGCTGGGGTAGTGGATGTCGGTGAGGATGGGGAAGCCGAAATCCTTCTTGATGCGGGCCAGCACCTTCAGCCCTTCCTCCAGGCCGGGGCCTTGGTAGAAGTCGGCGCTGCTGCGGTTGTCTTTGGTGAAGCTGCTCTTGTAGATCACGGGCACCTTCAGGCGCTCGCTCACCTCCTTGAGCTTCTCGGCGGTGCGCAGCATCACGTCCTCGGTCTCGATCACGCACGGGCCGCTGATGAGGAAGAGTTCATCGCTGCCGCAGGCGATATTTCCGACGTTGACGATCTTGGTCATGGTTCTTCGTCGCCTTGATGTGGCGAATATCGGCACAAAGGTATCCTATGGCCGGTCTGTACCTTCGACCATCAGGTCGAAGACGAGTTCTCCCAGAAGGAAGCCCTCCAGCCGATCGCCGGCGATCAGCGGGGCGACCCCCGCTGGGGTGCCGGTGAAGAGCAGGTCGCCCGGTTCCAGCCGGAAGTAGCGTTCCACATAGGCGATCAATTCCTCTACGCTGAAGCGCATTTGGCCGCTGTGGCCGCTCTGGACCACTTGGCCGTTCTTCTTCAGCATGAATTCGATGTGGTGTCCGGCGGGGAAGGACTCCACCGCCGTGCGCGCTTCGGCCACGTATGCCGAGCCATCGAAGGCTTTGGCTTTTTCCCAGGGTAGGCCTTTGGACTTCAGCGCTTGTTGAACATCGCGCGCGGTGAGGTCGAGGCCCAGCGTCATCTTGTCGGCGACCGCTCGGCCATTGCGGTGGCCGATCACGTACACCAGCTCCACCTCATGCTCCACCTCCTTGCTGAAGGCGGGCAGAACGATGGGCCCCGAAAGAGGGAGGAGCGCACTGGGGGGCTTCAGGAACACCACGGGTTCTTCGGGCATGGGGTTGCCGAGCTCCTTGGCGTGTTCGCTGTAGTTGCGGCCGATGCAGATGAGTTTCATGGCAAGTCAGGAGGTCCGTGTTCCGTAGGTGGATCAGGGACAGTTTCAGGTATGCAGATCCGCCAGGGCATTGCGCATCACGGAGAGGGTGCTGTGTGGGAGTTCGGCCTTGGTCATGAGCCATTGTAGATAGCCCGGGTCGTTGCGACCGATGTTCTCCAAGGTCCACCCGGCGTACTTGCCGAAGGCGAGGCAGATCGCCCCACGGTCATCGAACCTCAACTTACCTGCCGGGTCCGGGTTGCGCTTCAGGTCGCCGCTCAATTCGCCGAGGAAGGCGATGTCGGGCTTCAATAGGTCGGGATAGCGGTCCAGTTGGGCCAGGAGCACGTCGGCGGTGGCTTGCACATCGATCAAGGCGTCGTGCGCACCATGGAGGTCTTTGCCACAGTAGAACCTCACGGCGGCGCTCAGGTCGCGCGGTTCCATCTGGTGGAAGATGCGCTGTACATCCACCACGCGCAGGTCGTTGGTACTCCAGTCGTATCCGATGCGGCTCAGCTCCTCGGAAAGAAGGGGGAGGTCGAAGCGCAACACGTTGAAGCCGCATAGATCGCAGCCGGCCAGTTGGTCGAGTACTTCGCGTGCCACCATCGCAAGGGTGGGGGCGGAGGCCACGTCGAGGTCGGTGATGCCATGCACGGCGGTGGCCTCCGCAGGGATGGGCATTTCGGGGTTCACCAGGGTCTGGTACTGCTCGCGTGTGCCGTCGGGCATAAGACGCACGATCCCGATCTGCACGATCCTGTCTTTACCGATGCGGGTTCCGGTCGTCTCCAGGTCGAATACCGCGAGGGGGCGTTGTAGGTTGAGGGACATCGCCGAAATGTAGAATGAAAGAACCCCGGACGATCGCCCGGGGTTCCATGAGTTCTGAACGATCGCCCGATCAGCGCACCTTGAGCTTGGCGTATTGGAACTTGCCATACTTCTCGGTGTTCTGGTAATCACCTTGGTACCGGGGGCCCTGCACCAAGCTGTTCACTGCCTCGAGGTAGAGTTTGCTCTCATCCTTGCCACGCGCCTTCACGGCCTCCAGCAATCGGGTGCGGGCATCTTCCATGCGCTTGCGGCTCAGGACTTCGTTGGTGCCGAAGGTCTTGGTGGGGACTTTCGAAGCACTGGCTTCGATCACCACGTTGGCCTTGCCGTTCTTGTCGATCAAGCCCACCACCACATCGACGAACTCCTTCCAGCGCTGCTCGTTCTGATCGATGTCCTTTGCGTTGTACGAGTAGAATTTGGTGTACTCGTCCGCATAGCTCGCATCGGGGGTCACATGTTTGGCACCTTTCTCCTTCACCTCGGCATCGGTACGGGCCTTTTCCTTGGCCTCTACGACCTCCTTCTCTTCCTTCGTCTTCTCTTTCCCGGCCACCACGGTGCCCGGTGCGACCTTCTCTCCGATCTCCTTCTTGCCGGGAGGCGATCCTTTCGGCAGGTCCACGATACTGGCCGGTCCGGCGAGTGATACGGGGCTGAGGTAGATCTCTTTGTTGATCTCCTGGTAGCTGCTTTCGCACTCCACGAAGATGTCCTCGGTGTGCACCGTCTTGTCGTTCACCCGGTAATCCAGGTTGTACTCCTTGCACGGGGGGAGGATGGCCACGTACACGCCATCGCGTTGCCTTGGTTTATAGCTCTTCACCTCGCCCGTGGCCTTGTCCGTGACATATAGGATGGTGGAGGGGGGGAGTGCTTCGCCTGGTGCGGGGATGATGTAGCCCTTCAGTACGGTGAGCCCTTCGGCCTCCATCTCGGTGGGCAGGTCCACGAAGTAGATGTCCTTCTCGCCATACCCGCTGTTCTTGTCGCTGCTGAAGTAGCCGCGGCGGCCATCGGCAGTGGTCACGAAGAACACATCGTCGTCGGTGGTGTTCAGCGGCGAGCCGAGGTTCTTCGGTGCGGTCCAGCTACCGTCGTCGTTCATCTCCGTGTAGAAGATGTCGAAACCACCCATGGAGTTGTGGCCTTTGGAGCTGAAGTAAAGGGTGCGGCCGTTGGGGTGGATGAAGGGGCCGTCCTCGTCGTATTTGGTGTTCAGCACCGGGCTGAGGTTCTGGGCCTTGCTCCATTCGCCACTGGGCAGTCTTACCGCGCGGTAGATGTCCCGGCCACCCAAACCGCTTTTACGATCGCTGACGAAGTAGAAGGTGTTCCCGTCGGCGGAAAGGGCGCCATGGGTCTCCCACGCCTTGGTGTTGATGTCGCTGCCCATGAGCACGGGATCGCTCCAGACCTCACCGACCAGCTTGCTTTCGTAGATGTTGCCGTCGCCACCATCGTCGCGGTACACGAACAGGGTTTGTCCGTCGGCGGCAACGTTGATCGTAGCCAAGTGCCCCACCGCGGGGTTGATGTTCAACACTTCGGGCTTCTGCCAGTTGCCTTCCCGATCCTTGTAGCTCACGTACACGTTCTCGTACGGAAGACCGGCGATCGGGTCGATCACCGCGCTGTTGGAGCTATCGGGCCGCACCCGGCGACTGGTGTAGAACAAGGCGTTGCCATCCACGCTGAGCACTGGGCTGAAATCCGGACCCGCCCAGTTGATCACCTGGCCTACGTTGGAGATCTGGTAGTTCATGGGCGAGGCTTGCAGCACCCGGGCGTTCGCCGTTTGCTCCTTGCCATGGCTGGCCAGTTCGCGCAGCTCGTGTTTGAGGTCGGAGCCATCCAAGAACTTCTGGTAGGCCACGTCGGCCTTGTCGAATTCGTTGTTCAAGTGGTACGCCCGACCCAAGTAATAATCCACTTCAGCGGGTGCGTTGCGTTCCCGTGCATCGAAGGGGTCGTAGCCCGCAGTGTTGAACGACCCGAAGTTCGCTTTACGCAGTGATGCCGCCCGTTCCAGATAGGGCAATGCCTTGGCTTTCTGGTTGTACGAGTTGAAGTAGGAAACGCCCAGCTTATAGTTCAAGTTCGCGTTCTCCGCATCCGTGCTCAACAACTGGCCCCAAATGTCCGCAGCCTGGTTGTAGAATTTCTCCTCCATGAGCTTGGAAGCCTCCTCGAACTTCCAATTGAATGAGGTGTTGTCCCCCTGTGCCAGCATGGGCGTGCTAACGAACCCGAGGAGGAGGGCGGTGATGGCAGCGTAGCCGTACTTCATGTCCAAGACGCTTTCGTTCTGATGCGGATCGCGTGGCTAAATGTAGAATTTTCCGGGTGCCTATGACCTAATGTTCAGAAGCTCTGGTCGATCGACCAGTTCTCGAGGATGTCGGCCACGCGACGGACGAAGCGCCCACCCAGGGCCCCATCCACGACCCGGTGGTCGTAGCTGTGGCTCAGGAACATCATGTGCCGGATCCCGATCATATCGCCCTGTGGTGTCTCGATCACCGCCGGTTTCTTCCGAATGGCTCCGGTGGCCATGATCGCTACCTGCGGTTGGTTGATCACCGGTGTGCCCAGCACATTGCCGAAGGTGCCTACGTTGGTAACGGTGTATGTACCCCCTTGAATATCATCGGGTTGCAGCTTTCCGGCACGGGCTCGGTTCGCCAGGTCGTTCACCTTCTTGGTAAGGCCCACCAGGTTCAGTTGGTCCGCATTCTTGATCACCGGCACGATCAGGTTGCCAGTGGGCAGTGCGGCGGCCATCCCGATGTTGATGTCCTTCTTCTTGATGATGTTCTGCCCATCGACCTGGATGTTGATCAGGGGCATTTCCTTGATGGCCTGGGCGATGGCCATGATGAAGATCGGGGTGAAGGTGATCTTCTCGCCTTCGCGCTGTTCGAAGAGCTTCTTCACCTTTTCGCGCCACAGGACCAGGGTGGTCACGTCGGCCTCGACGAAGCTGGTCACGTGCGGACTGGTGCGTTTGCTCATCACCATATGGTCGGCGATGAGTTTCCGCATGCGGTCCATTTCGATGATCTCGTCTCCGGGAGCGGGAACGAGCGTGGGGGCTGGAGTGCTGGTGGGGGCGGCCGGTGGTTGTGCCGGAGCGGCCACGGGAGCGGAAGGCGGCGCTGCGATGGGGGCGCCGGCGGTGGGGGCACCCCGGTTCGGCAGATAATCCAGGATGTCCTTCTTGGTCACCCGCCCACCTTGGCCGGTACCCGCGATGGCTTCCAATTCCTGTAGGGAGACGCCTTCATTCTGGGCGATGTTCCGCACCAAGGGCGAATAGAACTTGCCGCTGGGGCTGGTGCGTGTGATGGGTGCCGCATCGACCTTCGCACTGGCCGGGGCCGCAACGGCCTTCGGTGCGCCATTGGCCACGGCGGTCGCTGGTGCTGCATGCGCCGGGGCCGGAGCTTGCGCTCCCGCGCTGCCGATCTGCGCTATGGGTTGCCCCACCTTCACCACATCCCCATCGTTCACCAACCGCTTCAGCAGGATCCCCGCTTCTGGTGCCGGCACCTCGCTATCCACCTTGTCGGTGGCGATCTCCACGATGGGCTCGTCCGCCTCCACGCGGTCGCCTTCGCTCTTGAGCCATTTGATGATGGTGGCTTCGGCCACGCTTTCGCCCATCTTGGGCAGCAGGATGTCGATCTGGGACATGGGCACGTCTTCGCCTAAGGCGGTGGCCAAAGGTAGCCATGCGTGGCGATGGCCGCACGCTCAATCGCGACCCAGGTCGTGCAGGCCTTTCCAAACGGCCCGGAGGTCGATGCCAGCCTTGTAATCCTTGGCGTACACGATGTTGGCACGGTGCAGGGTCAGGCTGTCCTGCGGACCTTGGTCTGCGGTGGGGGGGATCACCCCCCGTAGCAGGGTGGGAAGTTTCAAGGGGCTTTCCAACATGGGGCCGTAGCTCACCCAGCTCTTGCGCCTGCGGACCACCTCCCACCAGTTCCGTACGAAACCGGGGCGATCCTTCACCACGATCAGCATGAGCGGGGCGGTGACGAGGAAGACACCGGCCAGGGCCAGGTCGGTGATGCGCTTGGTGCGTCGCCCGGCGGCGCTGTTCACCGCATACCGTTCCATGATGTACAGGTCGTTGAGGCTCTCGATGCTGTTGGGACCGATGATGAATTCGCGTCCCGGTTGGGCGATCTTGAACATGGCCCCCGTGGGCCGGAGCTTCTCCATCAGCTCGATGATGTGTGCCCAGCGCAGGTCCTTCGCGCAGAACACCACTTCGTCGAGGTCGTCCTTGGCGATGCGGCGGGCGATCTCCTGGGCGGCATTCGGTGCGAGGACCTCCTCCACGCTCATCTGCCGTTGACGACCCAAGCCGAAATGGGTCTGCCAGAGCAGCGCAAGGGCGGAGCCGTTCTCCTCCGTACTGCCGATGGCGAGCACCCGTTTCAGGTCGAGGCTTCGCAAGCTGTACCCCTTGAGGCCAAGGAGGTGCATGACGATGCGGCTGGCGATGGGGGCGAGGCCCAGGAGCAGGACGGCGGAAAGATCCAACAGGAATGAGGCGGGCATGCCGGCCCATGCCCTGCGCAGCAGGAAGTACAGGAGCCATAGCGCCATGCCCTTGGCCACGTTCAGCAGACGCACCGGGCGGTCGTACGCTCCGGTAAGTGCCATCAAGGCCACCAGCAACGCCACGTGGCCACCAATGGCCAGGAGGGAGCGTGCCGCTCCACCGGAACCCACCCACCACGAATAGGACCAGGCCAGGACCAGCATGAACGTGAAGTCCATGATCGGCAACAGGGCCCGGTTGAGGAAGCGCGAGACGATGGCGCCTGCGGCGCTCAGGTAGATGCTGCCGTTGATCAGCAGGCTGAAGAAGTCCGTGCCTCGCCGCGTGAAGTGCTTCTTCGCGAAGATCGCCATGGCGTTGTAGAACACGAACACGTAGTTCACACTGCTCTTCTTGGTGCTCTCCCCTTTGTAGTGGATGATGGGGGTTTCCGGAAAGTACCAGTTCTCGTACCCACCCAGGGTGATCCGGTAACTGAGGTCGATGTCCTCGCCGTACATGAAGAAGCTCTCGTCCAGCAAGCCCACCTTGTCCAGTGTCTCCTTGCGGAGGAACATGCAGGCACCGGAGAGGATCTCGATGCGTGCGGTCTCGTTGTCGGGCAGGTGTCCCAGATGATAGCGACCGAAGGTCCGGCTGCGCGGGAACATGCGGGTGAGCCCGATGATCTTGTTGAAGGCCACCGCCGGGGTGGGCAGGCCTCGTTTGCTTTCGGGAAGGAAGGTGCCCGTACCGTCGATCATCTTCACCCCGAGGCCACCGGCCTTCGGATGTGTATCCATGAAGGCGATCACCTTACGGAACACATCTTCGCCCACCACGGTATCGGGGTTCAGCAGCACCACGTATTCCGCAGTGCTCATCCGTATGGCCTGGTTGTTGGCCCTACTGAAACCCACATTCTCCGTATTCGCGATCAGCTTCACCCCGGGGAACTTCTCCCGCACCATCTCCACGCTGCCATCGGTGCTCAGGTTATCCACCACGTACACATCACCATCGATCCCCTTGAGCGCCTCCTGCACGGTGCGCAGGCACTGCTCCAGGTAGGCCCGGACATTGTAGTTGACGATGATGACGGAGATCTTCATGCGCTCATGGGCACCGGTGCGCCGGGGCACCTGGACTCATCGCTTCGCCCCTTGTTCATATGGTTTACGGTCCGTGATGCTGCGCCCAAGGGTTAGCTCGTCGGCAGTGCTCAGGTCGCCGCCAACGCTCAGGCCACGGGCCAGGATGCTTACGGCCACTTGTTGTTCGGCCAATCTACGGTTCAGGTAGAATCCGGTGGTGTCTCCTTCCAAGGTGGTGCCCAGGGCCAGGATCACTTCGCGCACCTTGGTATCGCCCGAATGGATGCGGTCCATCAGTTGGCGCGTGTTCAGGTCGTCCGGTCCGATGCCATCCATGGGGCTGATCACACCGCCGAGAACGTGGTAGCGGCCCTTGTATTGCCGGGTGTTCTCGATGGCGATCACATCGCGGATGTCCTCCACCACGCAGATGGTACTGCCATCGCGGTTCGGATCACGGCAGATGGCGCAGGTCGGCTCGTCACTGATGTTGCAGCACTCCACGCAGAATCGCACCTCGTCGCGCATACGCCGGATGGCCTCGCTGAACCGGGCCACTTCGTGCGGCTCGCGCCGTAACAGGTCCAGTGCCAGGCGCATCGCGGTGCGGCGGCCAATGCCGGGCAGGGTGGCCAGCTGATCCACAGCGGCTTCGAGCAGGGCGGAGGAATGGGACATGGGGCGTGTAGCGGTGGACGGGGCGCAAAGATGGCCTCTTGGCCGTTCCCGCCGGTGCCATGATCGGTCCCTTGTTCATTTTCTGCGTCCTGGAGCCGGTCGATATGGCCTTGGCGCCTGTTCCTTCGCCCCATGAGCCCAGCACTTCTCCTTGCCATCGTCTTCGGCTATTTCCTCCTCTTGCTCGGCATCGCTTGGTACACCAGCCGCGGCGCTGGCGAGCATGCCTTCTACAGCGGCGAACGGAAGAGCCTCTGGTGGGTAGTGGCCTTCGGCATGATCGGCACCAGCCTCAGCGGGGTCACCTTCATCAGCGTGCCGGGTCAAGTGGCGGCGAAGGGATGGACCTATTTCCAGCTCGTGGTGGGTTTCGCCATCGGTTATTGGATCGTGGCGGGTGTGCTGCTGCCGCTTTACTACCGCATGGGTCTCACCAGCATCTATGGCTACTTGCGCGAGCGGTTCGGCATGGTGAGCTATCGCACGGGGGCTTCCTTCTTCATTCTCTCGCGCCTTGCGGGCGCCACCATCCGGATCTTCGTGGTGCTCAATGTGATCCAACTCTTCGTACTCGACGCTATGGGCGTGCCCTTTGAGGTCACCGCCTTCTTGGTGATGCTGATGATCGTGCTCTACACCTTGAAGGGCGGCGTGAAGACCATCGTGTGGACCGACACCCTGCAAACGCTGTTCATGCTCGGCGCCTTGGTGGGTACCATCGTGTACATCGTGAACCATGCCGATATGAGCGACTGGAGCACCCGGTTGGCCGAAAGCGGCATGACACGCATCCTCGACCTCGACTGGCGCAGCGACGGTTTCCTCCTGAAGCAGGTCCTCGCCGGCATGTTCATCACCATCGCCATGACGGGACTTGATCAGGAGATGATGCAGAAGAACCTGAGCGTGGCCACGGTGGGTGGCGCGAAGAAGAACATGCGGGTTTTCAGCGTGATCCTCCTTGGTGCCAATTTGCTCTTCCTCTTGCTTGGTGCGCTGCTCTATCTCTATGCCGATATGATAGGCATCGGGCTGCCCGCAAGGCCGGACGATGTGTTCCCTACCCTGGCGTTGCAGTATTTCCCGGTGTGGCTGGGCCTTTTCTTCATCATCGGCCTCATCAGTGCGCTCTTCCCCAGTGCCGATGGCGCGCTCACCGCCCTCACCGCAAGCACCTGCATCGACCTGATCGGGATCCGTGATCGTGGCTGGGACGAAGTACGGCAGAAGCGTGTTCGCCAGCGCGTGCACCTGGGCATGGCCGCGCTCTTCATGGCCTTCATCCTGTATTTTCACTGGTTGGCCACACCGAGCGTGATCAAGACGCTGTTCGATATCGCAGGGTTCACCTATGGACCGTTGCTGGGCCTCTTTGCCTATGGCCTCCTTTTCAAAGGGCGTCCACAGGAACGGTGGGTGCCGGTGGTGTGCGTCGCCGCGCCGGTGCTCACGTATTTGCTGCGCATGTACTCGGAAACGCTGCTTTTCGGATATAAGATGGGTTTCGAAGTGCTGTTGGTGGTGGCTGGCCTCACCATGGTGGGGCTGCGGCTCATCGGCCGGCGCCGTGTGGACCAAGCCCTGGTGGAAGAGGTGGCGTGACCCGTGCGGCCGATCATGGCGGCAAGGCGGAGCGCGAACCCAAGACAGGTATGCTCGATCCGTCGCGCTTCCGTCCCCAGCATGTCATGATGCCTTCTTACTCAAGGTAGGCCGCGCACGGCTTACCCCCGGTGTATCGGTTTCCGATGGCGTCGTGCGGTTCCGCCGCACCGCGTTCCTTGTGGTTCGTAGGCGGCCCTTGCCGCTCGGTTGAGCAGGAATGCGTCCAGGACCATCAACACGCACATGCTCTTGTTGAACGAACAGTTCCGTTGACGCCCGAAGGCCGGGCTACAGGGTAGGGGAGGCCTCAGAAACCGGACACGCCCGGCCCCGCTGCAACGCTGCCGTTGAGGTGTGCCTGTAACGCCGCTTCGTTGGGGATGAGCACCCGACGGGCCTTGCTACCCTCGAACGCTCCCAGGACACCCGCGGCCTCCAATTGGTCCACGATACGCCCGGCCCGGTTGTACCCCAGTTTCAGCTTGCGCTGGATCAACGATGTACTGCCTTGTTGGGTCTGTACCACCAACCGGGCCGCTTCCTCGAACATGCTGTCGCGATCGCCATCGTCCAGGTCCACACCGCCTTCACCATCCTCGGTGGGCACTTCGGGCAGGAGCAGGGCGTCCGGATAGCCGCGCTGGGCACCGATGAAATCGCAGATCTTATCCACCTCGGGGGTGTCCACGAAGGCGCACTGGATCCGGATCAGATCATTGCCCGTGCTCAGCAACATATCTCCTCGGCCGATCAACTGGTCGGCTCCACCAGCGTCGAGGATCGTGCGGCTGTCGATCTTGCTGGTGACGCGGAACGCGATGCGCGCAGGGAAGTTGGCCTTGATGGTGCCGGTGATGATGTTCACGCTCGGCCGTTGCGTGGCGATGATCAGGTGGATACCGATGGCACGCGCCAGCTGGGCCAGACGGGCGATGGGTGTTTCCACTTCGCGGCCTGCGGTCATGATCAGGTCGGCGAACTCGTCCACCACCAGAACGATGTAGGGGAGGTACCGATGCCCATGTTCCGGGTTCAACCGTCGTTGGATGAACTTGGCGTTGTACTCCTTGATGTTGCGGCATTGTGCGTCCTTGAGCAGTTCGTACCGCTCGTCCATCTCGATGCACAGGCTGTTCAGCGTGGCCACCACCTTCTTCGTATCGGTGATGATGGCCTCACCTTCGCCGGGTAGCTTGGCCAGGAAGTGCCGCTCGATCTTGTTGAACAGGGTGAGTTCCACCTTCTTGGGATCGACCAGTACGAATTTGATCTGGCTCGGGTGCTTCTTGTAGAGCAACGAGACGAGGATCGCGTTGAGCCCAACGGATTTGCCCTGGCCCGTGGCACCGGCCATGAGCAGGTGGGGCATCTTGGTGAGGTCGGTGACGAAGGTCTCGTTACTGATGGTCTTGCCCAGCACCAACGGAAGGTCCATGCCGCTGTTCTGGAATTTCTCACTGGCGATCACCCCGCGCATCCCCACCACCTGTGGCTTGCTGTTGGGCACTTCGATGCCGATGGTGCCCTTGCCCGGGATGGGGGCGATGATCCGGATCCCCAACGCTGCCAGGCTCAGCGCGATGTCGTCCTCCAGGTTCTTGATCTTGCTGATCCGTACACCGGCCTGTGGTACGATCTCGTACAAGGTGACCGTGGGGCCGATGGTGGCCTTGATCTTGTCGATCCCGATGTTGTAGTGCCCCAGCGTTTCGACGATGCGGTCCTTGTTGGCTTCCAGTTCCTCACGCGTCACGGTGAGCTCGCCGGTGCCGTGGTCCACCAGCAGGTCAACCGGCGGAAGCTCGTAGCTGCTCAGGTCCAGGGTGGGGTCGTATTCACCGAACTCCTTCAGCTTCTCTTCGATCTGGTCTTCGGAGAGCACCACGTCCGCTGGACCGGTGGTCACGCTCATCCCCCCCACTTCAGTCTCCAAACCATCAGCTGCGGCGACAACGGGTGAGGCCACCGGTACCATGACTTCCATGGGTGCGGTGTCCAATTCAAGGGCCATAGGTGCGGTGGCCGGTTCTTCAATGGCGTTCTCCTCGGGCTCTTCTTCCACTTCCTCCTCTTCCATCACCACTTCTTCCACAGCCTCTTCCTCGTCCTCTTCGGCTATGTCCTCCGCTTGCTCTTCATCCTCGACCAGCGCAACGGGGGCTGGGGCAGTGCGCAACCGAACTCCCTTGGGAGCCACCTCGGCGGGGGCTTCTTTCACCTCGTGGTGTTCTTCTTCTTCACGCGGTGCAGCCTTCAGGCGTGCGAACAGGTCGCCCAACCAGTGGAATTGCGTGTTGAAGGTGAAGGTGATGAATGCGCCTAATGAGAAGAGGATGAGGGCGCCCGTTCCGAAGTTGCCGAGTAGCGCGGTGAGATGTTTGGTGATGGTGAACCCGATGCCTCCCCCGAGGAACACATATTCGCCGCGGAAGAGGAAACCCAGGACGGCAGGGAACCAAAGCATGGCCATGGCGGTCCAGCCCAAGGTCCGTTTCACGGGGAGCAGCCAGGTGCCGAGCAGGATGCGCACACCGGCCAGGAAACTCCACAGCACCAGGCCGAAAGCGGCGATGCCGAACCACTTGTAGATGAACCGGTTCGCCGTAAGGGCACCGACCTTGCCCAGCCAGTTCTCCGCTTTCACTTCCGGGCTGAAGATCTCGGACCAGGAACGGCCGATGAGGTCTTGGTCGATACGCCAGGTGAATAGGAACGAGGTGAAGGCCACCAGCAGATAGGCGGAACTCAGCAACAAGAACAATCCGCCGATCCTATGCGTACGTTCATTGGCCAGGAATGCCTTGAATCGGGCCCAACGCCCTGCGCCAACAGGCGCCTGCCCCCGCGACCGCTTGGTGGATGTGGAGGTTCCGGTATCCTCGCGGACGGTGTTTCGTTTCGTGTTGGCCAAGGTGCGTGCGGCTTGCCGGACCGCGCCTCAAGGCAGCGACCCGCGTACTGGATCCGGTCAAAACTACCGGGAGGCCAGAGGACAACGCACAGGAGAGCGGGCCTATTATGAACAGGCCGGTGGGGAAGATCGCCGGAAGATCACGGCGCACTCACATGGAGAAGGTCGCCAGGACTTCGCTCAACTCGTGGTGTAGCACCTCGGGCTTTACGGATTCGAAGTCCTTCTTCACCATGAAGCGGGAAGGATCCACTTCGCCGGGCTGTACGCTGATGGCGTTGAGCCGCATGCGCATGCCGTACTGCACGATATCGTAGCGCAGGAGCACACCTGGCACTTCGGCGAAGGGGCTGAACCAGTTGGGATGCTCCAAGGCGATCCGGTCCGTGTACCAGAGATCGGTCTCCGGGTGGTCGATCCGATCGAAGATGGCGATGGCCCGCTTGCAGGGAAAACCAGCGATGGTGTCACGGTCCGAGGTGAAGAGGATGGTGGGTTTGCCACTGTCCTGGTTGAAGAGGCTGAGGTCTCCAGGTTGTAGATGGGCCACCATTTTCTTGCTCATCAAGCTCAGGTGGTAGTCAAGCACCTGGTCGATACCATCGATCACCATGGTGGTCCGAAAGACACCCATGCCTGCGCTCAACTCGGCTATTTGCTTGTCATCCGAGAAGAGCAGGGTGGTCTTTTCGGGCAGCATGCCCGCCATGATCCCGTTCGGGTCGTAGTCCGGAAAGGAGAGGGCATACTCGATCACGCCTTCCGCCAAACGCCGTTCCAATAGGCCCGACGAACAACCACTGAGCAAGGGGGCACTGGTCAAGGCCAGGATCGTAAGCTTTTGTGCCAAGCGCGGCATGGGGTCCGAGTGTTTGGATGAAGGTGGCCTTCGTACGAAGCAGGTGGCGGTTGTGTTCCGTGGTGGTCAGGTTGTTCTCATCGTTTAGCCGCTGAATAGGGGTTTGAACATGGAATTGAAATGATTGATTGCGTGTCGCAATGCCTTGATACTTAGGGAGTCGAAGTCGGGGCGGGGGTGCTCGGTCGCCTCGGCGTACCTTCGTCATGCCATTTCCGGATTGTTGCATGGAACTACGATTGATCGAAGCCGCCTCGGAGATCGGGGCGGGAAAGCGGGGAGCGAGCATGGGCATGGCCGCATTGCGCGTGGCCGCATGGAAGAACGGGAGTGAGCTATTCGGTCACGCCGAGGAAAGCATCCTGCGCGATGAGAACGATGTGCTGTACGAGGATGATGATTCGCCCAATGCGCACCATATCGATGGCCTGATCCGCTTCGAGAGCGACCTGGCGTACGAGGTGTATAGGTACCTAAGGAACAATATGTTCCCCATCGTTGTCGGAGGCGACCATTCGATCGCCATTGGCTCGGTTAGCGGCACCAAGATGGCCTTTCCGAACGAGCGCCTGGGGGTGGTGTGGATCGATGCGCATGCCGATCTGCACAGCCCGTGGACCACGCCCAGCGGCAACGTGCACGGCATGCCCCTGGCCTTGCTCATGCATATCGAGAAGAAGGGGCGGAATAGACCTCGGGTCTACACCATGGATACCTGGGATCACCTTCGGAAGATCGGGGTGAACGGGCCGAAGCTGCTTCCGAGCGATCTGGTGTTCATCGCGCTGCGTGATTACGAGCCCGAAGAAGAGGCCATCATCAAGGAACATGGGATCAAAGTGATCAAGGTGTCCGAGGTGCGTTCTAAAGGGGCCGAGGCCGCCGTGGCCGAAACCTTGGCCCACCTGAGTCTTTGTTCCCGGATCCACGTGAGCTTCGATGTGGACAGCCTGGACCCTTCCATTTCGGTGGGTACCGGTACACCCGTGCCCGATGGCCTTGACCTGGACGAGGCTCGGATGCTGCTGAGCCTGTTGTGCGCCAGTCCCAAGACCGTGACCCTTGATGTGGTGGAGATCAACCCCTCGTTGGATACCAACAATGCCATGGCCGAGGCCACGTTGAGCATCCTGGAGCCGCTGTTCCCCATACTGCGTGCGCGTTAAGGCATGAGCCCCGACCCGAGGCCGGATCAGATCGCCGCTTCCGTCATCCTCGTCCGACCGACAGGGTTCGGTTTCGATCCGGAGACCGCCGTCAGCAATTCATTTCAGCAGCGGGTCCACGATCCGTCGGTGAAGCGCCAGGCCGCCGAGGAGTTCGACGGCCTCCTGGAGGCGCTGCGGACGTGGGGCATTCGATCCACGGTGCTCGATCCCGTGGACTCCACGGCCCCCAACGCGGTATTCCCCAACAATTGGTTCAGTACACACGCCGATGGGACCGTGGTGCTGTACCCCATGCTCACCGCCAGCCGACGGATCGAGCGTGATCCACACCTGGCCGGTCTATTGGAACAGGAAGGTGCGCGCACCACCGCGACCATCGACCTCACTTCGTGGGAGCACCAAGGTCTTTTCCTCGAAGGCACCGGCAGCCTGGTGTTGGATCGCGTTCATCGCAAGGCCTTCGCGTGTTTGAGCCAACGCACCTCCGAACGCGCGGTGCTGGATTGGTGCGCGCGTTTCGCCTACACGCCGATCACCTTCGTGGCCACGGAGGATGGGCGCATTCCCGATGGTAGCGGTACACGGGGGATTCCGGTCTATCACACCAATGTGGTCATGAGCATCGGCCAGCGGTTCGCAGTGGTCTGTCTCGATGCCATGCCATTCCCCGCGGAACGACAAGAGGTGGCGGAGGAGTTGACGGCCACAGGCCGGGAGTTGATCCCCATCACCATCGAACAGATGCAGCATTTCGTGGGCAATTTGCTACACGTGAAAGCCTCGCGAAGTGTGGTGCACGGCGTGGATGCGACGACCTGCATACTCCTCTCGGGCACGGCCTTCGGCCAGCTACGGCCCGAGCAGCGGCAGGCCTTGCAACGTCATGGCCAATTGGTGCCTGTGGATATCCCCACCATCGAAGCCGTTGGCGGAGGCAGCGTACGCTGCATGCTGGCAGAGGACTTCCTTCCGCGCCGATAGTGCGTCCATCGACGTCCACACCCTCAAGTCGCGCTTCCTTGCTTCGTGGCCGCTCCAACCTGTTGAACGTATGGAGCCGTGCGCGGCTGCACGCCAGAGGTCGACCGCGGGGATCGGCCTATTTCTTACCCGGTCGGTGAGAAAGGAACGCTCTATGCACGGGTGGATCCGGGTGATAGAGGAGAAGAGGTGACGAGGAGAGGAGGAGTGAGGAGAAGAGGTGACGAGGAGAAGAGGAGAAGAGGTGAGGAAGAAGAGACGAGACGAGGAAGTAACCAGTTGAAGTGGGGTTTGTCTCGTCCACGCTGCCTCACTTTTTCACTCCCTCGCTTCTTTTCTCCTCACTCTTCCTCTCACATCCGATCCGAACGGATCGCTTCTTTGTCGCCACCTCCATAGTGCGAATGGGTGTTATTCCACGGCCTCCTTCCGCAGCACGAAATGGCTCACATTACTTCCATCCTCACGCCGTAGACCACGGAACAGCAAGCCGCTCACGATGGTGAAGGCGCCCAAGACCAGGAAGGTGAGGTGCAGGCCATGGATGTAAGCGGTATGGTCCGTCTGGTCCACACCTCGCAAGAACAACGCGGCCACTAAGGATGCCGTGGCCACCCCGAAACTCAAGGCCAATTGCTGCGCCGTGCTGGCGATACTGCTGGCCTCACTGGCCCGGTCGTCATCCACGTCCGCATACACCAAGGAGTTCATGCTGGTGAACTGGAGCGAGGAGAACAACCCTTGGAACAAGCTGAGGAGCACGATGATGGCCACCGGGGTATGAGTATCCACGAAGGTGTAGCACATGATGTTCGCACCGAGCAGCCAGGTGTTCCAGAGCAGCACTTGCCGGTGTCCGAAGCGGGCGAGGAGGTGGCGGCTCAGGATCTTCATGCCGATGGCGGCCACGGCCAGCGGGGTGGTGAGCAGGCCGGCCTCCAACGGCGTGTAGCCCAGGCCCACTTGGTACAGCAGGGGCAACAGGAAGGGCATGCCACCCACCCCCAGCCGGGTGATGAAGCCACCGACCACCGGGATCCGGAAGGTGCGTACCGCGAACAGGCGCAAGTAGAGCAGGGGGGTGCTCACATGCCTGGCGTGCAAGCGATAGGCGATCAACAGGACCATCGAAGCACCGAACATCAGCGCGATCTCGATGGGTGGCCAGGTGTGTTCCCCGAACACCTCCAGCACATAGCTCAGCAGCGCGATGCCCGCACCGAAGAGCAACATGCCCAGGGTGTCCAGCGGAGGCGTGTCCTCCTCCCGGAAGTCGGGCATGTGCCGGCGGATCATGTACCAGCCCACCACGCCGATCGGTAGGTTCACCAGGAAGATGCTGCGCCAGGGGAGCCAGTGTACCAGCGTGCCACCGATGAAGGGGCCTACGAGCGGGGCCACCAGCGCTGGGATCACCACGTAGTTCATCATGGCGAGCATCTGCGAGCGTGGATAGGCGCGGATCAGGGCGATACGTCCCACGGGAACCATCATGCTGCCGCCCACACCTTGTATGAAACGCGAAGCGATGAGCATCGGTAGGTTGGCCGATACCGCGCACAGCAGCGATCCTATGGTGAACAGTGCCACCGCCATGCGAAAGACCCGGCGTGTGCCGAACCGATCCGCTACCCATCCGCTGATGGGTATGAAGATCGCCAGGGCCAACGTGTAGCTGGTGAGCACCGCTTTGAGGCTGAGGGCGCTGGCACCCATGTCCTCCGCGATCACCGGTACCGCGGTGTTCAGGATACTGATGTCCAGGTGTTCCATGAACAAACCCACCGCCACCAGCCAGGGGAGCACCCGTAGCGAGGAGGGGGTGAGGCCGTGGTGTTCGTTCGCGGACATGGGGCAGACCTCAACCACATCGACCCATGGTGCGCCATGGGTGGATGTGCAGCGGCCGATCAAAGATGGTGCGATACGTGGCCGCGCCGCACCGGCGCACGGACCTCTTCCGCACGGGGGCGATGCCCGATCACCGTATGCTCATGGTTTTGCCGCCACGGGCACGGGCTTCTTCTCCAGCCCGAACATCTTGGTGAGCCATTTCCGACCCCAGGTGTTCATGGGTGCCTCGAAACGCAAGTGGACCTGGTTGGCCACGAATTGGATCCCCGCGAAGACCACGATGAACCAGGGGATGTACATCCAGGCCGGGATGGAGAAGTCCAGCTTCAACAGCACCTGGCGGCCGTAACGGAGCATGAACTCGTGGATCATGTAGAAGGTGAAGCTGGCTTCGCCGAGGAACACCATGCGGTCACTGGCCAGGAACCAGCTCTTCGTATCACGCCGGAAGGCGGTGCCCAACACCACCATCACGCTGCCCGGAAGCATCCACAGGTTGTTGCCGCTTTGCTGGTCGTAGTAGTACTGCCAGGCCATCATGCCGCAGAACCACAGGATGCCCGCTGGGAGAAGGGCGCGTTTCCACCATTCATGGTAGGTCTTCACCCCTTGGAAGAAGAGGAAGGCCATGATGCCCAGGATGTAGTCGGTGAGGCGGAACGGCGCGCGTTCCACATGGATGGAGGCATCGGGATCGTTGTGGAAGGTGAAGAACGCGATGGTGAGCGCCGCCAGGATAACGAACAACGAACCCAGGAACAGGAGCTTGCGCTTGCCGGCCTTCAGCATACCCGCGAAGAGAAAGGGGGTCATCACGTAGAAGAGCATCTCCACGCTCAAGGTCCACGATACCTTGTTGGGGCCCGGGCCCGGGTAGCCGACGGGGCTCCACTCCTGCAACAGGGCGATGTGGATCGGTAGGTTCTGCAACTCGATCCGCGAGGTGTTGCTCATCAACCCCAACGGCATGCACAGCAGCATGGTGAGCAGGTGTAGCGGGAAGATCCGCGCCACACGGGCGATCAGGAAACGGCCGGCGTTGGCGCGCGTGGGCTTCCATTGGTCCTCGCCGTAGTACACATAGGTCATGATGAAGCCGCTGAGCACGAAGAAGACCGAGACCCCCACACGACCTTGCAACTCGGCGTGCGTATGGCCCAGCCACTGCAAGCCCGGCAGCATGTGCGCGTGCAACGAGAAGACGATGAAGGCCGCATAGAACCGCAGGGCGGTGAGCGGGCGGATCAGTTCTTTGTTCATCTCACAAGGGCGAAGGTCCGATGGATCGTGTTGTACGTTCCCATGACCGGTGGGGTTCCTGCGGCATCACCGGCGGGTGGTACGCCTAATCCTGGCGCTGCCAGTTCCGTTCGATCACCTCCAGCAGTTCGTCGTGCACGGCGCGGTTGCTGGCCACGATCTCCTCGTCAAAGAGCGGGTCCTTGCTCGGGGCGAATCCGCTCACCCGCCCGCCCGCTTCGCGCACCAGCAGCACGCCGGCGGCCACATCCCAGCTGTTCAACCCGTATTCGTAGAAGGCCTCAAAGCGCCCACAGGCCACGTACGCCAGGTCCGCTGCGGCACTGCCCAGTCGCCGAATGCCGCGGGTGCGGTGCATCAGCTCGCGAAGCAGGTCCATGTATTCGGCCTCGTAGCCGAAGTCGTCGTACGGAAAACCCGTGGCCAGCAGGCTCTCCTGCAACTCCCGGCGCGGCGAGACCTGGATCCGCTTCCCGTTCAGGTAGGCGCCACCCCCTTTCCACGCGGTGAAGCGCTCGTCGCGGGTGACCTCGTGCACCACCCCCAGTACCGGTTCCGTGCCGTTCACCAGGGCGATGCTGATGCAGTAGCAGGGCACCCCGTGAACGAAGTTCGTGGTGCCGTCCAACGGGTCGATGATCCAGTTCAGGCCTTCGCCTTTCTCCCCACTTCCTTCCTCGGCGATGAAGCCCGCCTCGGGCAGGATCTTCTCCAGGGCCTCCACCAGCCGGTCCTCGGCGGTGTGGTCCACGTGGGTGACCAGGTTATTGGCGCTTTTTTCGCTGATGCCCGCCGCCGTGAGCTTGCCGGCCTCGCTGCGGATGAAGTCGGCCACATCGATGCAGATGGCTTCGACCTGTTGGGTGAGTTTCTTGAGTTCCATGAAGATGACAGAGGGTCAGTTGTCGGTGCTCCCGTTCGTTGCAGTGGCGGTTCGTTGGCGCCTCCAGATGATGCCCGCGATCCCGACGATGATCAGTCCGAGGGAGATCACTTCGGCTTGGGTCCAAGTGCCGGCGAAGGCCACGTTCACGCGGATCTTCTCGATCAAGAACCGCTCGATGCCGTTGAGCAGGAGAAAGAGGAAGAAGATGATGCCGGGCGTGGTGATCCGCTTGCGCAGGGCCCAAAGGAGGAAGAAGAACCCTACGCACACGATGGTCTCGTAGAGCGGGGTGGGCCACACGGGTTCGGGCAGCACCGTGCAATAGCCCTCGAAGCAAGGCTGGCCGGTGTAGGGTATGCCCACGCCGTTCACGTTGTTGGGATACGTGTAGCTCCACAGCCAGTCCGGGATCCATCGCGGGGCGGGGGCGAGGTTCACCACGCCCCAATCCCCATCGCCGCTCACCTGGCAGCCGATGCGGCCTACGCCATACGCCAACATCACGCCGGGCGCCGCGCTGTCCGCACCGTGCCAGACCGGGATGCCGTTGTTGCGGAAGTACCGGATCACCATGAAGCCCGCCACGAGCAGACCACCGTACATGGTGAGCCCGCTGAACACCCCATCGCCGCCGGGGTGCTTGATGAACCCGATGAACTCATCTGGATTCTCCAGCCAATGGAAGAGCTTGGCTCCGATAAGGCCCCACAGGGCCGCCACCATGGTGATGTTGCCGCCATGCTCGTGCGCCTGCATGCGGATCACTTCGGTCCTCGGTTCGGCCAACTTGGCCTTGTCCTTCTCCCGCCATTTCAACCAGGCCAGCAGGGCGCCCACCACCACACCGCCCAGGAAGCTGCCCTTGCCACTGAGGAGGAAGCCCTGCGGGTCGGCGCTGGCCTCTCCGAAGTTCAGGAGAAGGTAGAGGCCTTTCCAGCCCAGTAGGAAGCCGAGCAGTCCGTTCCAAGCCAATTCGGTGGGCGTGGCGGGCAGGCCCACGGTGATCTTGCGCGTGACCGGTTGAAGCAGCTGCAGTCCCTCTTTGCGACGCAGTTCCAACCCAAGTGTCCAGCTGGCGAATACGAAGGCCAACGCCACGAAGAACCCGAAGCTGTTCAGGAACCGCAGGAACGGAAGGTCGAGACCGGTGAGGTCCAGGAGGGCATGGTATATCGTGGGGTACATCGCTTGGTCGCTGGCTCGCGGATCCTTTCGGGCGGTGGATCGGCATCTGACCGGAGTGGGTCAGGTAGGGTTGGTTTCGGCGGGTGAGAACAGGTGGACTTCCCCACGGGACCCTACGGAAGGGGGGGAGGGCTGTGCAGCGCCGATGATATGCCCTTCCCCATCGATGTGCTGCAACTGGACCGGGACGATCGTGTTCACCAGGGCCGGGTCATACGCCAGGTCCACCCGCAGGTAGTTGTCCGTGAAACCGAGCATCCGGCCTTCGTGCTCCTCGGCCTCGAAGAGCACTGGGCGCGTGGTGCCGAGGTGTTGTTGGTAGTATGCCCGTTGCAGCTTGTTGCTGAGGATCCGGAGTTGTCTGGTGCGCTCGCGGCGTACCTCCACGGGAACCACCTCCTCCATGCGCACCGCGGTGGTGTTGGCACGTTCGCTGTAGGTGAACACGTGCAGGTAGTCCACCGGTATGCTGCGGAGGAACGCGTGTGTTCTCAGGAATTCCGCATCGGTCTCGCCGGGGGTGCCGGTGATCACGTCCACGCCGATGCACGCGTGCGGCATCCGCGCCTTGATCCGGTGGACACGTTCGGCGTAGAGCGCGGTGTCGTACCGGCGGCGCATGCGTTGCAGGATGGCGTCGCTGCCGCTTTGGAGCGGCATGTGGAAGTGTGGCGCGAAACGTGCGCTCGAGGCGACGAAGTCGATCACGCCATCATGGCAAAGGTTCGGCTCTATGCTGCTGATCCGGAAGCGGTCTATGCCTTCCACCTTGTCCAGTGCTTCGATCAGTTGAAGGAAGGTCTGGTCGTGCCCTTTGCCGAAGTCGCCCGTGTTCACCCCGGTGAGCACGATCTCCTTCACCCCCGATGCGGCGATGGTGGCCACCTGCGCCAGGGTGTCGGCGATGGTGGCGCTCCGGCTCCTGCCCCGGGCCAAGGGGATGGTGCAGAACGAACAGAAGTAGTCGCACCCATCCTGTACCTTCAGGAAGGTGCGGGTGCGATCGTTGGCGTTGTAGCTGGGCACGAAGTGCTTGAGCTCCTTGATCGGCGAATGGTACGCCCTGCCGACAGGGGCTTCCCCGGCATCTTTGGCGGAGCTCCGCTCACCGATCCGCTCCTCGATGTACGTGGCCAGGTCGAACTTCTCACTGGCGCCCAGTACCAGGTCCACACCGGGAATGCCGGCGATCTCCTCGGGCTTCAACTGGGCATAACAGCCCACCACGGCGATGAACGCTTCAGGGTTGATGGACTGGAACCGACGCACATGCCTACGGCACTCCTTGTCGGCGTTCTCCGTAACGCTGCACGTGTTCAGCACGAACACATCGGGGCGCTCTTCCTGCCGCACCTTGGCATAACCCGCCTCCTCCAGCGACCGGGCCAGTGTGCTGGACTCGCTGAAGTTGAGCTTGCAGCCCAACGTGTGGAAGGCGACGGTGCGGGGCGAACTCATCTTTACCATGCGCCCAGATGGACATGTGCCCATGGCCACGGCGAATGGCCGCAAAGGTATCCAAGTGCCGGTTGGTGGAGCCGTGGCCACGGCATCGCCCAAGGTGGTGAGGCCTTGCGTGGGTCGTTCATCGCTCCCATCCTCCGTGGCCCATCGAAGCAACCATCCCGGAATGTCCCGTCATAGGAGTGTATCGAAAGTGCCTCGCTCCATGCTTCGTACACGCCCTGCCGACCGCACCAACCTGATCAGGATCAGTGTCTTGTTGTTCTCCGTGCTCGCCATCGCCTCGTTCGCACTGGCTTTCGCTGCCGACTGATACCATTGGCGTTCGGGCCTCTTCCATGCGCGTTCTAGCGCATCCCTTGGAACGTCCTATTCCCTTGAAGGCAAGTTGAAGGGCACGGATCAAGGCCAGGCCATGGCCACCCCATGAGCCAAAGGCGCGGAGGGAGCGCCCATTCACTCCCGATCCGTTCTGGCCCGTAGCCCTGATCGGGGAACCCATGCCGCCTTCATTTCTCGCAGGTGGAGGTAGCCCTTGGGACGGATCGTCGCCCGAAGGGTATAGGGTGCTACCTTGGGGCCATGCGCGCCTTCGCCCTACTTCCGCTGTTCTTCGTCCACCTCGTTCCTGCCCAGGACCCCCTGCCACATAGTTTGCTTTGGCGGATCCAGGCATCGGGAACCAGTGCTGCGAGCTACCTCTACGGAACGGTCCACAGCAAGGACGACCGGGCCTTCCAGTTCGGCGATTCGGTGCTTCCCGCACTGGACCGGTGCGCCATCGCCGCAGGCGAGCTCGATCTCTCGGCGGACAAGGAGCTGGGCAAGGCGCTCTTCACCACCATGCGCCTGCCCAACGGCCAGAAACTCGTGAACCTCTATAAGAAGAAGGAGTGGAGCCGGGTGGAGGCCGCGATGAAGGACGAACTCGGGTTCATGGCGCCCATGCTGTCCTCGTTGAAGCCCTTCTTCGTGCTCGCCATCCTCACCGAGAACCAGATGAATGCTGGCGGTGGCGAACAGACGATGGTGTTGGACCAATACCTCCAACACCGGGCGTTGAACAACGGAAAGCGTGTGATCGGTATCGAAACGGCCGCTGAGCAGATCGCCGCCATCGATGCCGTACCGCTGAAGGTGCAGGCGACCATGCTCCTGGATCATGTGGACAACGGTGGTCACCCCGATGCCATGGACGAGATGCTCAACGCCTATGCCAGGCAGGACCTCGAAGCCTTGATGGCCGAGGGCGAGAAGGCCGGTGGCATGCCAGCGGAGTTCGAGCGTGCACTGCTCACCGAGCGGAACCACCGCATGGTGGAACGGATGGATACCCTCTTGCAGAAGGGCGAGCCGGTCTTCTTCCTGATCGGTGCGGCACACCTGCCTTCGCCTCTGGGCTTGATCCACGGGTTGCGCGCCAAAGGGTATGTGGTGGAGGCCGTGATGAGCGTACATACCCCGCCGGTGCTGCTGGAGGAGCCAGCCATCGAGGAGCGTTGAGGGGGCGCTCGTCAGTTCGCTGTAAGCGCTATCCGGGCCGTGATCGCGCGGTGGTCGCTCAGTTCATCGGGCAAGGTCCGGAAATCCCAGGCGTGCAGCCCATGGCCGTACAGGATGTGATCGATCCGTAGGCTGGGCAGGTCGCCGATGTAGGTGCCACCCGTGCCGCGACCGCTCTCCACGAAGGCGTCGTTGAGCAGCGCACGCAGGGTGGCGTACCCATAGCTCATCGGCACATCGTTCATGTCGCCGCAATACAGCACGGGGTGGGGGCTCTGCCGCATGTGTTCCGCAATGCGTAGCACTTCGCCCACGCGCAGTCGGAAACCGTGGAGCAGCCGCTTCAGGATCCGTTCGCTGCCTTGCTTCAGGGTGTCCGTATGCGTATCCGTGTCCAGGGCCTTGAGGAATTTGTAGTCGGCATCGCCGAAATGGTAGCTCGCCAAATGGGCATTGTACACCCGTATGGTGTCCTCGGGCAAGGCGATGTCCGTCCAGATGCAGTTGTTGAAGGGATTCTCCGGGAAGGACATGGCTCCCTTGCCAACGATCGGATAGCGGCTGAAGGTGGCGATGCCGAAGTACTGCTCGTACCGCGACACCGTGTTGGTGAAGCCCTCGTGGTAGGCCTTGTACCCGAGCTCTCCCAAGAGGCTCTTGCGCGTAGGGAAGAACCGCTTGTTGGGGCTGTGGAAGTATTCCTGAAGGCAGAGGATGTCGGGCGACTCGCGCTCGAACACGGCGAAGATGGCATCGCGCGTGGCCTTGTTCCCCCTCCAGTCGTACAGGTCGAACAGCCGCACGTTGTAGGTCATCACCTTCACGCCTTCGCCGCGGATGGCGGTGGTGGGGGCATCGTGGCCAAAGAGCTGGACATGGTCGGCCACATGGGCGTACCCCAGCAACAGCAGGCCGCCCGAAAGGAGCATGCGCTTGCGGCGGAAGAAGAACCACCAGGCCACGAACAGCGCATGGAGGACCACCTGGTACAGGAAGGTCATGGCCAGTAGTGCCGGTATCCACGAGAGGGTGGGGCTCACATGCGGTGCCAGATAGGTCACCAAGAGGACCACGGCGGCCAGGATGTTCAGCCACCACATAGGGGTGAGCCAGCGCGAGGGCCGTGCTCGGGCCATCGTTGGCTTTGCGGGCCTTTCCTCGGTTTCGCGTATCCTGTTCACCGTTGTTCGCACCACCCGGTCTGCGGGTGGTGCCTTCCCTCGCTACCGGCCATCGCTCGCTTTGAAGAGGTAGTCCTTCTCTTCCTTGCTCAAGCTGTCGTACCCGCTTCGCGAGATCTTGTCCAGGATGTTGTCCACCCGGGCCTGTTTCTCGCGTTTATCCGCGTTGTAGCGCGCATCGCTCTGTGGCGTGCTCCGGGTGAAGCTTTTCTCCACCCGCATCCTCGCCTTCCGCGCGCGGAAGGGCCAGAGCCGCTCCAGCAGTTCCACGAAGCCGAGCGACCAATCGCGCCCTTGTTTGAGCTGGAGCGAGGAGAGCAGGCCGTACAGGGCACCACCGATGTGCGCTTCGTGCGCCACGCCATCGCCGGAGCCTATGCCCACCAGGTCGAGCAGCACGAAGACCGCGGCCACATACATCAGTTTCACCGGGCCGATCAGGATCAGGTGCACCACCATGTCCGGTCGGTAGGCCGCGATGCCCACGAACACGCTGAGCACAGCTGCGGAGGCGCCTTGTATGCCCGCATGCAGGCCGCCGTGGAAGCCGGGCAACAGGTTCTGCGACAGGGCGAAGAGCGCGGACCCGCTGAGGCCGCCGAGCAGGTAATTGCCCAGCAACCGCTTATCGCCGAGCAGGTCCCGGAACAGGCGCCCACCGAACCAGAGCAGCATCATGTTCCAGAAGATGTGGCCCAGGCCGGTGTGTACGAACATGTAGGTGAACACCGTCCATGGCTTCAGCAGCAAGGCTCCAAGGTCGGAGGTGGAGCGCAGCCATTGCACCACGTAGCGGTCCAGTGCCGCCATGCCCGTCATACGGTCGCCCATGGCGATGGACAGCACCAGTTGAATGGCGATCAATGCCACGAACACCGCGACATTGATCAACAGCAGGCGTACCACCATGCCGCCGGTGCGCCACTGCATGCGAAGGTCGTCTTGGATCCCCATGGCTCAGGTGTTTCGGGTCCGGTGCGGGGTGCTGCCACCGGAGGGACCGCTACCCTGCAAAGTTCGCTCCTGATCGGCCTTGTGGCCTACCGCTCGTACGATCGGGATCACCGGTCGCGTTGTTGATCGTCGCAAGCGGTTGATGAACAGTGGTCTGCATCTTCACCGGTACCAGTCCGAACCGCCGTTGCCCCGGTGCCGCCACATCCGGATCAGGATGAAGCCCACCACCATGCCGCCCAGATGGGCGAGGTGCGCCACGTTGTCGCCGGGGTTGCTGTCCAAGCTGTTGAAGATGGACATGGCACCGAGGATGAGCACGAAGTACTTGGCTCGGATCGGGATGGGCAACGGGAACATGATCAGCTCCACGTTCGGGAAGGTCATGCCGAAGGCCAGCAGCACCCCATAGATGGCTCCGCTCGCACCCACCATGGGGATGTTGAACAACTGGTTGATGCGGCCCAGGGCCGGGTCGGTGTAGTTCTGGTACTGCGCCCACAGGTCCGGGCCGTTGCGCTTCACCTCTTCCACGGCTTGCTGCCCCACTTCGCTCGCCAGCTGCAGGTATTCGATGGCGTGCACCCCGGAGTAGAACAGCGCCGCACCCACCCCGGTGAGCATGTAGAAGGCCAGGAACCGCTGCGAACCCCACTTGTACTCCAGTGGTGGGGCCAGCATGAAGAGGCCGAGCATGTTGAGCGCGAGGTGGGTGAAGCCACCGTGCATGAACATGTGCGTGACCAGCTGCCAGGGCTTGAACAACGGCGAGGAGAAGAAGTGCAGGCCGAACAGGGTATCCATGTCCGTGCCACCGAAGTCGCCCAGTCCGGTGATCTTGATGAGGAAGACGATGCCGTTGATGATGAGCAGGTTCTTCACCACCACGGGAAGTTCTGCGAAGGGGGAGGCGTTGTAGCGCATGGGCTGGCGGGGCCAAGTTAAGGTCGGCCCGTCAGGGCTCCGCAGTGCGCGGTGTGATGGTGACACGGCGGTTCTGCGCGCGGCCTTGTTCGGTGGCGTTGGTGGCCACTGGCGCCTGGCTGCCCACGACCACCACCTGCATGCGCCCGGGCTCCACGCCAAGCCGCACGAGCTCCGACCATACCGCTTTCGCACGCCGCTCGGCCAGCTTCCGGTTCGCGTGCTCATTGCCGGTATCGTCCGTATGGCCTTCGATCAGCACCACCAGGCCCGGATGTTCGGCCAACTGGTGGAAGAGGTCCTCGGCCACGGGCAGGAGGTCCGCGCCGGGCACATGGTCGTTCACCGCGAAGTGCAGTGACAAGGGCCAGCGTGGTGCTTCGGCGGCGGTGTCCAACACGGTCGGTGTGGCCACCAGCTCTTCCGGACAGCGTGTGGTGCACCCTTCCACCGTACCGGTGCGCCACAGGGAGATATCGTCCACGAAGTAGTAGGCGAACGGCCCGCCCTGCGGATCGTACTGGACGATGGTGGTGCTGTCGTCGCTGCTGAAGTTGCCTACGATCAGCCGGTCCGCGCATCCACCGCCTTCGATGGTGCCACAGAGCGTGGTCCAGCCGCTGGCGTTGTCCATCACCCCGGCCGACCTCAGCTCCCACCGTACCGGGTAGGTCAGCAGGTCGCGTCGCCGGTCGTTCTCGAAGGCTTCGGTGAGGGCTATGCCGATCCGGTCCACGGCGTAGGCGTAGGTGGCGTCGCGCAGGATCCGCAGGCGCACGTCGTACACCCCACAGGGATCGAGCCGTTCCTTCAGCGGTGTCTGGATGAATTCGCGGTGATCCTTATTCACGGCGGAGTACAGGTAGATGCCCGTGCGGTCCTTCAGGAAGTCGGGCGTACCACCGCTGGCGTTCTTCCAGGCGGCACCATGCGCGGGCAGGTTCAGGTCGAACGTGGGGTCGGGGACAAGATCCATGGCGGGGGGTGGCGGAGCGGGATCGGCCGGGCAGGCATCCGAGGCTTGCAGCACGCGGGCTTCGTCGCTATGGCCCAGGGGCACCAGCGAAACGGCGTCCACATAGGCATAGGCCTGGGTGGCCAGCAGGCGCCGGCGCAGTCCGCGATCCTTGTCGGGGTCGAGGTCGGCATCGGCTTTGCGCTTCATGTTCTGCAGGGTGCCGCTGCTTCGGTTCCCGGTCACCGCTTTGCGGCTGGTCCGGTCGCACAGCTGGAAATTGCCCACCTGCACATAACGTTCGCCGCCGCGCGCGTTGTAGATGCCCTTCACCACCATCCAGCCCGCCGTGTCGGCGATGAAGCGGTTCAGCGCATTGTCCACATCCGGGCGGCCGAAGGAC